>JANLXF010000126.1:0-13899 GCA_031364965.1 Actinomycetes bacterium | reverse complement strand
GGGCGTACCGGCGAATGGTTCGCCGTCGACCACTGGGACGTCGTGCCCGATCTGATGTCGACGGCGAAGGGGCTCACGTCGTCGTACCTGCCGCTCGGCGCACTCGCGATCAGCCCGGCGATCGCCTCGTTCTTCGACGAGCATGTCTTCTGGGGCGGACTCACCTACAACTCGCACCCGCTGAGCTGTGCCGCGGCGCTCGCCGCGATCGAGGTCATGGAGGAGGACGACCTGGTCGGGAACGCCAAGCGGATGGGCGAGGTGATGGCTCGCCACCACGCCGAGCTCGCCGACAAGCATCCGAGCGTGGGGCGCGTGCGCAACATCGGTCTGTTCGGGGTGCTCGAGCTCGTGAAGGACCGCGACACGCTCGAGCCGATGTCGCCCTTCAACGTGCTGAACGAGACGATGCAGAAGGTGAACCGTGCCCTGCTCGACCGTGGCCTCTTCACGATGGTGCGGTTCAACCATGTGATGACGAACCCACCTCTGTGCATCACGGAGGACCAGCTCGGCGAGGGCTTCGCGATCATCGACGAGGTGCTCTCGATCGCCGACGAGGCGATGGGGTAGGCGTCTAGACGGAAGCGCTCGACCAGCGCTCGGCCCACTTGCCGAGCTCATCCATCACGGTGCCCAGGTCACGGCCCCGGTCGGTGAGGTGGTATTCGATCAGCACGGGGGTGCTGGGTGTGACGTCGCGCGTGACGATTCCCTCGTTCTCGAGCTCCTTCAGCCGCTCGGACAGCAGGCCGTCCGAGATGTGAGGGATCCCCGTCTTGATGTCCGAGAAGCGCACGGCGCCGGACTGAAGCGCGCGCACGATCATCGCGTTCCAGCGCTTGCCGAGCAGGTCGGCCGCACGCTGGAAGTGCTGGCACATGGGGGAGTCTTCGGCGGGCGTCTGCTGCATGGTGTCCATCCTAAGCTGGGAGTGTGGGATTGCATAGGTTTCGGTGAGTAACTTCGTGAACTTGAGGAACTCTGGAATATAGAGTACCTTAGGTTCTGTTAGTTACCACGTAGGCCGCTCCACGAGGGTGAGCGGCTCGAAACGAAGGAGGCACCACATGTCCCAGGAAGCCCGCGAGATCTCGACCCGCGAGATCGACGGCGTCTCGTTGCCGCCCGCCGGCACGTACGAGTTCGACATGACCCACACCCAGGTGGAGTTCGTGGCCCGCCACATGCTCACCCGCATGCGCGGCCGCTTCACCGACTTCGACGGCTCGATCATCGTCGGCGACTCGCTGGACGACTCCTCGGTGACGGTGGAGATCAAGACCGCGAGCATCCAGACGAACACCGAGCAGCGCGACGAGCACCTCCGGAGCGGCGACTTCTTCGACGCCGAGGCGTTCCCGGTGATGACCTTCACGAGCACCGGCGTCCGTCACACGGGTGGCAACGACTTCGAGCTCTTCGGCGACCTCACGATCAAGGACGTGACGAAGCCCATCACGCTCCAAGGCGAGTTCGACGGCTGGGGTCCGGACATGCAGGGCACCACGATCTTCGGCGCCTCGGCCAAGGCCGAGCTGAACCGCGAGGACTGGGACCTGACCTGGAACGTGGCCGTGGAGACGGGCGGCCTGTTGGTCGGCAAGAAGGTCGGGCTCGAGATCACGGTCGAGGCTCGCAAGGTCGGCTGAACGACTCTCGTGCGGCTCCTCGGCTGACGCGTGACGCCGTTCGGGGGCCGGCGCTCCTCAGGGAACCTGAACTCCCTGCTGAGCGCCGGCCCCCTCTTGCGTCCGGAACGCGACGGCGATCATCGTCAACACAGCCAGCGCGGTGTCGATCGCGAACGCAACCTCGGCGTAGGGCAGCAACGACCGGTCCCACCGTGAGAGCTCGTCGATGGAGGGTCCGAAGGACCTCGCCTCGATCGACATGACGATGCCGATACCCCAGGGCACGATCGAGGCGGCCGCGAACGCGAGGATCCATCGTTGTTTCGTCGAGGGTGCGGGGGCGCTACGGGACGACATCCATCCGACGACGGCGGCGAGCGCCCATCCGAGACCGCCACCCACAGCCACCGCGAGGATGATGCCTACCGTCAGGTCGGGAGCCGATCCATCGATGATCGCGGGCAGGAAGCCTCCGATCGATGCCCCCACCAGGCCGCCCGCCATCGCCGGTCCGACGGTCCTTACCGACGCGTCTCGAGGTGTGCGGCCCTTGGGCGGATCGAGCAGGGCGCCGATCGCCGCGCCGAGGAGTGCCCCGCCGACGAGGCCGATCCCGATGTTGAGGCCGAAAGCCTCGGCGTCCGAGCCGAGGGGCATCGTCAGGGACACGAGGATGAGCCCCGCCATCGTGCCGACGATCGCGTAGCGCACCGCCTTGACCCTCCAGAACACGAGACCGAAGGCGACCGTTGGGGCGATCAGCACGATCCACCCGGCGTAGTCCTGCCAATCGAGGAGTTGTTGGATCACGCGACCATTCCAGCACGCGGCACGGCCGCGCAAGAAGGGCCGCCCCGTGACGTTTCCGTGATTCAGGCGATCGGCGGGACCCCGGAGGCCCCGGCCTCGTACTCCGCGAGGCTGAACAGGCGGTCGTACTTGACGACGGTGTCACCGGCGATCCAGAGGTCGGCCGTCCAGCCCGAGTCGAGCGCGGTGAAGGTCCATCTCGTGGCCCCGAACGTGCCGACTGTGGTGGTAACGGGCTCCGGGTCGTGGCGTTCGTAGCGTTGGCGCACGACCGTCGGTTCGAGTGTCACGGGCTCGAGGTAGACGACCTCGATCTCGGTGGTCTCGGTGAGACGGCGGCAGATGATCGCGTTCGTTGCGGGCGTGAAGTAGTCGAGGTGCATCTCCGGGCCGTAGGGGATCTCGATCTCCTGCCGGTCGCGATAGCCGGACAGGGTGCCGCCGCGGGGTTCGAGGAGGATGTGGTGCTCCCCGGTGTCGAAGCGGAGGCGGGCGATGCGCCAGTCGCGGTCGACGGCGATGTCCACGATCTCGTGATGGTCGGTCTGAATGTCGCTGAAGTAGCGCCATCCCATCGGGCCGGGGGCGCAGCGGAAGTCCTCGGTGCCGGCGGGGGCGCCGTCGTCCCCGAGCACCGTGTAACGGCCGGTCGGCATGCCCCGAAGCCTACGCCGCCGCTATCGTGACGCCATGCGGGTGGCCGTCTGTCAGATGAACGCGGGCTCGGACGACGTCGAGGCGAACGTCGCGACCGCCGAGCGGCTGCTCAACGAAGCGGCCGAGGGCGGCGCGGATCTCGCGGCCCTGCCCGAGGTCTTCCACTACTACGGGGGGCCCGTGCGGGCGCGTGAGGTGGCCGAGCCGATCCCCGGGCCGATCACCGACCGGCTCGCCGCGATCGCGCGCGAGCGTGGGATGTGGGTACTCGGCGGCTCGATCGGCGAGCGCGAAGCGGACGAGGGCGGGCACATCTACAACACGAGCACGCTGTTCGACCGAGACGGTGAGCTCCGGGCTGCGTACCGCAAGGTCCACCTGTTCGACGTCGAGCTGGACGGCCAACCGCCGCTGCGCGAGTCGGCGCTCTACGCGGCCGGCGACGACCTCGTCACGCAGCAGGTCGACGAGGCGCGCGTCGGGATGTCGATCTGCTACGACCTGCGGTTCCCCGAGCTGTATCGGGGGCTGATGGTCCTGGGAGCGCAGCTCGTGACCGTGCCGTCGGCGTTCACGGCCGTGACCGGCGACGCGCACTGGGAGGTGCTCCTGCGCGCCCGCGCGATCGAGGATCAATGCTTCGTGGTCGCGCCCGCGCAGTGGGGGCCGTGGGGACCGCCCGAGGACGGCCGCCGCACGTACGGGAATTCGATGGTCGTGGACCCGTGGGGTCGCGTCCTCGTGCGCGCGCCCAGCGAGGGCGACGGCGTGTGGTTCGCCGATCTGGACCTGACCGAGCTCCGGCGGATCCGCGACACGCTTCCGGCGCTGCGGCACCGGCGGCTGGGCACGACCTGTTGACCCGGCGCGTCCTCCCCGGCGGGGTCGAGTTGGACGACGACAAGTCGCGTATCGATGTCGACGTCGTGCACCGGTACCTGCGCGACGAGTCGTACTGGGCCGCGGGCCGGACCCGAGAGACGGTCGAGCGGCTGCTCGAGGACGCGACTCGGGTGGTCGGCGTGTACGACGGCGAGGCCACGATCGGGTTCTGCCGCGTCGTGAGCGACGGATTCACGTTCGCGTTCCTGTTCGACGTGTTCGTGCTGCCCGAGTATCGGGGGCGGGGGATCGGCGTGGAGCTCATCCGGGAGGCGGTCGAGCGGGGTCCGCACGCCGACCTGCCGTGGCACCTTGGCACGCGCGACGCCCACGAGCTGTACCGGCGCTTCGGGTTCGGCGCCCCCGACGTGGAGCGGCAGATGTTCCGTCCCGGCGCGAAGCGCCCCTGACCGAACGGAGGGAGTCTCGATGGACGACGAGATGCCGGTGGCCGACCTGCGGTTGCGTTCGGTCGTGTTCGATTGCGCCGACCCTCGGTCGCTTGCCGCCTTCTGGCGGCGGATCACCGGGTATGAGGAAGGAACGGTCGATGACGACTGGTGCTCGCTCCACTCGGCGGACGGCGGGGATCGGATCGGGTTCCAGAAGGTGCCCGAGGTCAAGACCCTGAAGAACCGTGTGCATCTGGATCTGAGCTCGCTCGACGAGGAGGCGGCGGCCGCGGCCCTCGAGGCGGCGGGAGCAACGCGGCTCTGGGCGAGCCAGGATCCCGACGACCCGTTCGTGGTGCTCGCCGATCCCGAGGGCAACGAGTTCTGCGTCGTGCGCGCGCCGTGACTAGCGCTCGAGATCCTCGGGCGTGTCGATGTCGTGGGGGACCGGGCGGTCGACCTCGACCTCTTCCACCCACTCGGGGTGGCTCGCGATCAGCACCCGCGCGCCGACGTCCCCGTGGAGATGGCCGGCCTCGGCGTAGATCTCGCGGCTGAGCAACGCCGGGCCCGGCCCGTCGGCGTACCGGAGCCGCACGATCTGCGCGCGTGTCCCGCGGAAACGATCGATCAGCGCGCGCACATCCCCCGCGGTCACGCCCGGCTGGTCACCCATCAGCACGACGGTGGCCTCGCTGTCCTCGGCGATGTCGTGGAAGGCGGCGGCGAGCGACGTCGATTGGCCCTTGCGGTGGTCCGCGTTCCGCACGAACCGGCCGGTATCGGGGAGCGTCAGCGAAGCTTCCACCGCGTCGGCGTCGTGCCCGGTGATCACGAGGAGCTCGTCGACGCCGGCATCCGCGAGCGCGTCGATCGAATGCTGGGCGAGCGGCTTCCCGTCGAGCGGCGCGAGCTGTTTGGTCCCACCGAACCGCCGGCCCTCGCCCGCGGCCAGCACCACGCCGGTGATCACGCCGAGGTCTTCCCGCCTCCGAAGAGCGTGCGGAAGAAGTTCTTGATCAGCGCCCAGATCGCGATGAACCCCAACTTGAATCCGCCGACCGCTTCGGGAGCGGCGTGCGCGGGTGCCGGCGCCTCGGGGTCCCCGGTCTCGACAGTCGGCGTACCTTCTGCCGCCATCGTCTCCTGCAGGCAGTCGGCGAACTGCTGGGTCAGGTGCTTCGAGATCTCGGGGAGCAGGCCGCGGGAGAGCTGCGCGGCCGCGCCCGTCAGCGTGATGTCGGCCTGCATCTTCACCGTGGTCTGGTCGCCCTCGCCGGCCTCGAGCCAGGACGTGACGGTGGCGTTCGCGGCGCCCTTGCCTTTGGCCTCCATGCCTTTGGCCTTCAGGACCACGCGGTGGGCCACGTCGTCGCGTGACTCCATCGTGACCGAGCCCGCGAACGACATCGCGACCGGGCCGAACTTCGCGTTCAGCTTGCCCTTCCAGTTCGTGTCGTCGACGACCTCGGTGAGCTCGGCGCCCGGCATACAGGGCGCGATCTTCTCGACGTCGAGCAGTGTCGCCCACAGCACGTCGGGCGGGGTGGAGACCGTGAATGCGTTCTCGATCAGCATGGGAGGCAGACTACCGGGCTTCGGCGCCCGGCTTCGGACGGTCGTGGATCGGGCCCGCCCGCGATCGCAAAGGGCCTCCCGCTCGGCCGCGCTTGCACGCCACGATCTCGGCGACGATCGAGTGCGCGATCTCGTCGGGGCCCTCGCTCCCCAGGTCGAGCCCGGCCGGGCCGTGGATCCGCTCGCGGTCATCGTCGGCGATCTCGACGCCCTCGTCGGCGAGCTCCATCAGCAGACGCTGGGTGCGCGCGCCGGGGCCGAGCATCCCGAGGTACGCGACGTCGGAGTCCAGCAGCGAGCGCAGGTACTCCTTATCCTTCAGGAAGTTGTGGGTCATCACGACCGCGAACGTGCGCCGATCGACGTTCGCCGCCTTCGCGACGTGCTCGGGGGCGTCGACGCGCACGAATCCGGCCGCGTCGGGGAACCGCTCAGAGGTGAGGAACGCGGCGCGGTCGTCGACCACGATCGGGGACCAGCCGATGCCGGCGGCGGCCCGCACGAGCGGGATCGCGTCGTGCCCGGCGCCGCAGATCAGCAGGCGGAGCGGTGGCTCCAGGATCTCGACGAACGCCCGCACCCCATGCACGAAGACGCGGACCTCGGACCGGCCGGCGTCGAGCAGCTCGTTCGCGGCCGCGATCGCCTCGGCGTCGACCGCCGGGAGGCCGAGCGTGCCCTCGGGATCGGCGCCCGGCCGGATCATGATCCGCGCGCCCGGCTCGACGGCATCGTCCTCGGACTCGAGCGCCGTGACGACCGCGATCGGCCGTTCCTCCTCGAGCGCCATGCGCAGCGGTCCCGCCACCCGGGCGGCGTCCTCGGCCGGCTCGATGAACACCTCGATCGCGCCGTTGCAGCCCAGGCCGAGCCCCCAGACCGCGTCGTCGTCGGCGGTGAGGTCCCACGCGGCGAGCCGAGCGGTGCCCTCCTGCATCACGAGCCGCGCCATGTCGGCGACGTCGCCCTCGAGGCAGCCGCCGGAGATGTTGCCGACCGGGGCGCCTTCCTCGGGGACGAGCAGGCGCGCGCCCGGACGGCGGTAGGTCGAACCACGGACCGCGACGATCGTGGCCAGCGCCATGCGCTCACCCTTCGCGGAGAGCGACTCGATGGCGGCGAGCACGTCGGCGATCTCGCTCACACCCCGGATGGTAGCCAGGTAGCAGAGGGTCCGGCGAGCCGGGCTTCAGGGTCCCCGCGGCGGGGCCGATGGGGGAACGGGGATATGGACGACACCTTCGCGTTCCGATCGACGGGCCGGCCGCTGCGGCGGCGCGTGGATCCCGTCGCGCTCAAGGCCGCGCTTGCGGCCTTCGTCGTGGTGCTCGTGGTCGGGCTGTTCGCCCGCTGGGTGATCGCGAGCGAACGTGCGAGCGAGGTGCGCAAGCCCACGCCCGAGCGCGTGGGCGTGCAGGTGCTGCAGGGCGTCGAGACGGTGGCCGATCACTCACCTGCAGGCCCTCTCGCCGAGGACGTCGCCGCGCAAAAGATCGCGAGCCGGGCCCTTCGGGCGGCGCAGAAGGCGTTCGGTCGCAGCGGAACGTTCGCCGACGCCGGCCCGGGTCAGCTCACCCAGCTCGTGCCGGAAGTCACCTTCACCGACGGGCCCTCGCAGGCACCGTCGATCGTGAGCGTCGCCTCCACCGCGGACGCGTGGGCCGCCGCCGTGTTGTCGGACGTGGGCACGTGCTGGCAGGTGCGAGCGAACGCGGGTGGGCGGGTCACCTACGGGAGCGGGGCCGACGTATGCACGGGCGCTGCGGCGCTCGACGCCGCCGATCGGTCCTGGCCGTAGCTCTGCGGCTCACGCCGGACTGACCGTCTCCGTGATCCGGAAGCCTCGCGCGGAGCTCGACCCAGGACTACACTCCGGCGTCACCTGGTCCAGTCCGCAGCGTCCTGCGAGCAAGGAGGTTCCTGCCCGTGACGCACGTCTCCGTCACCGTCAACGGGGAGCCGCGTGAGGCCGACGTCGAGGCCCGCACGCTCCTCGTCTACTTCCTCCGAGAGACTCTCGGACTGACCGGCACCAACGTGGGATGTGACACGTCCACCTGCGGCACGTGCACGGTCCTCCTCGACGGTGAATCGGTGAAATCCTGCACGCTGCTGGCTGCCCAAGCCGACGGCCGTGAGGTCACCACGATCGAGGGCCTGGCCGAAGGCGACGAGCTGCACCCGCTGCAGGACGCGTTCCACCGCAACCACGGTCTGCAGTGCGGCTACTGCACGCCGGGGATGCTCCTGGCGGCCGCGAGCTTCCTGAAGGAGACGCCGAGCCCCACCGAGGGTGAAGTCCGCGAGGCGCTCGAGGGGAACCTCTGCCGCTGCACGGGCTACCAGAACATCGTGAAGTCGGTCCTGGACGCGGCCGGCTCGATGTCCGGCGCGAAAGCCTGAGGGGCGCGGCATGATCCCCGCAGCGTTCGAGTACGCACGGGCGGGATCGGTTGACCACGCGATCGAGCTCCTCGGCACAGCCGAGGACGCGAAGGTTCTCGCCGGCGGGCACTCCCTGCTGCCGCTGATGAAAGTGCGGTTCGCGCAGCCGTCGCTGCTCGTGGACATCGGCCGGATCGGCGACCTGTCGTACGTCCGTGAGGATGGCGACGTGGTCGCGATCGGCGCGATGACGCGCCACCACGACGTGGCGAACAGCGAGCTGCTGCAGTCGGCGTGCCCGATCGTGCCCGATGCGGCCTCCCGGATCGGCGACCCGCAGGTCCGACACATGGGCACGATCGGCGGTTCGATCGCGCACGCGGACCCGGCGGGCGACATGGGCACCGTGATGGTGGCGCTCGGAGCCGAGTTCGTGATCACGGCCGCCGGCGGCAGGACGCGGACCGTGGCAGCGGGCGAGTTCTTCCGCGGGTTGTTCACTCCTGATCTCGCGCCCACGGAGCTGCTCACCGAGATCCGCGTCCCGAAGACCATCGGAGGCTGGAGCTACCTGAAGTTCACCCGGCGAGCCATCGACTGGGCGATGGTGGGCGTGGCGGCGGTGCGGTCGAATGGCGGCGCGAGGGTGGCGCTGACCAACATGGCCGACCGGCCGCTGCGTGCAGCCGGCGTCGAGGAGGCGCTGAACGGTGGGGCGGATCCTGCGGCGGCGTCGATGCGTGCCGATGAAGGCGCGGCACCTCCGTCGGACGCGTTCGGGAGCGCCGACTACCGGCGGGAACTGTCGAAAGTGCTCGTGCGCCGTGCGCTCGAGGAGGCACTGGCCTAAGCGGCCAAGGACGCTGTGGTCATCGGGGACGCGTACGGCGAAGCGATGACCGCGGCGTTCCGCGGCGACGCCCGGGGGATCGCCTCGGTGGAACGAAGCGACGGCCGCGTCATGCTCGACATCGGGATCGACTACCTCGCGCCCGCGAGGCGATGGGTTCCCGAGGAGCGAGCGGCGATCCGGCGCGCGCGGGGACGGGTGCTCGAAGTCGGCTGCGGGGCCGGCCGCGTCGCGCTCCACCTGCAGGAACGCGGCCACGAGGTCGTCGCGATCGACGTGTCGCCGGGCGCGGTGGCCCTCTCGCGGGAGCGGGGCGTGCGCGATGCCCGTGTGCTCGCGGCCTCTCAGGTGCGCGTTGCCGACGGGCCGTTCGACACGATCGTGATGTACGGGAACAACCTCGGGCTGCTGCGCGATGCCCGGCACGCGCGGTGGTTGCTGCGGCGGTTCGCGCGCGCGGCCTCCGACGGCGCCCTGCTGTTGGGCGGCACGCTCGACCCGTACCGCACCGAGGATCCGAGCCACCTCGCCTATCAGGCGGAGAACCGGCGCCGTGGGCGTATGTCGGGGCAGATCCGGATGCGGATCCGGTTCAACGACCTCGCGTCGCCGTGGTTCGACTACCTCTTCGTCTCGAAGGACGAGCTCGCGTCGCTGGTCGACGGCACCGGATGGCGGCTCGCCGACACGATCGACGATGGGTCGGCGCAGTACGTCGCGGTGCTCGAGAAGACCTAGCCGATCGGCTCGAAGCCCGCCGTGAAATGCCGGAGGGCCGGCGGTTCGTCCACGATCCGGTAGCCGGGGAGCTCGGCCGCGCGCTCGGCCACCGACGTAACGACCTCGATCACGTAGTCCACGTGGCTCTGGGTGTAGGTGCGACGGGGGATCGCGAGGCGTACGAGGTCCATCGCGGCGGGCTCCTCGGTGCCGTCGGGGTGCCGGCCGAACATCACGGTGCCGATCTCGCATCCGCGGATCCCGCCGACCTCGTACAGCGCGATCGCGAGCGCCTGCCCCGGGTACGAGAGCGGCGCCACGTGGGGCAGCAGCGCTCGCGCGTCCAGGTACACGGCGTGACCGCCGATCGGCTTCACGACCGGGACGCCCGCGGCGTCGAGCGCCTCGCCGAGGTAGGCCGTCGAGCGGATCCGGTACCGCAGGTAGTCGTGGTTCACGGCTTCGGTGAGGCCCTGCGCGACCGCCTCGAGATCCCGTCCGGCGAGCCCACCGTAGGTCGTGAACCCCTCCGTGAGGATCAGCAGGTTCCGGCACCGCTCGGCGAGCGCGTCGTCGCGCACGGCGAGCCAGCCGCCGATGTTCGCGAGCGGATCCTTCTTCGCGCTCATCGTCATGCCGTCGGCGAGGCCGGCGACCTCGCGCACGATGTCGGCGACGTCGCGGTCGCCCTGCCCCGGCTCGCGCGAGCGGATGAACCACGCGTTCTCGGCGAACCGGCAGGCGTCGAGGAACAGCGGTACCCCGAACCGGTCGCACAGTGCGCGCACGCCGTGGAGGTTCTCGAGCGAAACCGGCTGGCCGCCCCCCGAGTTGTTCGTGATCGTGACGAACACCACCGGCACGTCCGCCGCGCGCTCGGCGAGCAGCGACTCCAGCGCGCCCAGGTCCATGTTCCCCTTGAAGGGGTGTTCGTTCGCGGGCTCGCGGCCCTCGGGGATCACGAGGTCGACGGCCTCGGCGCCCGTGAACTCGACGTTCGCGCGCGTCGTGTCGAAGTGCGTGTTGTTCGGGATCACCTTGCCGGGCCCGCCGATCGCGGTGAACAGGATCTTCTCGGCGGCGCGTCCCTGATGCGTCGGGATCACGTGCGGGAACGGGAAGAGCGCCTGCACCGCCTCGAGGAACCGGAACCACGAGGGTGAGCCGGCGTAGCTCTCGTCGCCGTGCTGGATCGCGGCCCACTGGTCGCGCGACTTCGCGCCGGTCCCGGAGTCGGTGAGCAGGTCGATCAGCACGTCGTCGGCGTGAAGGTTGAACAGGTTGTAGCCGGCGGCGCGGATCGCGGCCTCGCGCTCCTCCCGGGTGGTGATCCGGAGCGGTTCGACCGAGTGGATCCGGAACGGCTCGATGATCGTGTGGAACTCGGACGCCATCATGGCGCGAGCCTACCCGCGCCCGCATCGATCCGCTCCGGTCTTTGACGGTGCCGTGCACGCCTAGTTGGATGAGCGCCATGCTGACTGCCTCGCTCGCGCAAGCGGCCGACTGGACCACCGGCGTGTGGTGGCGTGACGCCGCGCTCGGGTTCGGGGTCATGCTGGTCGTGGCGCTCGCGGTGTCGGTCGTCACGAGCCGGTACGTGCATCGCCAACAGCGCGCCGCCGAGCGCGCGGGCGACGACCCCGTCGAGGGCCGCCGCGCCCGACGTCGTGCCACGGTCGTGGGGCTGATCGGCGGCACCGTGCAGATCGTGCTGTGGTTCGTCGTGCTCTTGATGATCATGGCGAAGCTCGGCGTGCCGCTCGGACCCCTGTTCGCGAGCGCCGGCGTCGTCGGCGTGGCGCTCGGCTTCGGCGCGCAGACCGTCGTGAAGGACACGCTCTCCGGACTGTTCATCGCGCTCGAGGGCCAGTTCGACGTGGGCGATGCGCTCGACCTGCAGACCGAGGGTGGACCGGTGAGCGGCACGGTCGAGGGACTGACGCTGCGCGTCACCACCGTGCGCCAGTACGACGGCACGCTGTCGGTGGTGCCGAACGGCTCGATACAAGTGACCAGCAACAAGACCCGCGGGTGGGGGCGCGCGATCGTGGACGTACGCGTGGCCCTGTCCGAAGATCCCGATCGCGTACGCGTCATGCTCGAGCAACTCTTCGTGGAGATCGCCGACGCCGAGCCGCTCGGCGGCTGGCTGCGCGGCTCACCGAAGGTGCTGGGCGTGACCGAGCTCACCGACGTGGCCCAGGTGATCCGCGCGGTGGCGGAGACTCAACCCAACCACCGTTTCGACACCGAGCGATACCTGCGGGAGCGGATCTCGGCGCGGATGACCGAACAGGGGATCAGGGTGCCGCCGATCTCCCCGTCGCGCGCGCCCGGCGCGGGGCTCTAGACGCGGGCTGCCCGAGGCCCCGGCCCCGGGCACACCGCGTGCCGATGCTAGGAGCAGTTACCCGGGTCGGGGCGATCGATCCTCGCCGGGCCTGCGGCGGGCACCCCGAAGAACGTCGCATAGACGACGGTCGTGACGTTGCCCTCATTCACGGCGTTCGCTTCGTCGATCGGCCACTCGAAGAAGGTGTCTCCCGCGTGGTACGTGCGCTCACGACAGGCACCTCCGGCAACGCGCTCGCGGTAGATGGTGAGTTCACCCGACTGCACCGTGACGACGGTCAGCCCCGGGTGCGAGTGCCATCCAGACGTTGATCCCACCGGGAACGTGTTCTGCGCGGTGACCACGTCCGTTCCTTCGACCGCCTTGATCTTGACGGTGTGATGAACCCGCCCCTGGGCGAGGAGTGCGCTCACGGCGCCTCCGGTGCCACTGGTGGCCAAGACGACCGATGGCAAGGCCACCATCGCGGTAAGACCGAGCGAACTCGCGATCAACGCGATCGCCAGGCGGCGTTTCGCGTTTCCTTCCTTCATCATGACAACCTCCCCGTCTGCGGGCCCGGTGATGCCGACGCGGGCACGCGCAAGGGCGGGGGTCCCCGGGCGTCGACGGCACCCCCCTCGATCCGGACCAGCTCGGTGCCTGCTCGCATTCCTGCCCCCCTCCCAAGTCCCAGGGGTGGGGTTGGTGTCGGTCGGGCTCGCGATCGCCGGGCACCGTCGCCGCGCTAGCATGACCCCATGTCCGCAGATGCGCCACCCCTGGACTCGGTCGAGGCATTGCAGAGCGCGCTGGGCGAGCACGCCTATCTCGCCGATCGCGGGCTCGCCACCGCGATCTACCTCTCGCTCTCGCTCGGCAAGCCCTTGCTGCTCGAGGGCGAGGCCGGCGTCGGCAAGACCGAGGTCGCGAAGGTGCTGTCCGAGCTGCTCGGTCGCAGCCTGATCCGCCTCCAGTGTTACGAGGGGATCGACGCGAACCAGGCGCTGTACGAGTGGAACTACTCGCGGCAGCTGATCGCCGTGCGCGCGATGGACGCACAAGTCGCCGAGACGCACGTCGAGGACCTGTTCGGGCCGGAGTTCCTGGTGGAGCGGCCGCTGTTGGCGGCCATCCGCGCGGGGGACAAGGCCGTGCTGCTCGTCGACGAGCTCGATCGCGCCGACGACGAATTCGAGGCGTTCCTGCTCGAGATCCTGAGTGAGTTCGCGGTGACGATCCCCGAGGTCGGCCGCGTCGCGGCGCTGACCCCGCCCGCCGTGATCGTGACCTCGAACCGCACGCGCGAGCTGCACGACGCGCTGAAGCGCCGCTGCCTGTACCACTGGATCGACCACCCGGATCTGGAGCGTGAAGTCGAGATCATCCGCGTTCGGGCGCCGCATGTGAGCGAGGCGCTCGGGCACGCCCGGCACGCGGGCGCGGACGATCTGGATCTCCCGGTCGAGCTCGGGGTGCGGCACCCACATGTACAGGCAGCGTCGCTTGAGCGCCTCGTGCAGCTCGCGGGTGCGGTTGGACGTCAGGAACACGACGGGCCGCGACTTGCACTTGATGGTGCCGATCTCGGGGATCGTGACCTGGAAGTCCGACAGCAGCTCGAGCAGGAACGCCTCGAACTCGTCGTCGGCGCGG
>JANLXF010000004.1:0-1707 GCA_031364965.1 Actinomycetes bacterium | reverse complement strand
CGAAGTGCTCGACCAGCAGCGGAATGTCGTCCGTCCGTTCGCGCAGCGGCGGGACGGTGAGCGGGATCACGGCGAGCCGGAAATAGAGGTCCTCGCGGAACGCGCCCGAGCCGGCCAACCGTGCCAGATCACGGTTCGAGGCGGCGATGACGCGCGCATCCACCTTGAGCGTGCGGCTGCCGCCGACCCGCGCCAGCTCGCCCTCCTGCAGCACGCGGAGCAGCTTGGTCTGGGCGCGCGGCGAGAGGTCCCCCACCTCGTCGAGGAAGAGCGTGCCGCCATGCGCCTCTTCGAACCGGCCCCGCCGCGCCTGGGTCGCGCCGGTGAAGGCGCCGCGCTCGTGGCCGAACAGTTCGGACTCGATCAGCTCCTCGGGGATGGCCGAGCAGTTGACCGCGACGAAGGGCTGCGTGCGCCGCGCGCCCGAGGCGTGCAGCGCGCGCGCGACCAGCTCCTTGCCGGTGCCGTGCTCGCCCTGGATCAGCACGCGCGCCGTGCTGGCGCCGGCGCGCTCGATCTCTTCCAGTAGTCGCCGGATGGCGTGGGAGTCGCCGACGATGGGCGCCTCCCACGCGTGGCGCAGTCGGCGGTTCTCGGCCGCCAGCGTCCGGCGCGCGGACGCGTTGCGCAGCAGCACCAGCAGGCGCTCGAGCGAAACCGGCTTCTCGAGAAAGTCGAACGCTCCGAGCCGGGTCGCGCGCACCGCGTCATCAATGGTGGCGTGACCCGACATCATGATGACCACGGTCTCGGGTGCGGCGGTCATCACCTCGCTGAGGAGATCCAGCCCGCTGCCATCGGGAAGCCGGACGTCGAGCAGGATGAAGTCGTAGGCCTCACGCGCCTTTGCCTTCGCCTCGTCCAGCGTGGCCGCGACCTCCGCTTCGTATCCCTCGCGGCCCAGTGCCCCATGCAGGCTGCTCCGGATGTTCGCCTCGTCGTCAACGATCAGCATGGAAGGCATGCGCGGCTCCTAGATGGGTAACAGGACGCGGAAGGCAGTCCCGCCGCCCGCCGGCTGCTCGACCGCCACGGTACCGTGGTGATCGCTCACGATGCGCTGCACGATCGCCAGGCCGAGACCGCTGCCCTGCGGCTTGGTGGTGAACCCCGGCACGAACAGGTTGGCCCTCTGCTCGGCGGTGACGCCGGGGCCGGTGTCGGCCACCGCGATCTCGCACGCAGCACCGAGCCCGGGCGCCTCGACCACTGCGGCGGAGACGGTGACGCGACGGTCCGCGCCAGCCCCAGGTCCGTTCACGGCCTCGAGCCCGTTCCGGATCAAGTTGATCAGCGCCTGGCGGAGCTGCCCCGGATCGGCGTTGAGCGTGATCTCGCGCTCGCGCCGGCGGAAGACCAGCCGGCCCGCGTCCCGGTCGCCGCCGTAGAGCGTCTCCAGCTCTGCGAACAGGTCGGAGACTTTCCAGAGTCGCGGCTGCGCCGCCGGCATGCGGCCGAACTCGGAGAACTCGGACACCAGGCGCTTGAGGCTCTCGACTTCTTCGGCGACGGTGCGCACCGCCTGATCGAGGATCTGCGGGAAGTCGGGCCGCTGCTGGTCGTGGCTGCGCTTGAGGTCGGACATCGCGATCGCGATCGGCGTGAGCGGATTGCGGATCTCGTGCGCCACCATGCGCGCCATCTGCCCCCATGCCGCCTGCCGCTCGCTGGTGACCAGGCGCTCGCGGTAGGCGAGCAGATCGCGGC
>JANLXF010000300.1:0-6119 GCA_031364965.1 Actinomycetes bacterium | reverse complement strand
TGGATGTTGTGCGAGTCGTGGACCTTCGACAGGTGGTACATGGATCCCGGGAGCTTGGGGAACGGCAGGTAGTCGCTGCGCCCGTTGTGGTTGATCTCGATATAGCCCTCTTCGATGTCGATGTTCGGCGTCCCGTACTCGCCCATCGTCCCGAGCTTCACCAGGTGGCAATCGGGCACGATGTCGCGGATCGCATAGATCACGTTCAGCGTGTTGACCACGTTATTCGTCTGGGTGAACACGGCGTGCGCCCGGTCCTTCATCGAGTACGGGGCGCTGGGCATCTCGCCGTAGTGCACGACCGCTTCGGGTCGGAAGCCACGGAAGAGCGCCTCGGTCACGTCCCAATCGGTGAGGTCGCCCTCGGTGTAGGTGATGTCGTTGCCGGTGACGTCCTTCCAGGCCGCGACGCGCTGGGCCAGGCCCGCGGCGATCGGCGTGAGGGAGTCCGAGCCCGCCTCGCGGTGCGCCTCGCGGCGCAGGTAGTTGTCGACGAGGTGGACCTCGTGGCCGCGGCTCGAGAACCGCATCGCGGTGGGCCACCCCAGGTAGCCGTCTCCGCCGAGGATCAGGATTCGCATCAGGTCTCCGTTCCGGGGTCGGGTGGGAACGGGTGGATTGTAGCTAGGCGAGGTCGTCGAGGGCTTGGAGCACGCGATCGACCTCATCGTGCGTGTGGTAGTGGCAGAACCCGATCCGAACGGCGCCGCCGGACTCGAGCAGGCCGAGCCGCTCGAAGAGCTCCATCGCGTAGTAATGCCCGTCCCACACGAAGATCCCGCGGTCCCCGAGCGCCTCGGCGGTCTTCAACGGGTGGTGGTCGCCCAGGCGGATCGCGAACGTGGGGGTGCGCTCGTCGAGGCGGCCGAGATCGCCGATGCCCCACAGGCGTGCCGAGGGGACGCGGCCGAGCCCTTCCAGGAACCGGCGGGCGAGTGCACGCTCGTGGGCGGCGAAGGCCCCGAACGCCGCGCGGACGGCGGCCCGGCGGGAGTCGTCGGCGGGCGAGCCGTAGGCCGAGCCCGCTTCGGCGAGGTAGTCCACCGCGGCGACGAATCCCTGGAGCGCCTCGTGGTTCTGCGTGCCGGTCTCCCAGCGCTCGGGAGAGGGATAGTCCTCGGCGGGACGCACGCGGTACGGGTCGAGATCGTCCAAGATCCCGGGGCGCGCGGCGAGCATCCCGAGGTGGGGACCGAAGACCTTGTACGGCGAGACCGCGAGCAGGTCGGCGCCGAGCGCGTCGAAGTCGATCGCGCGGTGCTGCGCCAGGTGGACGCCGTCGACGGCGACCAGCGCGCCCATCTCCTTCGCGCGCCGCACGAGCCGGGCGGCCGGCGTGATCGTGCCCACGCCGTTGGAGGCGAGCGTGAACGCCACGAGGCGGGTGCGCTCGGTCAGGGCGGCATCGAACGAGGCCTCGTCGAGTGTGGCGTCCGCCGGGTCGATGTCGACCCAGCGCAACGTCGCACCGGCGTCGCGCGCGGCCAGGACCCACGGCCGCACGTTCGCGTCGTGGTCGAGCCGGGTCACGACGACGTCGTCGCCTGGCCCGAGGGCCCGCGTGAGGGACCGCGCCACGTGGAACAGCAGCGAGGTCGAGTTCGGGCCGAAGACGATGCGCTCGGGGTCGGTGCCCACGAGGTCGGCGCCCGCCCGGCGGGCGGCGGCGACGACCTCGGCGAGCTCACGGCTGGTCGCGAACGCGCCGTCCATGTTCGAAGCGCCGCTCCGATATCGCGCCGACACCGCCTCGATCACGGTGTCGGGGACCTGGGAGCCGCCGGGCGCATCGACGATCACCAGAGGGCGTCCGTCGTCGCCGGTCCGGGTGAGGGCGGGGAAACGGTCGCGCAGCGCCGTGAGGTCGGGTGCGTCCATGGCTCCTACTTTCCCGTGGAGGATGCCGCGCGACAACCCGTAGCTATCCCTTCAGGCGGTAGGTGACGTCGGCCGTGAAGTTCGCCTTGTTGCAGATGTGATCCGTGCCGCCCTGGAAGGTCGTGACCTTCGGTGCCTGCACGTGGACCGTCCCGCTCAGGAGCGTCGCCGTCCACACCCCGTTCACGATCTTGGCGTCGAACACCCTGAGGCGGTACTCGAACGACACGGGCCATTTCGCGTTGGGGTCGTACTGCGGCGGGGGGGGACAGCCGGGGTCGGCCGAACCGCCGCCCGTGTACCTGCCGCCGCTGAAGGAAGCACTGAAGGCGACCGGCGCCTTCGAGCCGCCGGTGCGCCCCGTCACCCGCGAGCCGCACGGACCCTCGGCACACGAGGAGGCGAACACGAGGCTCGGGGGGATCACGCCGGAGTTCCCCCCGACGTAGGCGTAGGTGCCGTCGACGTGCGCCTGCCCAGCAGGTTGCGGGCCGGCCGTCGTGGGTGAGGCCGAAGGCTCGGATCCGGTGCTCGGGGAGAGCGCCGATGTCGGCGTCGCCACGGTCGCCACCGTCTCGTCGTCCCCGCCGAGTGCGAACGCGATCGCTGCCCCGCCGATCACGAACGCCGCGACCGCGGCTACCCCGAACTTCGCCTTCGAGGACCAGCCGGAGGTGGCGGGCGGTGGCGAGGGAGCTGTCGGGGGAGCCTGGCGGGCCGCCTCGCCCCGGCCGCCGTCGTGTTGCTGACCCCGTTCCTGGTGGCGCCGCTTGCCGCGGCGGGGCCCTCCGCCCGTGAACCCCAGCCCGGGTTCGTCGGGCAGGAGCGCCTTGCCGGCTCCGACCACGTCGTACAGTCCCGGCTCACCGGTCTGCCCGGCCTCGAGCAGCGGCCGAGCGCCCTCGGTCGCGTCGAGGTAGCGGAGAACGACCGCGTCGAGGCCACCCTCGTCCGCAAGCTGCAGGAACCGTGAGAGCGAGCCGCGCGGGATGCAGGCATACGCGGTCCGCCGGCCGGCGACGAACCGGAAGATCGAATGGTCCCACGTGGCCCAGGCGGCCTCGATCACGAACGCGGGACGTACGCGCGGGCGCAGGAGATCGCCGAACGGGGTGACCGCGGGGGGTTCGACCTGTTCCCGACCACGGACGGCGCGCGGCCGGGTCTCGCTCGGCAGCGGCAGGTCGCCGCGCACGAGGGCCTCGAGCGTCGCCCGCGCCGCGGGGTCGTCGAGACCCTGGGTCTCAAGCTCGCGGCGTACGTGTTCCCAGCCGGCGACGAGGTGGTCCTGCGCGGTCGCTCGGCCGTCGGGGTCCAGGACGACCTCGGTGGCGCGCCCCCGCGCATGGAGGTCGACGCCGACCGCGCGCCGGTCCACGTACCAACCGAACCGCGCGGTGGCGGGAGCCACCGACAGGGCGACCGGGGTCGGAAGCCCCTCGAGGGTCCGATCGCGTACGGCGCGCGTCACCGCGGCGACGGAGCCCGCCGCGAACAGGACCAGAGCCGCGAGCCGATCGCCCTCGACGTGTTCGAGGCAGAGCTCGAGCCGCCCGGGCCTGGGCCGGATCAGGATGCCCGGCGTGTCGAGCTCGTCGCTCAAGAGCATCAGCGCGAGCGCGAAGGTCGAGGCGTAGAGCGACGCCGTGCGAGCGAGGTGCGCCTCGGGCGCGCTCACGCTGAGATGGGTCGAATAGCCGCGGAGCATCACCCCCGCCGGGAGCGCGCCTGCGAGCATCGCCGAGGTGGCGGCCGTCTCGCGAGCGGCGCGACTCGGTGCGCCGGGAGCCACCTCGATGGGCGCCGTGGCGATCTCGGCCTCGGGGCCGTCGGCGGTAAGCGCCGCACCCCAGGGCAACCGGTAGGCGTTCGGGTCGCCGGGGTCGACCCGACGGCCGGGGATCTCGAGGTGGTGGATCAGCTCACGGAAGTCGACCGGCTCGCCGGCCGCGTCGCAGACCGAGAACTCCTGCTCGACGCCGAGCAGCGGCAGCGGATCGTGGTGGGGGGCCAGCAGACGTGCGAACACGTCGTTCGCGGCCGCCGCGGGAGTGGGGCGATGCCGGGTCATGCGGGAACCGGTTCAGGCCTCGGGGGTATCGATCGCGTCCACGCCGGCCCTGGCGATCTGCGCCTCCTGGTACTTCGTGTAGATCTCGAGCGCCTTGCTGGCGAGCTCCGGCGATTGCGACTGGAGCGCTGCCAGTACGTCCTGCGCGTCGTTGCCCTTCTCTCCCACGGCAGATCCTCCTGTCGGTCGGCGTTGGCGCGGAGCCTGCGGCAGCGTCGCGGGGTTGTCAATCCGGCGAAGGGCGCCACTGGGGGCCGACGGCGACGGGGAGATCAGAGGGCGGTCGACACCGCGACCTGCGCGACGCCCTCGGGGAGCTGGGGGATCTCCCAGGCGGGGTCCGGGCGCCAGTCTTCCCAGTCCTCGTCGAACGGCGGTTCACGAAGCAGGACGTGCTCGACGGCGCGCTCGCCGGCGGCACGGAACCCCTCGGCTTCTGCGGGGGTGAACAGCCCCCGATCGACGGCCTCGGCCAGTTCGTCCTCATCCTTCCAGGACCAGGACGAGCGATCGGGGGGGATCAAGACGTCGAGCACGTGCTCCCGCGTATCGAATCCGACCTCGGTCCGACGCAGAGGGGATTGCAGGTTGATGTACCAGCCGCGGAACGGGCCGGCATCCCGGTCCCAGCTCGCGAGCACCGCGTAGGGCGTGTCGGGGAACGCGAAGGACAAGAAGGGGTGGTGGCGGACCTCGCGCCCTTCCAGGTGCCATTCGCGGTCGGGGATCCGCAGCGGGGTGCCTTCGTCGTCCTGAGGCTCGAGCGAACGCACGACGGGCGGCACGTAGAACATCGAACGGCTCGGCGTGTCCTCGACGACGGTGGCCGGTCGCGCGTAGAACACCCGGTCGCCCCATACCTCCCGGAGCGCCACCCGCTCACCCGGACGGAACCGCCGGTCCATCGCTACCGTTCGCCGAGGGCGGTGAGGATCCGCTCGGTCGCCCAGTCGAGGTCCTCCTGGGAGACGACGAGCGGCGGCGCGAGGCGCACGGTGGTCTCGTGGGTGTCCTTGGCGAGCACGCCCATGTCCATCAGGCGTTCACAGACGGCGCGGGCCGGCGCACCCCCGGGGGTGAGCTCGATCCCGACCCAGAGCCCCTTGCCACGAACCTCGGTCACCGATGGCGGCGCCTCGGCGCGCAGGCGCTCGATCAGGGCGGTGCCCATCGAGTCGGCGCGAGCCTGGAACTCGCCCGTGCCGAGCAGGCGCAGCACCTCGAGCCCCACCGCGCACGCGAGCGGGTTCCCGCCGAAGGTCGAGCCGTGCTCGCCCGGGCGGAAGACCCCGAGGACGTCGCGGGTCGAGACCACAGCGCTGATCGGCACGATGCCACCCCCGAGCGCCTTGCCGAGCACGTAGATGTCGGGCACGACGCCCTCGTGCTCGCACGCGAAGGTGCGGCCGGTGCGTCCGAGGCCCGACTGGATCTCGTCGGCGATCAACAGCACGTTGCGCTCGGTGCACAGCTCGCGCGCGCGGCGCAGATACCCGTCGGGCGGGACGACGACGCCGGCCTCTCCCTGGATCGGTTCCACGAGGAACCCGACCACGGTGGGGTCGGCGAGCGCCTGCTCGAGCGCTGCGGCGTCGCCGTAGGGCACCGTCACGAACCCCGGGGTGAGCGGGCCGAAGCCGGTCCAGGCCGACGGGTCGGACGAGAAGCTCACGATCGTGATCGTGCGCCCGTGGAAGTTCCCGGCGCAGACGACGATCTTCGCCTGGTCCTCCGGCACGCCCTTGACGTCGTAGCCCCAGCGACGAGCGGTCTTGACCGCGGTCTCGACGGCCTCGGCGCCGGTGTTCATCGGCAGGACCATCTCCATGCCGCAGAGCGCGGCCAGCCCTTCGCAGAACGGGCCGAGCCGGTCGTTGTGGAACGCGCGGGAGGTGAGGGTCACGCGGTCGAGCTGCTCGTGCGCGACACGGACGAGGTCGGGATGCCGATGCCCGAAGTTGAGCGCCGAGTACGCGGCGAGCATGTCGAGGTAGCGCCGACCCTCGACGTCGGTGACCCAGGCGCCCTCGGCCTCGGCGACCACGACGGGCAAGGGGTGGTAGTTGTGCGCGCTGAACCGCTCGACGAGCTCGATCTGATCCTCAGCCTCGGTCCGTGTCTCGTTCACCGTGGTCATGCACCTGCCCTTCGTCGCCGACGCAGGCATGAT
>JANLXF010000293.1:0-5085 GCA_031364965.1 Actinomycetes bacterium | reverse complement strand
CAGGACGGGTACGTGCTGGTCGCGGTCTTCAGCCGCGGTCCCCGCGGGTGGCACATCGAGAAGCTCCGCTACGCGCCGACCTGGGTGCAGCCCGGCGCGTTCGTCGTCCGGCTGGTCGGTCCCTCGATCGACGACGGCGCGCTCCCCGCACGGATGCTCGACGAGCTCAGGCGCTCCTGGCACCGGACGGTGCGGTTCGTCGACGCGAGGGACCTGGGGGTCTGGCCGATCCGTGCCTCCTCGATCTGACCGTCGGGGTCCCGTCCCCTGCGCGATACTTCCCGCATGGAACAGGTCGACGTCGCGGTCGTGGGTGGCGGACAGGCAGGGCTCGCGACGAGCCACGAGCTCGCGGCGCGGGGCGTCGAGCACGTCGTCCTGGAACGCGGGCAGGTCGGCCAGACGTGGCGCGATCGTTGGGACAGCTTCTGCCTCGTGACGCCGAACTGGTCGCTCCGATTGCCCGACGGGGCGTATGCCGGCGACGATCCCGACGGGTACCTGCCGCGCGACGAGATCGTGCGCTACCTCGAGGGGTACGCGGCCGCGCACGCGGGCGACGTCCGCGAAGGGGTCGAGGTCGCGGCGATCCGGGATTCCGCCGACGGGTTCGAGCTCGACACCTCGAGTGGCCCCCTCGCGGCGCGCGCGCTCGTGCTCGCGAACGGCGCGTATCAGCGACCCCACCGTCCGCCGGGCGTCGACGGGCTCCCGGGCGAACTGGCGGTGCTGGAGCTCGGCGACTATTCGAACGAGGCGGCGCTCCCCCCTGGGCGCGTCCTCGTGATCGGGAGCGGTCAGTCGGGATGCCAGCTCGCCGAGGAGCTCCATGAGGCAGGGCGAGAGGTCTTCCTCGCGTGCGGCCGCGCCCCCTGGGTCCCGCGCCGCGTGGGCGGACGCGACATCTTCTGGTGGATCCTCGAGATCGGGTTCATGGCGATGCCGCTCTCAGCGCTGCCCGATCCCGCTGCCGGCCGCCTCGAATCCAATCCGCTCGCGACCGGGCACGGAGGTGGCCACGACCTGCACCTGCGCACGCTCCGCGCGATGGGGGTCACGCTGCTCGGCCACTTCGAGGGCGCCGGAGGTGGCGTGGCGCGTTTCGCTCAGGACCTCGGCGACATCGTCGCGTGGGGGGACCAGCGGCACGTCCTGCTGATGGGCCTGATCGAGAAAGCCGCCGCCGAACGCGGGATCGCGCTCGACATCGCGCCGCCCACCCCGTTCGATCCCGCGTCGCCCGCGACGCTCGACCTCGGCGGGTTCGGCGCGGTCGTGCTCACCGGCGGGTTCCGACCTGACTACCGATCGTGGCTGCCGTGGCCCGATGCGTTCGACGACCTCGGATTCCCGATCCAGCACGACGGCGCGAGCACGGTCGTGGCCGGGCTGTCGTTCGTCGGCGTGCACTTCCTGCGGACCCGCAAGTCCTCGCTGCTGATGGGTGTCGGGGAGGACGCGGCGATCGTGGCCGAACGGATCGCGACGCGCCCTTCCCCGAGGTAAGGAGATGGAGCCCACCCGACGAGGACGAGCCGACGGCCTCGACGACGACGGGGACGCTCGGTCCGCCGGCGGGAGTTCCCGATGAGCGCACGCTTCGAGGAGCTCGACTGGTGCTCGACGCCGCTCGGCGAGATCAGCCTGCGACGTCGCCTGGAGCCGAACCGGCAGATCGACGTCTACGAGGCAAAGCTCGGCGACGAGTTCTTGATGTCGAGCCTGTTCACCGTGGCCGAGATCGCGCTCGCCGACATCGCGCTCGCCACCCTCCCCGGCACGGATCTCGACGTCGTGGTCGGAGGGCTCGGCCTTGGGTACACCGCGGCGGCCGTCCTGCGCGATCCGCGCGTGCGCTCCGTGCGCGTGATCGAGGCGCTCGGCGAGGTCATCGGCTGGCACGAGCGTGGACTGCTTCCGCTGAGCGACGGACTCACGTCGGATCGGCGATGCAGCCTGGTCGAGGGCAACTTCTTCGCGCTGCTCGCCTCCGGCTCTGGCTTCGAGCCCCGCGGGCCGCAGCGCTCCGACGCGATCCTCGTGGACATCGATCACACGCCTCGGCACCTCCTGCACCCGAGCCACGCGGCGTTCTACTCCCTCGAGGGACAGCGGCGTCTCGCAGAGCGGCTCAACCCCGGAGGCGTCTACGCGCTGTGGTCCGACGACCCGCCGGATGAGCGCTACCTCGCCGTGGTCGAGCAAGTCTTCGCGAGCTGCGAGGCGCACGTCATCGACTTCCCGAACCTGCTCACCGGTGGCGACTCCGCCAACACCGTGTACGTCGCTCGCGCCCAGCTCGCAGAGCACCGGACGCCGATCAGCCAGGAGGACCAGTGACCACGCCGAGGGAACCGAAGGTCAGGAACGCCGCGCCGTCGGTGGTCTTCCTCTGCGTGCACAACGCGGGGCGCTCGCAGATGGCGGCCGGATGGCTCCGGCATCTGGCGGGTGACGGCGCCGAGGTCGTCTCGGGCGGGTCGAACCCCGGGGCCGAGGTGAACCCCGCGGCGATCGAGACGATGGCCGAGGTCGGGATCGATATCAGCACCGAGTTCCCCAAGCCATGGACCGACGAGATCGTCCGGGCGGCCGACGCGGTGATCACGATGGGGTGCGGCGACGCCTGCCCCGTCTTCCCCGGTGTCCGGTACCTCGACTGGGAGCTCGAGGATCCCGCGGGCCGCTCGGCCGAGGAGGTCCGCCCGATCCGCGACGAGATCCAGCGGCGCGTGCGGGGGCTGATGAAGGAGCTCGGGATCGCCGAGGCGTCCGGCGAGCGGGAGTAGCACCGCCTACTCGCCCCAGACGGCGCGCGCGCGCTCCGTGCTCACAGGCCAGTCGGCCGCCGCGAACAGCCACGCCTTCGCGAGGGCGAGCCCGCCGCCGGCCAACGCCAGGACGGCGCCCACCCGACCTGGCGCGGGACCGAGCCAGCCGGCGCCTGCCGATGCCAGCATCCCCAGCCCGACGTTCAGCAGCGCGACCTGGGCCGGCGCCACACGCTCGAACACCCACAGCCACCGGCGGCGCTCGGTCGGATGCCCAGGCCTCGCCATCGGCAGCAGGTACGACCAGGCGCCGAGCAGCATCTGTACGAGCCATCCGCCGACGAACGCCGTCAGGAAGACCTCCCGGTAGCGATCGAACCCCGCCGCGCCGCCGAAGAGCGCGATCGCAAGCCCCACCGACCCCGCGACGAACCACGCGAAACCCGCGAGCATGTGGAAGGCCGCGGCCGGGATCGCCCACGTCCGCTCGGTGCGCAGCACCGCCGCCACGAAGCCGACGAACCCGAGGGCGCCGGCGGCGAACACCACACCGCCCGTGGCGAGCACGGGGGTCGAGTTCGCGAGCCACCCCGCGACTTGCAGCGCGACCCCGACGGTCAACAAGGCGACGACCGCTCGCTCACGCCGCGCCGGCATCCGCACCCGCAGCACCGTCGGGAGGAGCGTGATCAAGGTTCCCACCACCGTGAGGGACGTGAAGCCGAGGACGTTCGCCGTCATGTGCGCATGCTTCATCTGCACGGAGAACGCGCCCGTGATCGCGCGGCTCCCCATCAGGGCGCCGAACGTGCCGCCCAACAGGACGAACGAGATCGCGGCGGCGTACGCGAACAGCGGCACGGGGTGGCGAACGTTCAGCGCGCGGCGCCACGCCCGGCGGAGCATCCAGCCCAGCGCGGCCATCGCGCCCACGAAGGCCGCCCCGCCGAGTCCCGTGAGCCACGGGGTCGGCGTCGACATGCCGACCGCGATCAGAGCGGCGCCCGTCGTGACCAGCCCGAACTGCGCCCACACCACCCGGTCGGGCGGATCGGGCGACGCGGTCAGGGACAGCATGAAGTTCTGCATCGCGCCGGAGATCGCGGTCGAGACGGCGCCCGCCAGTGTCAGGTGGAGCGGCAGCCACAGGCCCAGCCGCCAGCGGAGCGGCACGAGGAACGAGAGCGCCGCAAGCGTGAGCCAGACGCGGGCGGCCGTTTGGTACAGGGCGGTGGTGACGCGCGGTCGCACGCGTCGATGCTCTCACGCGGCCGGATCGCCACCCGGGGACCCGCCGGGTTTGACCCGGGTGCACCCTCCGGGGGACACTCGCCGGATCCGAGGCGCGTGACGGCGGCCGGGGTGGTCGGGGCCGTCCCGGCACGAGGAGCGAGGGAGAGGGTTCATGGGCGCGAGATCGTTGCGAGTCACGCTCGGCCTCACGATCGTCGGTCTGTTGTCCGTCGCCGGGATCGCGAACGCGGGGACGGTGGCCGACACACGGGTCACGATCCACACGCAGAACGGCGACTTCTGGGGCGCCGTCTTCAGCTCGAGACCCCTCCGGTGTGCGCGCGACCGCAAGATCGTCCTGTTCAAGCAGCTCGGGGCAGAGCAGAGCCCGAGCACCGACGACCGCGTCGCGAGCGACCTCGCCTCTCTCAACGGCGACCGGTACGAGTGGAACACCGGGAACACCGGGATGTTCGGGAGGTTCTACGCGCGGGCCGGCAAAACCCCCGACTGTAGGGCCGACTCGAGCGAGACCGTGCGTTCGACCAGACCCGTCTAACGATCGGCGCCCGCGACCCGGCTACTCGCGCCGGATCACGTGGCGGAAGAGCTCGCCGCAGTCGATGCACTTCATGTTGACCCGGCCGCCGGGACCGGCGTGCGTGAACGGCTGAGTGTGCGCGGACCCGCAACGGGGACATGCCGGCCGGGGAGGCGGCGCGTCGTGAGACCCGGTCCGTGCGTCGGTGCCGTCGGTGCCGTCCAGCGTGCGCTCCTTCCGGTTGCTAGCCCTGCTCGTGCGTCTGTCCGAAGGCACGGATCTCTGCCGCGTGCTCCTCGTAGTGCTCGAACGTCTCCTCGGTGAAGAGCGTCACGGCCTCGTCGGGCAGATCGTCGTAGGTCGAGAGCGCCGCGCGGACGCGCTCGCGGTTCAGTTCCGTCCGCGCGAGAGCCTCGTCCCACGACATCGCGCGGCCCTCCGCGAGGACATCGGCGACGAGGGCATCATCGTCGATCGCCTCCTGAGGCTCCGGGTCTCCGCGCCGCAACCGCTCGAGCGATTCGCCGGCGTCTGCGGCCC
>JANLXF010000255.1:0-12215 GCA_031364965.1 Actinomycetes bacterium | reverse complement strand
GGTCGACCGCGCGCGCCGGCAGCGCGGTGATCCCTATCGCGGAAACGGCCGCCGCGAGGGACAGGAGGGAGACGAACAGTCGCCGGGGAAAAGACGACACGGGCGAACGCGGGGGGTTCGGCATGAGGAACGTGCTCCTATTTGTGAGGGCGAGTCTTGCGCTGCGCCGCGGTTTCAGCGACGCTCGATTGTGGACAGCGATGAAGTGTTAGTCAATAGGCCCTAGGACACAGAGAGACAGGAGTTCCGTGGCGGGGGACGACGAACGGCTGATCGCCTACGCACCCCGCTTCGTCACCGGCTGGGCAGGCGCTGACGAAGGTGCGTTCCACCGTCGCGTCGAAGGAACACTTGCGTTCGTGGACATCTCCGGCTTCACCGCGATGTCGGAGCGCCTGGCGAAGTTCGGGAACGTCGGGGCCGAGGAGGTCACCTCGATCCTGGGGTCCACCTTCGCCCGGCTCCTCGCACTCGCGTACGAGGAGGGCGGCTCCCTCATCAAGTTCGGGGGCGACGCCCTGCTCGTCTTTTTCTCCGGTCCCTGTCACGTCGAGCGGGGCTGTCGGGCGGCCGTCGGCATGCGCCGTCGCCTGCGCCAGATCGGGAAGATCGACAGCTCTGCCGGCAAGATCGGGCTGAAGATGTCGGTCGGCGTCCACAGCGGCGAATTCGACTTCTTCGTGGTGGGAGAGCTGCACCGGGAGATCGTGATCACCGGACCCGCCGCCTCGCGGACCGTCGCGATGGAATCGGCCGCTGTGGCGGGCGAGGTGCTGGTCAGCGCCGAGACGGCCGCGCAACTCCCCGATCGTCTGCTGGGGGAGGAGAAGGCCACCGGGCGACTCCTTGTGCGGCAACCGCCCCCGGTGCTGGTGGCGCCCGCCCCGACGGCGCCGACCCAGGTCGCCCCGGGCCGATTCCTCTCCCAGCCGATCCGGGAGCAGGTCCTGGGGGACGCGGAACCCGAACACCGCCTGGCGAGCGTCGCGTTCCTCCGCTACGAGGGGGTCGACGCCCTGGTGGCGGAAGGAGGCCCCGCGTCGGTCGCCGCGCCCCTCCATGAGTTGATCGGCGGGATCCAACGGATCGCGGCAGCCCATCACGTCACCTTCCTGGGGACCGACATCGACGCGAACGGCGGGAAGGTCATCCTGGTCGCCGGGGTGCCCCGGTCGGCCGACAACGACGAGGAGCAGCTCCTGCGCGCGGTGCGCGCGATCCTCGACCACCCGCGCGCTCTCCCTCTGCGCGGCGGCGTGAACCGCGGTCACGTGTTCGCGGGCGATGTCGGTCCCGCCTACCGCCGGACCTACACGATCATGGGCGACGCCGTGAACTTGGCCGCGAGGCTGATGGCGCGTGCCGACCCCGACCATGCCTACGCGACGCACGCCGTCGTCGAGCGTTCCCGAACCACCTTCCGACTGGAGGCGCTGGAGCCTTTCATGGTGAAGGGCAAGGCGGATCCGATCGAGGCGTTCGACGTGGGGCCGATCGAGGGTGCGCGCGAGGCGGAGCCGGCGTCGACGTTCCCGATCCAAGGCCGCGACCGTGAACTCTCGATCGTGCTGGACGCCCTCGACGCCGCCCGGCAGGGGCGCGGGAGCCTGGTCGAGCTCGTCGCCGAGCCCGGGCTGGGGAAGTCGCGACTCCTCGACGAGGTGCGGCGGAGCGTGGGCGAGCGAATGGTCGCGGTTCGCGGCGAGCGGTACGCGAGCGGCACCCCGTACGCGTCGATCGAGCCGATGGTCCGCGAGCTGCTCGGCCTGGACCCCTCGCTCGAGGGTCGGTCGGCCGGCGACGCGCTCGTGCGCACGGTCGCCGAGGTCGTGCCGGCGCTGCGCCCGTGGGCGCCGCTGCTGGCGCTCACGATCGACGCCGAGGTCGACCCGACGCCCGAGGTCGACCGCCTCGACGAGGCGAACAAGGCGGAGAAGCTGCACGTCGTCCTGGCCGACCTGGTCGACGCCATGTGCCCCGACACGACGCTCTTCTCGGTAGAGGATCTCCAGTGGGTAGACGACGCCTCGCTCGCGGCCCTCCGCGGTCTGCTGGGCGGGGTCGAGCGGCGTCCGTGGTGTTTCATCACGGCCCGCCGACCCGAAGTGGCCGGACTCGCGCAGAGCGAGAGCGCCGAGGCGCACGATCTGGTGCTCGAGCCGCTCCAGCGGGAGGCCGCGCAGGCCTTGCTGCGCGTGGCCGGCGAAGACCTCGTACTGGCCCCGCACGACCTCGCCTCGTTGATCGATCGCGGCGGCGGCAACCCGCTCTTCATCTTGGAACTGGTGACGGCGGTGCGCGCCGAAGGCGGGATCGAGGGGCTTCCCGAATCCGTCGAGGCGGTGATCGGCGCCCGGATCGACCGCCTCGAGCAGGCGCCGAGGCAGCTGCTGTTGGTCGCCTCGGTGCTGGGCACCGGGTTCGACGGAGGCTTGCTGCACGAGATCGCGCCGAAGAGCCTGCCTGATGCGTCCGCGGATCTGGGCGAGGTACTCGACGGGCTCGTGGTACGCGACCCGTCGGGAGCGTGGCGGTTCCTCCAAGCCCTGGTGCGCGACGTCGCCTACGAAACGCTCCCCTTCAGACACCGTAAGGAGCTCCACCGGAGGGTGGGCGCGGCGCTCGAAGCGCGCGCCGGCGAGGACCTGGAGGACGTCGCTGACGTACTCTCGCTCCACTTCGCCCGTGGCCAGGTCGCAGCCAAAGCGTGGCGGTACGCGGTCATGGCGGGCGACCGGGCGCGGGACAAGTTCGCGACGGTCGAGGCGTCGCGATATTACAAGCTCGCCATCGAATCCGGCCACCGGCTCGCCGACCTCTCACCCGCCGAGCTGGAGCGCGTCAGCGAAGCCCTGGGCGACATGTGCGAGCGCGGTGGTCTCTACGACGAGGCCGCGAGGGCCTACGGCCTCGCGAGGCGTCACGCGGGCGCCGGCGCGGTCGATCAGCCGAGGCTCTGTCTGAAAGAGGGGACGGTCCGGCTCCGTCAGGGTCGTTACAGCGACGCGCTCCGTTGGTACCGGCGAGGATTGAACGCGGGCGTCTCCCTGGGCCTGCGCGTGCGGGAAGAGGGCGTCCACATCGAGCTCGGGCTCGCCTACGCCGGAGCCCGCTACTACCAAGGCAAATACGCAGATTGCATCCGCTGGTGCGAACGCATGGTGCCCGAGGCGCTCACCAGCGGGGAGCGCGGGGGGCTCGCGCACGCGTACTCGCTGCTGCACCTGGCGCTCGTGCACGCGGGAGACCCGCGCAAGGTCGCGTACCGGGGCCTGGCCCTTCCGTTGTACGAGGAGCTGGGCGACCTCACCCGCCAAGGGCATGTGCTGAACAACATGGGGATCGATTCCTACTACGAGGGCGACTGGGTGGCCGCGGTCCAGCTGTACGAGCGGGGACGGGATGCGTTGATCGACGCCGGGGGGGTCGTCGACGCGGCGGACGTGACGTACAACATCGCCGAGATCCTCTCGGACCAGGGGCATCTGGACGCCGCCGACAAGCTCACCAGAGAGATCCTGCAGACCTACCGCGCGGCCCGGTATCCGGTCGGCGAGGCGCTCGCGATCGCGAACCTGGGTCGCACGGCGTCACGCGCAGGTCGATTCGTGGAGGCGATCGAGCTGCTCGAGGATGCGCTCGCTCGATTCCGCGAGCTCGGCGACGAACGGTTCGCGGTCGAGGTCCTCTTCCGCATCGCGGAGCTGAGCGTGTTCGTGGGCGCGGCGGAAGAAGCGATGGCCCGGATCAAGGAGCTGGAGGATGCGGTGCGCCGTCTCGGGGATGTGCCGGCGTTGCGGGCCCTGCTCCATCGCTTGGCCGGGTACGCGTCCGCGCAGGCCGGAAACCAGGCGCTGGCGCTCGAGCAGCTCGACGCATCGGTCGCGATCGCCCGCGAGGTGGGGTTGTCCTACGACCTCGCGCTGGCGCTCGAAGCGCTCGCTCGGGTTCTGGCGGCGGCCGGCGACGACGTCGTGGCGGCCGGACCCGCCGCCGAAGCCGCCGAATTGCTCTCGGGGCTGGGTGTCGTCGCCACGCCCGCAGTGCCGCTCTGAGGCCCCCGGCCTACAGGATCGGCAGGTACCGCCCCAGCTCGTACGGCGTCATTACGCCTTGAAGGCGTCCCACTCCTCGCGCTTGTTCCGGATCAGGTATTCGTGCACGTGCGCGCCGAGCGCCTCGCGCATCTCGTAGATGTTGTTGCTCGCCTCGGGCGGCACACGGTGGCCGCTGCCTGTGTTGGGGAGCAAATCGACGATGTGGCCCCGGGTCGGGCGCGTCGTGTGCCATCTCGGCACCGGCGTATCGCCCAACCGGGCGTCCGGGTAGGCTCGTCGGGTCCGTTCCCTCCAGGAGGATCGCCGGTTGGCCGAGGCAGTCGCGACACTCACTCCTTACCTGCCTCGTCTTGCGCTGCAGTGGGTGTCGGAGGACCCTGGATCCCTTCATCGCGACGTCGAGGGCACGGTCGTCTTCGTCGACATCTCCGGGTTCACGAACCTGTCGGAGAGGCTCGCCAAGGTCGGTCGTGAGGGCGCCGAGGCGCTGGCCGAGGCGATCGGGGCGACCTTCGCCCGGTTGCTGGCCGTGGCCTACGGCGAGGGCGGGGGCCTGATCAAGTTCGGCGGCGACGCGCTGTTCCTGCTGTTCACCGGCCAGGACCATCCCGTACGCGGGGTGCGCGCGGCCCACGGCATGCGCCGCTCGCTCCGCGAGATCGGCAATCTGCAGACCAAGGGCGGCAAAGTCACCCTGCGCATGTCGGTCGGAGTCCACACCGGGGTGTTCAACCTGTTCCTGGTGGGGGACTCCCACCGCGAGCTGATGATCACCGGCCCAGCGGCCACCGAGGCCGTCGAGATGGAGGGGACCGCGGTCGCCGGGGACATCCTCCTCAGCCCGGCCACGGCCGCCCACCTGCCCGCCCGGTGTTTGGGTGCGCCCAAAGGCCCGGGCACCCTGCTGCGGGCCGCCCCGGCAGGGATCGCGACTGCTCCCGACCAGCCCGAGATCTCCTTGGCACCCGAGGTCCTGGCCCGCTGCGTCCCCCTGGCCACCCGCGAGCACCTGGCCTCAGGGTTCTCCGAGCCCGAGCACCGCCAGGTCACGGTGGCGTTCCTGCACTTCGATCACACCGACCAGATGATCCAGGAGACCGGCTCGGCGGCGTTCGCCGAGCACCTGGACGCCCTGGTGCGCGACGTCCAGGTTGCCGTGGACGAGCACGGGCTGTGTTTCCTCTCGACCGACGTCGACCACGACGGTGGCAAGATCATCTTGACCGGAGGGGCGCCGCGCACCACCGGCGAGGATGAGGACCGCATGCTCATCGCGGTGCGCCGCATCATGGACAGCCCCCGCGAGATCCCGATCCGGATCGGGGTCAACCGCGGTCGGGTATTCGCCGGCGACATCGGCCCCTCCTACCGACGCACCTACACCATCATGGGCGACGCGGTGAACCTGGCCGCCCGCGTGATGGCCAAGGCCGAGGCCGGCCAAGCCCTCGCCACTGACGAGGTCCTCGACCACGCCCGCGTGCGCTTCGCGACCGAACCGCTCGAGCCCTTCATGGTCAAGGGCAAGTCCAAACCCGTGCGCGCCTCGGTGCTGGGCGGGATCGGCTCGAGCGCCGGGGACCCCGTGAGCGGCCGGGCCCAGGGGCTCCCCCTGATCGGCCGCGAGGACGAGATGGCCGAGATCGCCCGCGTCCTAGACCAGGCGAGAGCGGGCCGCGGTCGGTTCGTCGAGATCATCGGGGAGGCCGGGATCGGCAAGTCGCGCCTGCTCGAGGAGACCCGCCACGTCGCCTCGGGCTTTTCGACATGGGCGATGGCGTGCGAGCTCTACGGCGCCTCCACCCCCTACTTCCCGTTCCGCCGCCCGATGCGCGAGGCCCTCGGGCTCGAGGGTCTGGCCGATGATGTCGCCTCCCGGCACCTGCGCGCGCGCGTGCGCGCCCTCGCCCCCGACCTGGAGCCCTGGCTCCCGCTGTTCGCGCTGGTGCTCGAGGTCGAGATCGAAGAGACCGCCGAGACGCACGCGCTCGAAGACGAGTTCCGCCGGAGCCGCCTCGAACGCTCGATGGCGCATCTGCTCCAGGCCCTGACGCCCTCGGCGGCCCTGCTCACGATCGAGGATGCCCACTGGATGGACGAGGCCTCGGCCGACCTGCTCCGATACCTGGTCACCGGGATCCGCGAGCTCCCCGCGGTGATCGTGGTGACCCGACGCGAGGTCGACACCGGGTTCGTCGCCAGCCAAGACGACGACGCGGTCTCGCTACGCCCCTCACCCCTCGGCCCCGCCGAGGCGGCCCTGCTCGCGGGCGCGGCCTCGGAGGACTCGACGCTGTCGCCGCACGAGCTGGCGGCCCTGGCCGAGCGCTCGGGCGGTAACCCGCTGTTCTTGCGCGAGCTCGTGAACGCCGCGGTGGCCGCGGGGGGCCTCGAAGGGCTCCCCGACTCGGTCGAAGCCGTCATCACCGCCCAGATCGACCACCTCTCCTCGCGCGAGCGCACGCTCCTTCGCTACGCCTCTGTGCTCGGCCAGTCCTTCCCCGAGTCGCTTGCGTTCGAGGTGCTGGGCCAGGCGCTCGGCTCGATCCAGGCGGACGCCCTCGACGCGCTCGGGGCGTTCCTGGTGAGCGATCGCCCCGGTGAACGTCGGTTCGCCCATGCCCTCATCCGTGACGCCGCCTACCATGGGCTCCCGTTCGCGAGGCGACGCAGCGTGCATGCGCTGGTGGGTGAGACCATCGAGCGCGCCGAGGCCGACCCCGAGGACCAGGCCGAGCTGCTGTCGATGCACTTCTTCAACTCCGACGCGATGGACAAGGCCTGGCATTACTCGACGATCGCCGGGGAGCGAGCCCGCTCGATCTACGCCAACGTCGAGGCCGCCGAGTTCTACCAACGCGCGATCGAGGCCGCGCGGAAACTCGACGTGGCCACGACCGAGCTCGCTCGGGTGCAGGAGGCGCTGGGGGACGTAGCGGTGCGTTTGGGCCAGTACGCGAAGGCCAGGGTCGGGTTCCAGGCCGCGCGTCGGCTCGGTGCGGGGGACCCGCTGACCGAGGCCAGGCTGTGTCTGAAGGAAGGCACGCTGCACGAGGCCGCCGGACGATACGGCGACGCGGTCCGATGGGTTCGGCGAGGGGAGCGCGCGCTGGACGGCGTCGAGTCCATCGACGCCGACCGACAGCGCGCGGAGCTCTTCGTGTGGCAGGCGGTCATGCGCCAGTCCCAGGGACGGCACCGCGAGGCGGTGCGATGGTGCGAGCGTGCGATCGCGCTTGCCGAGGGCGCCGACGATCAGCAAGCTCTGGCGCACGCCTACTACGTCCTGGACTGGGCGTACATGGACCTGGGCCGCCCCCAGATGGCGATCTACTCGGAGCGCGCGCTCGCGATCTATGAGGCGCTCGACGACCTCCCTGGCCAGGCGGTGGTCTACAACAATCTCGGGGCGTGGGCGTACTACCAGGGCAATTGGTCCGAGGCGCTCGCGTTCTACGACAAGGGTCGGGAGGCACGCGAGCGAACCGGCGACGCAGTCAGCGCCGCGATGGGAACGTGCAACATCGGGGAGATCCTGTCCGACCAGGGTCGGCTTGAAGAGGCCGAGCCCCTATTCCGAGCCGCGCTACGTGTTTGGTCCGCTGCGGGGTTCAGGGCCGGGGTTGCCGAGGGCAAGATCCACCTTGGCCGGGTCGCCTCCAGGTCGGGCCGATTCGACGAAGCGCTCCGTCTGTTCGAGGAGGCGCGCGCGGAGTACCAGGCCGTCGGGGCGACCGCGCTCGTGCTCGAGACCGACGCGAGGGTCGCCGAGTGTCATCTGTTCGAGGGGCACGCCGACGTCGCGCTGAAGCTCGTCGACGACGCTCTGCGCCGGGCGACCACGCTCGGGGGCGAGGGTCCCCAGGTGGCGATGCTGCGCCGCATCGCCGGCTACGCCCACATGCAGCGCAGGGAGCTGGCGGACTCGAAGGCCGAACTGGAGCGCAGCCTCGAGGTCGGCCGCGCCCGGCAGGCGGACTTCGAGGTCGCGCTGACCCTACGTGCGCTGGTGCGACGTTCCCAGCTCGAGGGAGGCGATGAAGTTCAGGCAGCCGCGTTCGAGGCGGAGTGCCGGACGATCCTCGATCGCCTGGGTATCGAGGCGCTGCCGACCATCCCCCTCACGGGGGACGAGCCGGCTCGCGTCTAGCCTTGGTTCGTTATCGCTTGCCGATGATCGGGTCGCCCTCGAGGAACAGGATCACGAACCTCCGGTCGCCCGTTGGGGTGATGTTCTTATTGCTCACGCACGGATGCGGTGAGGCGATCCCCGAGACGGTGCACGGCGGCACGAGCTTCGGGGCGCCGGAGTCCTTCTTCACGTAGATCTGCGACCCCTGCTTCACCGACCGATCGAAGATCATCGTCAGCACGACCGGGTGGGTCGGGTCGGTGACGCCCGCGAAGGTCAGGGGCGGGTTGGACGTGAACGTGAGGATCTGACCCGAACACGGTCTTCCCCCGCAGAGCGTGGTGGTCGCACCCGAGGTCTCAACCATCGTGATCGTCTGTGGATCTGCGCCCGGGGGCATCTGGATCGTGCTGACGGTGGGATCGGTGGGCGTGGCACCCGCACCGGTGTTGGTGCTGATCGTGCAGGTCGTGGTCCCGCTGCAGAATCCCGACGCGACGTCCGGCGTCGTGCTCGCCGTGATCGCCGTGACCGCCGTGGCGGAGTTGTTGCCGCTCGTCGTGTCGTCGGGCGAGCTGATGGTCGCGGTGTTCGAGATCGAACCGGTCGTCGCGGAATCGACCGTGCCGTAGGCGAAGAACGTCGCGGTGCTGCCGTTGGTGAGATCGACCGTGGAGTGGATGTTGCCGGTACCGGAGGCCGCGGCGCAGGTGCCGGTGCCGGTCGTGATCGAACAGGTCCAACTGACTCCACTCATCGCCGACGGGAACGTGTCGTCGACGTTGACACCCGTGACGTCCGAGGGCCCAGCGTTGGCGACGTCGATCGTGTACGAGAGGACGTCCCCGGCTTTCACGGGATCGGGCGCCGCGCTCTTCGTGACCGAGAGGTCGGCCTGGATGGTCGGCTCCGGGTCGAACGCGGCTGAGACGGTGTGATCGACGTCCATCGTGAGGGTGCAGGTGGGGGTCGTCCCGAAGCTGGCGCAATCCCCTCCCCATCCGGCGAAGACACTCCCGACGTCCGCCGTCGCCGTCAGGGTGACCCCGGTGCCTTGCGGGAACTGGCTCGAGCACGCCTCCCCTCCGGGACAGTCGATGCCGGAAGGATCACTGTTCACGTTGCCGCCGCCGTCGCCCGACGTGGACACCGACAGGGTGTGATCAGGAGGCGTGGTGGTCAGGCTGCCGGCCTCGAGGAAGACGGCGCTGTCCAGCGATGAGTCACCCGTGTCGGCGATCGCAAGCTTGAGGTGGTTGGTCGTGTCCGCGTTCACGATCGCCTGGCAGGTGAGGACCGTCGTGAGCCCGTCCATCTCGGTGTCGATGAACCCGCCGCCGTCTTCGAGGTCGTTGTTGCGGAAGTATTGTGGGTTCTGCGCGTTGGTCCCGTACGGGTTGCCCCCGTTGATCGTGTTGACGGAGACGGGGGTGGACGTGCTCGGCACCATCGCGCAGTTCGTGCCGTTCACGAAGAACGCGAACACGTCGTTGTAGAGCGTGTTCGCATACTCGTTGTACTCCTCGGAGGAGAAGACGAAGTTGAAGTAGATCGGCGACGTGGTCGGCGTGAAGTCGAACTCGAGAACGGCGGCATCGCTGCTGTTGCCCGAGCCGATCCCTGGCAACGCCTCGAGGTCGGCATCACCCGGGGTCCCGTTGATGCTCGTGCTGCCGTCCAAGGTGTTGGGCCCGATCACGTTGGTGGCGCTGCCCGATGTGAGCACGATCCCAGAGCCGAACCCGATGATCCCCGTGCCCCCGGAGAACTGGCCCGAGGCCAAGTCTGTGCCCGTGTAGCTCACGTTGCTGAAGGAGACGCCGCTGCCTACGAGCGTCGAGACGAGGCTCGACGGGGTCACGGTCCCCCCGTTGATCGGATCGACGAGGAGACCCGGGTTCGCCGAGACCATGCTGGCCGGCTGGAGGACCATACCGAGGACGAACAGACATATGATCAAGCGCGGTTTCAACTGAGACTGCCTCCTGCGTTATCTCCGAGGGGAACGTTCCGGCCCAGCCTCTCCTCTCCAGGTGGACAGTGTCAACGGCCTACGCCGAACGGGGTAGGAGCGATCTAGAGGATCGGCAGGTACCGCTCCAGCTCGTACGGCGTCACGTACGCCTTGAAGGCGTCCCACTCCTCGCGCTTGTTCCGGATCAGGTATTCGTGCACGTGCGCGCCGAGCGCCTCGCGCAGCACGTCGGAGTCCTCCGCCAGGTGGATCGCCTCGATCAGGTCCTCGGGCAGCGAACGGATCCCCGCGGCCTCGCGGTCCGACTCGCTCATCTCGTAGATGTTGTTGCTCGCCTCGGGCGGCAGCTCGTAGTCGCCCTCGATCCCCGCGAGCCCGGCGGCGAGCATCGCCGAGAACGCGAGGTACGGGTTGCACGCCGGGTCGGGTGAGCGGTACTCGATCCGCGTCGCCTCCTCCTTCCCCGGCTTGTACTGGGGCACGCGCACGAGCGCGCTGCGGTTCCGCCGGGCCCAGCAGACATACACCGGCGCCTCGTAGCCGGGCACGAGCCGCTTGTACGAGTTCACCCACTGGTTCGTGAGCAGCGTGATCTCGGGGGCGTGACGCAGCAGTCCGGCGATGTAGGACTTCGCGGTCTTCGACAGGTGGTACTCGTCGGCCGCGTCGAAGAACGCGTTCCGGTCGCCCTCGAACAGCGACTGGTGGGTGTGCATCCCGCTGCCGTTCACCCCGGCGACGGGCTTCGGCATGAAGGTCGCGTAGATCCCGAACTCCTGCGCGACCTCTTTCACGGTCAGGCGGTACGTCATCACGCTGTCGGCCATCGTGAGCGCGTCGGTGTAGCGCAGGTCGATCTCGTGCTGGCTCGGCGCGACCTCGTGGTGCACGTACTCCACCGGGATCCCCATCGACTCCAGGTACTGCACCGTACGCTTGCGGTAGTCGGTGCCCACGTCGAGCGTCTCGTCGAAGTAGCCGCCGTGGTCCAGGAACGTCGGATCGTCGGCGCTCTTGAAGTAGAAGTACTCGAGCTCGGGCCCCACGTAGAAGGTGAACCCGAGGTCGGCCGCGCGCTTCAGCTGGCGCTTCAGCACGCCGCGCGGGTCGCCGGCGAACGGCGTCCCGTCGGGATCGAAGACGTCGCAGAAGATGCGCGCGACGGGCGCCTCGAGCTTCCAGGGGATCACCTGGAAGGTGGCGGGGTCGGGCAGGGCGATCATGTCCGACTCCTGGATCCGGCTGAACCCCTCGATCGAGGAGCCGTCGAACCCCATGCCTTCGGACAGCGCGCCCTCCAGCTCCTGCGTGGTGATCGTGAACGACTTCAGGAACCCCAACACGTCGGTGAACCAGAGCCGGACGAACCGGATCCCCCGTTCCTCGACCGTGCGCAGGACGTACTCGGCTTCCGCGGTGAGTGCCATGCACCAAAGGGTAGGGGCGGGGCATGCCCGTCCGGTTACGGGGGCGTAAACGTGTGCACCACGGCCCGACTACCATCCCGCCATGGAACGACGCCGTATCTCCTCGGGATCCCCGTTCGAGCCGGTGGTCGGGTTCTCGCGGGCGTTCGTGGCCGGGCGGTCCGTGCACGTGGCCGGGACTGCGCCCGTCCCCCCGCCCGGCGAGGACCTCGCGCCCGACGCGTACGGCCAGGCGAGGCGCTGCTTCGAGATCATCCTGGCGGCGCTCCGCGAAGCCGGCGCCGGGCCCGAGCACGTCGTGCGTACGCGCATGTACCTCACGGACGTCGCCGACGCGGCGGAGGTCGGCCGCGCCCACGGCGAGGTCTTCGGGGAGATCCGGCCCGCGAGCACGATGGTGGTGGTGGTCGGATTGCTCGACCCGGCCTGGAAGGTCGAGATCGAGGCCGACGCGCTCCTCGACGACTGAGCCCTCGGACGCCGGACGAGCCCCGGCCCACCGCGGCAGCCCGGTGCGATGATGCCGGGGTGCTGACGCCCGAGATGCTGGGCCGCACGTTCGCGGCCGCCCCCGACCCCGAGCTCGCCCGGGTCGCCTTCTCCCGGGTGGGCGACGATCCGGT
>JANLXF010000241.1:0-4905 GCA_031364965.1 Actinomycetes bacterium | reverse complement strand
GTTCGCGGGGAGCCCGTCACCGAGCGCGGTCCAGCTCGCGCCGCCGTCGCGCGTTCGGTGCACCTGCATCTTCCCCCCGGGCGTGACGCGGTCGACGTCGGCGACCAGGGGCACCACGTACGCGCAGTCCGGGTCGGCGGGGTCGATCACCAGGGGAAACCCGAACCCGCTCGGCAGGCCCTCGCGGATCGAGGTCCAGCTGTTGCCTTCGTCGTCGCTGCGGTAGACGTTCCCGTGGAACTGCATGAACAGTCGCTCGGGCCGAAGGGGCGCACGGTGCATGTTGTGCACGCACAGCGTGTTGGTGCCCTCCCGCTGTTCCTCGGGCATATACTCGGGCACGAGGCCCGTGTATCCCGTGCGCCACGACTGCCCGCCGTCTTCGGTGATCCATACGCCGGCGGCGCTCACCCCGACCGCGAGGGTGTCGGGCTTGCCCGGCCACGTGCAGATCGAGTGGAGCGCGAGGCCCCCGGCGCCCGGGTTCCACTCGCCGGCCAGGCGCTCCTTCCACAGTGGCTCGTTCAGCTCCCAGCGTTCGCCGCCGTCGGTGCTGGTGAACAGCGCGGCCGGCGCCACCCCCGCGTGCAGGACGCCGTCGGCCACGCCCGGCTCGATCCGCCAGACGCGCTCGAGCGAGGTATCGGACCCCTCGGGGAACGCAGGTCCCTGCGCCTGCTGCCACTCGCCGGCGGGGTCGTCGGTGAACAGGACGCGCGGGCCGTAGAAGCCGCTCGTGACGCTCGCGAAGTACCGGCCGGACCGCGGATCGCGCATCGCGTACTCCACGACGTCGCCCGCGAACGCGCGCGTCGCGATCGCGAACGGCTCGCCCTTGGCCGGGTCGCCCTCGAGGACGAACAGGCCCTTCTTCGTGCCGACCAGCAGCTCGGTCATGCGTACCCCCCTGAGATCGAAGGGAGGACCTGCAGGACGTCGGCCTCGCCGACGACCCCGTCCTCCCGTGTGCGCTCCCCGTTCACGAACACGTTCACGTGCGCCCGCACCCGCCCCTGCTCGTCGAGGATCCAGCCCGTCACCTTCGGGTGGCGCCGTTCGAGCTCGCGGATCACCTCGGCCACGGTCGCGCCCGGGAGGTCGTGGTTCGCCTGCCCCCCGGCGCGCTCGCGGAGCGGTGCGCGGAGCGTCACGACGGCCATCGGGCGAGCCTACCGTTCCCGGCCGACAGCCGTGCTACGGGATGTTGCCCTCGCGTCAGGCGTCGCGGCGGAAGACCGGGTGGCGGACGATCGTGCGCAAGCGCTCGGGGTCCGTGCGCGCCGGGTCGCTCAGGTAGATCTCGTGGTGCTTGCCCGTGGGCATGTAGCCCGCCGATCGCACGAACTCGAACAGACGCTCCAGGGTGGCCCGCTCCGCGGCCCACGGGCCGGTGTGCAGGGCCTGCGCTGCCGTGCCCTCCGCGAACGTCTCGAAGCGCAGCCGCTCGATCGCGACCGTGTCGTGCGTGGCGGCGGTCTCGGCCAGGATCTCGTCCACGAGGTCCTCGGTCACGACGTCGGGCTGCATGATCATCAGGGTCCAGTCCCAGTCGGATTTGTCCTCGAAATCCCAGACGCGCGCGTTCGGGATCCACCACAGACCCTCGAGCGGCATCACGCCGTACTCGATGCCGTGGTCCATCCCCCTGACCCGGAACTTCAGGCCGTAGGACACGGCGTACAGGGTCTGCACCGCCTCGCGGAACGTGGTGGAGCCGTTCGGATCGCCGTGCCCGTCGATCATCAGGAACCGCATCGCGGGGACCTCGACCAGGGCGGGCTCGGCGTGCGCGCGATAGAGCTCGCCGGGCTGACGTTTCAGATCGACCTTCATCGCGGTACCGGCCATGACGCACCTCCTTCGTGCTCATCGCCAGCCTGCGCCCCTCGGCCGGCGCGCGTTGGGGTCGGGGGGCCCGCTCGGGACGGGCCGGAGGTGCGGGGTCAGCCGGCCGGTGTCGAGCCGTACTCGAAGTGCATCCCGTCGGGGATCAGGAAGTCTCCGCCCCAGCGGAACCCCCACCGCTCGAAGATCGCGACGATCCGCTCGTCCATCGTGGGGGTGGCCCCGTAGGCGTTCTCGGGCGCGTTGAGGTCGATCGCCGCGCCGTACGCGTGGTCGGAGGGCGGCGCGGTCGGGTTCCGCGCGACCGTCCGCGCGTTGTAGCAGCCCGCCGTGGAGTGGATCAGGCCGCTCAACCCCTCGCGGACGATCTCGTGCAGCGCGTGGATCAGGGGCGGGAAGAGCCGGACGTTGCAGGTCACCCGGCCGATCAGAGGCAGGCTCCGGGAGCGCAGGTGGGAGCTCACCCACCGGGGGTCGATCGTGAGGTACGCGGGGTTGTCGGGGTCCACGCGCGCCGAGAACTCCCCGAACACCTCCTTGATCACCACCGGGGGGTTCACCCCGCTCGCGACCCGCACGAACCGCGTCCCGCCCGGCGCGACGAAGCGGATCGGGGTGCCCGCGGGCAGCAGTCCGGCGACCAGGTCGCCCCAGGCGCGCTCCGAGATCGGGTCGGCCGGCAGGGCCAGCACGTACCGATCGTCCACGATCCCCAGGCGTTCCCCGACCTGGCGCGAGACGAGCAACTCGCTCCACCCGATCGCCTCGTCGGGAACCACCGCGCCCACCGTGACCTCCTGGCGCCCGAAGTGGAGCGTGCCGCCCACGCCGAGCCCGCGGAGCTCGGCCGATCGCGTCCCGAGCACTCCCTCGCCCGCGTTCAGGGCGTGGAGAACGGTCCCGCGCAGCTCGCCGGGCAGGAACGGCCCGTACTCGACCGGGTTCACGGCGAACGCGTCGATCGGGATCGCGAGGGGGGCCACCGGGTGATCGACGACCCCGCCGTCGGCGTCGGTCGAGCCGGTGAGCCACCGCGTGTCCCCGGCCACCACGGCCGTGGCCGCGAGCTTGTCGACGGTGCGCACGTGGTCGCGGAACGACGAGGGGAACCCGCCCGGGATCCACGCGAGGTAGGCGGGCGGCGAGTCGGGCGGCGACCGGGTGGCGTAGGACGGGCTCGGGGTCCCTGCCGCCGGGGTGGTGGCGGAGTGGCTCGCGGGCGCGCGCTGGGCATCGGGCCAGAGCAGGATCAGCGCGAGCAGCCCGACAAGGAGGACCAGCACCACGGCCAGGAAGGTCCGGCGCGGGGGGTTCGGCATGGGGTGAAGGGTACGCGGGTCGTGGGCGGTCCGCGCGCCCGTGTCGGCGGTGGGGGCTAGGGTCGGCGGACCGCCTCTCCCTCCCGGCGCAGGAGGGTTCGCGTGGACAACGTGGCACGGGTGGTGCTCGCGCTCGAAGAGCACGACGTGGCCGAGGAGGTCATGCACTTCCTCGACCGCAGCGGGGTGGCCAGGGTGGTGGCCACGGCCTCCGACGACCGGCAGCTGCTCGAGGCGGTGCGACAGTTGGAGCCCGACGCCGTCGTCGCCCAGCCGGCGCTCATGACCGCAGGCGCGGTGCGGGCGCGGGCGGTGCTCGCGGTCGACACGCGGGAGTCGGTGGCCTCGCTGCGGGCGGCGATCCGGGCGGGCGCGCGGGGGTTCTACGTGTGGCCGGGGGAACGGGCGGCCCTCGCCGAGGCGGCGGCGCTGACCGTGGCGCCGGTGAGCGAGGCCGGGCGCCACGCCATGGTCGTGGCGGTGCACGCGCCGCGAGGCGGCGCGGGGTGCACGTTCGTCGCGACCCACCTGGCAGCGGCGCTCGCGCGCCGGGGCGACTGCGTGCTCGTCGACGCCGATCCCGCGTACGGCGACGTCTCGCCGGCGATCGGCGCGCCCGTCGAGGGCGTGCATTCATCGGCCGAGCTCGTGCCGCTCCTCGACGAGCTCGACGCCGACCGGGTGGCCGAGGCGCTGTGGTCGCATCCCGCCGGGTTCCGCGCGCTGCTCGCGCCGCCTGCCGATGCCGCCGACCCCGTCGACGCGGCTGCGCTCGCCCGGCTCGTGGGCGCGATCGCGACGACCGCCGACACGGTGGTGGTGCACCTCCCACGCGGGCTCGAGTCGACCGTGCCCGCCCTGGTCCCCGCCGCCGACCGCGTGCTCGAGGTGCTCTCGCTCGACGTGCTGTCGTTCCGGGCGGCGCACCGCGCGATCGACGCGTTCGGCCGTGCGGGCGTGGCGCCCGGGAAGGTCGGCGTCGTGGTGAACCGCGCCGCGCGTGCCGAGATCACGCCGGCCGACGTGCCCCGGGTCGGCGGGGTGGCGCCGCGCGCGGTGCTCCCGCTGGCCCGCGCGGTCCAGCGCGCGCAGGACCACGGGAAGCTCCTGCCCGCGCGCGGCCGGATGGGCCGGGCCTTCGACCGGCTCGCCACGACCGTGCTGGAACCCGGGTAGGCTTCCGCGCCATGACGGCGCCCTCGATCCTGTTCGTCAACGCCCGGGTCCACACGGTGGACGACGCGATGCCCTCCGCTGAGGCCGTCGCGGTGACCGGTGACCGCGTCTCGTGGGTGGGCGACTCCGAGACCGCGCGCGAGCTCGCCGGCCCCGACACCGAGGTGATCGACGCCGGTGGCCACACCCTGCTGCCGGGATTCATCGACTCGCATAATCACGTGCGCCTCGGTTCGAACCCGCTCGAGGTCGACCTGGCGGGTGCGGCCACGCTCGACGAGGTGAAGGGGCGGATCCGCGCGCACGCCGACGCGCACCCCGACCAGGCGTGGATCGAGGGCGTGGGGTTCAACTACTCGGCGATGCCCGACGGCCGGATGCCGACGGCCGGGGATCTGGAGGGGCTCACCGGGGGACGGCCGGCGTTCATCTTCACGTACGACGCGCACAACGCCTGGCTGAACCGCGAGGCGCTCGAGGTCTTCGGGATCACGCGCGACACCGACGCGCTCGCCTGGGGACATGTCCGCAAGGACCCGCGGAGCGGGGAGCCCACCGGCATCGT
>JANLXF010000235.1:0-13642 GCA_031364965.1 Actinomycetes bacterium | reverse complement strand
GCGAGGTCGCGATCGCTCACGTTCGTGCCGGTGTAGCTGATCTCCGCGGGGCCCCAGCCGTGGTCGAGCGCCCACGTGATCTCGCCGGGGGAACAGACGTCGATGCCCACGGTCGGCAAACGCTCCCGCAGGAAGCGCAGCAGCGTCGGTTCGCGCTGCGCCTTCAGGGCGAGCCGGACGAGGCCGCGGAGTCCGGCGCCCGCGAAGGCGCCTTCGAGCGCGCGGGCCTGTTCCTCGACGCGGACCAGGTCGTAGACGTACATCGGTGTGCCCCGCTCGCGCGCGAGCGTCTCGGCATCGCGGCCCGCGATCGTCAGCGCGCCGTCGCGGATCTCGAGCCCGGGCCGGGCCCACCAGGTGCGTTCCTCCAGGGTGGTCGTGCGCATCCCCAGAGGCTACCGGTCGCGGCGGCGGGCGGGCCCCCCGGTCATCGCCTCGAGCACGGTGTGCCGTCCGGTATTCTCGACGATCGCCAGCCAGCCGCCGGCCAGGGCGATCAACCCGGCGAGCAGCGCCACGAGCGACCCGATCGCGCCTCCGCGATGGAGGGCGGCACCGCTCGAAGCCGCAGCCACCAGGCGGTCCGACGTCACGTCGACGACCTCGCCCGGCGCCAGGACCCCCGAGAGCACCAGCACCCAGGCCCCACCGAGCATCGCCCATCGCAAAGGCGCGGCACGCTCGGTCACCGAAAGGCTCGCGTAGCGCAGGCCCACGATCACCAGCGCGACGCCCGCCACCAAGGCGACGAGCCCTGTCGTGCCCCGCACGCCCGCCCACGAGGTCGATCCCGGCGGGGTGTCGCCGCCGCTCCACGCGATCGCGTACCACGGCAGACGGGTCGACAGGGCGGCCATCGCGCCGCTTCCCACGACCATCACCGCCGAGAGCGACAGCCGGCCGCTACGTAACGCGTGCCGGAACACCCGCCACGGCGGCAAGGGTGCGTCTGCACGATCGTTCCTCGCGTCGATCAGCGTCCCTCCATCCGGATGACATCCTTGCCGCCGCGGCTCGATCGTGCAACGAACGTCGTGCGCCCTCTCTGTGGAACGATGGCGCGGTGGAGACGCACGCAGCGACCGGGGCTCGGATCGCGAGGCTGGCGACGCCGGCGTGCCTCCTCGTGGCGGGCGCCGGCTTCCTGCTCGCGTCGTGGGACGAGCTCACCTGCGTCGGGGACTCGGTCTGCGCGAACAAGGCGGCGGTCGCCGCGATCGTCTCGATCGGCTGCCTGATCGCGATCGGCTGGAGCGTGTGGCGAGGGTGGCGGATCCTGCGGACGTCCGCCGACGAGCTCCCCGACGGGCCCGCGTGGGGGCTCGGGATCCTGTTCGCAGCCGGTGCGATCGCGACCGCGCTCCTGATCCCGGTGGCGCGCTGCCCCGAGGGGGTGCACCTGGATCGGATCTTCCGGCTCTGCATCGAGGGCACGACCCGGCTCGCAGCCATCGATCAGACGTGGCTGAAGTGGTTCGTGGCGGCCGCAGGGGTCGCGGGTGGCGGCGCGATGATCTGGATGCGCAGGTGGTTGACGGGGCGGACGGTGGTCGCGGTTGCCTTTTGGGTGTTGGGGATCGGGGGGCTATTGCGCGACACGATGTGGCGGGGGTTGTGAGCGGGTGAGCCAATGGGTACCCATAGGCATGTCGAGCCTCAGGCCCGCGAGCATGCGACACTCGCGCCTATGGGACGCAAGACGCCGGACTGGCTTTGTCGTTCCGAAACGAGGTCCATCCTCGGCTGCGCGCTCGCGCTCGCCCTGCTAGTGGGCGCCTCCTCCGATGCGCCATCGGCGAGGACCGACCAGGGTTTCCTTCCCCACAGCAGGTGATTTGGCCGGCGCGGGAATGGCGGCTTTGTTCGAAGGAACTCTGGTCGTAAGGAACGACTGCGTCCTCGCCGGGCGCCCGGGCGACTCGCGCTACCCGCTTGGCGAGGCGACTATGCGGCGGGACGCGCCGGATCAGGAAGGCTCTCGTTCGAGATGGCGACGGCGTAACCGCTGCCATCGAAGGTGAGGACTTCCAGATGGGCGGCGGCTACATAGCCGAGCCTGATCAGGAGCCTCAGCCTCGGTGCCCGACCGGTCTTCGCGGGACGGTTACCCCAACATTTCTGCGCCGTACCTCTCGGCGGCCACCATGATCGCCTCGACGTCGAGCTCCTCGGGCACCTTCGTCTCGAGCGAGTCGGTGGGCTCGCTCGTCTCGCGGATGAACCCCTCGAAGCCCGCAGGTGAGAACAGCATCAGCATGCGCGCCGACGGCGTCACCACCGTGTAGCGGTGGGGGACGTCCCGGGGTCCGAACGCGAACGCGCCGGGGCCCGCCTCGACGACCTCGTCGCCGATCGTGAACGTCACCTCGCCGTCGAGCACGAAGAACGCCTCGTCCTCGCGGTGATGCACGTGGAGGGGGACGAACCCCTCCGGCGTCGAGACGATCTCCGCCAAGGCGCACATCCCGCCGGTGTGCTCACCGGTGAGCTTCAATAGGGTCGGTTCCCCCATCCACGACAGGCGCTCTCCACCGTCGGGAGCGAGACCGAAGCCGTGGATCGTCGTACCGCCTTGCAGGTCCGTCATCGTTTCCTCCTGTTCGCCGCGGGGGATCCCGCGAGATCGAGCACGCACGCGGCCGCATCAGCCATCGTGGTCACCGCCTGATCGAGATCGACCCCTCGCTCCCTGAGCGACCTGTAGCAGCCCAGGTCGAAGAAGGCACTGATCAGCTGCACCGTTCGCGCGTTCGGCCGATGCCCCCGCAGCGCCTGGCGCACGAAGGCCTCGACCGTGGCACGCTGGAATGACTCCCACTCCTGCATCGCCGGGAGATCGCGTTCGCCCGGGAACATCTCGAGGTGCGCACCTCCGCGCTCGTAGAACGCGAACAACTCGCGGCCGATCCGTTCGAACCGTTCGTGGGTCGTGCGGGCATCACCGAGGACCTCCGCGGCGTCTGTGGGCGCCGGCGGCCGGAGCCGCTCCATCAGTACGTCACCGCATGCCGGCACGAGCTCGTCGAGGGTGGGGAAGTGGTTGTAGACGGTCGCGACGGCGACGTCGGCTCGCTCGGCGATGTCTTTCCAGCTCGTGCCGAAAATGCCCTGCTCGGTGTGGAGCTGGATCGTCGCGGCGACGATCCGCCGACGTGTCTCCTCGCGCGCTTGATCACGCTTTGACATGTCGTATGCACGGGGCGTCATATTAGATAGAGTCTCTATCTAATCAACGTATCCTGTCAAATGGCCGTGAGTCGACGCGACGGGGCGCCCGACGAGCCCCCGTGGTCAGTACCCCCTGCAACAGCAGTGGCGGCTTCGCTGACCGAAGGCCATGGTTTCGAGCGAGGGTGAACTCGGCAGCGAACGCCGTCACGGCCGACCCCAACGTAGCCGGGCGCTTACGCGAGACAGCGTCCACCTATCTCAAGTGTCGGCGTCCGCGGCTACAGGCAACCACGCTGACGCAGGCTCAGAGCTAGATTCAGGTGAACGGCGAACTCAACGCGGCTGAGTCAGCGCTTGCCGCCAGCACTGGCTCCCCTGCTGAGCGGATCAGCCGCGGAGTTGACACAATCTGTTGACTCTTCACGCCGCCTGTGCGCTGCCTGACAAGGACCGAACCCTCGGAACCTGGTGGAGGTGAGGGGACTCGAACCCCTGACCTCTGCCGTGCGAAGGCAGCGCTCTACCGGGCTGAGCTACACCCCCAGGATCAGGCCAAGCCTAGCAAAGGGCACCGACCCACCGGAACGTCAGCCCCCGTCCCGGAACAGATCCGCGTGCCGTTCCAGCGCGTCGTGCAGATCCCGCTGGACGAACGCGATCGACAGGTCTCCGCGGGTCTTCTCGATCAGGGACCGCGCGACGTCGGTGGAGCGCCGCAGGTTCATCGTGATCGCATCGGGGTAGTCGATCGTGACGAGCACCCCGTACATGTCCTCCATCGCGGCCAGCATCGACTCGCCCTTCGCGACGTCGCCGCCGCGCAGCAGATCCAGGATGTGCCGGCGTCCCTCGCCGATCGCCTCGGCCATGCCGTTCAGGTAGGGGGCGTCCTCAACGCCCAGGTCCGAAGGGGTTGGCAGCGCCTCGCCGGCGACGAGCGCGTACGTGATGCGCGCCTCCGCGTACTCCTTCTGGGCGTCCTGGAGGTAGCCGGCGAACCGGACGCCGGGGTGGTCGACGACGGCGGCGAGCCCCGCCTGGATCGCGGCGCGGGATTCCCCGATCAGCTCGGTCGCGCGGTCGAACTCGAGCCGGTGGATCGCGCGGATCGCGTTCGCGCTGGCGCGGATCGAGCGGCGGGCGAGTGGGAGGGCCTGTTCGCGGGCGGCGGTCGTCGCGTCGAAGCGGGCGTGGACGTCGCGCGAGATGCCGTCGAGCTCCACCGCGCCCTCAGGCGCCGGCGGTGCGAACGACCACGTGGACGCGGTCGCTCTCGCCGAGCGCGCCGAGTCCGTTGAAGGTCGGACGCGCCCAGGTGCTGCGACCCTCGGCGACGTAGCGGGCCTGGGTGGCCGCGACCGGAACCGCGGACCGTGCGGGAACCGCGTGAGCGCCCTCGGGCTGCCCCTGCGCTCGATGCTTCATCGACAGCAGCAGCCAGACGTAGACCAGGAGCATGGCGCCGAGCAGGAACGAGACCGTCCACATGATGCGGAGCGGCGGCACGAGTCCGATCAAGAACGTGATCCCGATCGACTCGAGGAAGAAGACGAACACCTGCCGGCGCCGCTCGCGCGCCCGAGCGCGGCGTCGCTCGGTCTCACCGACGAACCGCATCCCCTTGCGAGGGGTCACGATCCATCGGCCACCGCCACCGTGCACTTCAGCCTGTGCCAAGAGCTCCATCCTGCGTTCGAAATCGACCACGCTCCTGTCCGGCGAGTCACGTCGGCGGCCCGTCGGGAGCAGGAGCACTCCCCACATGATGCCTAACGCACAGACGACCAGCCACTCCACCGCCCAGCCTCCCGTCGCCGCGACCCCGGTGCAGACACAACATCTAGGCTGGGGTTGGAAGCTAGCACCACATGTAGGGGCTCACAATCACATCGATGTGATTCGAAGAACTTTCTCACGAGCCGTCCTCCGGACACGTTCCGTTCACCGGTTCGGTTACGACGGATGCCGTAGCACGAAACCCACCCGGACGACCGACGGTCGCCTTGACGGGGGCGCGGCCCCCGCCAGAGTCGGGCGATGACCGGCTGGCCGCGTCCGCGCGAACACCGACCCGAGCCCTCGGTCGCAGGTCCCGGGCAGAGGTGGGACACGATCGAATCGGTCGGCCGCCCGATCCTCGTGCGAGGTCTCCCCGCGGATCTCTTCGCGGAATCGCAGCCGTGGGCGAAGTGGTCGGCGGCAGGCGGGGGGCTCCGCATCGCCACGATCGTCGTGCTCCGCGCCCGTGACCGTGCCCGCGGAGAGCCAAGACCGGACGTCCCCTGGCTCGCGGTGGGCGTTTCGTGGGTGCTCGCGCTCGGTCTCGTGGGCGTCGTAACGCTCGCCTTCGCGGTCGTCGACGCCGTGATGGGTCAGGCGCGGTAGTCGCCGGACTTGCCGCCCGACTTCGCGAGCAGCCGGAGCCCGTCGATCCGGGCGGCCCGGTCGAACGCCTTCGCGGTGTCGTAGAGCGACAGGGCCGCCACCGCGGCCGCCGTGAGCGCCTCCATCTCGACACCGGTGCGATCGGTCGCGCGCACCGTGGTCTCGACCCGGATAGAGCCGGCGGCCTCGTCGGGCTCGATCACGATGTCGGCGCCGGTGACCCGGATCGGATGGCAATGCGGCAGGAGCGCGGGGGTCTGCTTCACGCCGATCACCCCGGCGATCTTCGCGGTCGCGATCGGGTCGCCCTTCTTGGTGCCGGCCACGAGATGGCCGATCGCCTCGGGCGTCATCGACACGAAACACTCGGCGGTGGCAACACGATCGGTCTCGGGCTTCGCGCCCACCTCGACGATCCGCGTGACACCGTCGGCGCCCGCCTGATCCGAGGTCGAGCCCGCGCCACCCATGTCAGTCGTCCGAGGACCGGAACAGCATCACCCGCACGGTCGAGCCCGCCGGCGCGACGGCGGTTCCGGGCGGCACCATCGCGAGGCCGTTCGCTCGCGACACCGTCGAGATCAGGTTCGACCCGCGGGCGCCTGTGGGCGTCGCGGTCCAGCCGCCCGCGCCGCGCCGCACCACGACCCGGGCGTACTGCATCTTGCCCACGGGACCCTCGACGGCCTCGGCGAGCGTCGCCGAGATCTCCGGGCGGCCGAGCTGGGTGCGGCCCATCATCTTCATGAGCGCGGGGCGCACGAACATCTCGAAGCTGACGAACACGCTCACCGGGTTCCCGGGCAGGCCCCAGTACGGCTTGCCCTCGACGTGGCCGAATCCCTGCGGCATCCCGGGCTGCATCGCCACCTTGTAGAACTCGACGTCGCCCCGCCGGAAGAACGCGGCCTTCACGACGTCGCGCTCCCCCACGCTCACACCGCCCGACGAGATGAAGGCGTCGGCCTGGATCAGGCGGCTGAACACCACTTCTTTCAACGCGTCGACGTCGTCGGGGACGATGCCGGCGAGCATCGGGAGCGCGCCGGCATCGCGCAGCGCGCCGAAGAGCATAAAGGCGTTCGAGTCGCGGACCTGGCCGAACTCGGGATGCTCGGTCGGCGGGATCAGCTCGTCGCCGGTCGAGAGCACGATCACGCGGGGCCGCGGGTGCACCGTGGGGTGGGGATGGCCGGCGTTGGCGAGCAGCCCCATCTCGGGCGGCCCGATCCGCTTCCCCGCTGCGACGAGGACGTCGCCCTCACGGACGTCCTCGCCCATCGGCCGGATGTGACGCCCCGGCTCAGGGGCGTCGAGGAACGTGATGAGCTCGCCCGAGGCCGTGGTGTTCTCGACGGGCACGATCGCGTCCGCGCCCGCCGGGATCGGCGCCCCGGTGGCGATCTGGACGACCTCGCCGTTGCCCACGACCACGTCGGGCCGGTGCCCGATCAGCGCCCGGCCGATCTGCTTCAGCTCGACCGAAGAGGAGGGTGAGGCGCCCTCGAGGTCGGCGGCCCGCACGGCGTAGCCGTCCATCGCGGAGGACGCGAACGCCGGCAGGTCGTGGGTGGCCACGGCATCCTCGGCCAACACGCAGCCGTAGGCCTCGGTGAGCGGCAGCTGCAACGACGCCAGCGGTTGGATCTGCGACAGCACGTGGTCGAGGGCGTCGGCGACCGAGCGCAGGCCGTCGCCGGAATCGTGATCGTGGACGCGGGGGTCGTCGGCCATGGCGCCCAGTCTACCCGTGGCCCTCGGGCCGGCCGCACGGTGCGCGTCCGAAGGCGGCTAACCGCGGGTCTCGCGCGCGACAACCTCGGCGAGGTACCGGCGGAACTCGGGGCCGACGTCGTCGCGCTCGATGGCCATCTCGACCGTGGCCTTCAGGTAGTCGAGCTTGTTCCCCACGTCGAACCGTCCGTGGTCGAACCGGTACGCGTACACCGTCTGCTCCTGCGCGAGCAGGTTGATCGCGTCGGTGAGCTGGAGCTCACCGCCCTTGCCCGGCTTGATCTGACGGAGCGCCGCGAAGATGTCGGGCGTGAAGACGTAGCGGCCGATCGCGGCGAGATCCGACGGGGCGTCGGCGGGGTCGGGCTTCTCGACGACCGACAGGACCTTCGACAGGTGCTCGTCGAAAGGCTCCGGCGTGATGCAGCCGTAGAACACGATGTCGTCGTGCGGGACCTCCATGCCGGCGAGCACGCTCCTGCCGTGCTCCTCGTACGTGCGGAGCATCTCCGAGAGGAGCGGCATCGAGTGGTGGATCAGGTCGTCGCCCAGGAGCACCGCGAACGGCTCGCCGCCCACGTGCATCTCGGCCATCCCGACCGCATGACCCAGCCCGAGCGCCTCGCCCTGGCGGATGTAATGGATGTCGGCCATCTCCGAGAGCTCACGCACGTGCTTCAGCTCGTCGAACTTGCCCTTCTCCTCGAGGAAGACCTCGAGCTCGACGGCTCGGTCGAAGTGGTCCTCGATCGATCGCTTGTTCCGCCCGGTGATGATCAAGATGTCGGTGAGGCCCGCGCGCACGGCTTCCTCGACCACCAGCTGGATCGCGGGCGTGTCGATGATCGGGAGCATCTCTTTGGGCTGCGCCTTGGTGGCCGGAAGGAACCTGGTGCCCAGTCCCGCGGCGGGGATCACTGCTTTCCTGACCTTCATCGACCCTCCAGAGCCGGGTGCGGAGCCTCCACGGTACCCGGGGTGTGCCGCAGACGCATCGTCCAGACGGGGTACGCCGATGGGCCAATGGTCCACGGGTACACTCGTCCCCGTCATGCCCACCTACGAGTATGTCTGCAAGAGCTGCGGGCACCTGTTCGAGATCGTCCAGTCGATGCGGGACGCCTCGCTCACCGAGTGTCCCGAGTGCGGGGGCGTGCTGCGCAAGGTGTTCGCGCCGCCGGCGATCTCGTTCAAGGGGTCGGGGTTCTACGCGACCGACCACGGGAAGAAGGGCGCCAAGTCGAGCGACAAGGGCGACAAGGCCGACCAGGCCGACAAGAAGGACGCGGGCTCGTCCGAGAAGCCGAGCTCGTCGGACACGTCGGACTCGTCCGAGAAGCCGAGCTCGTCGGACACGTCGGGCTCGTCCGAGAAGCCGAGCTCGTCGGAAAAGGCCGCGAAGCCGGCGGGCGAGACCGCGAAGGACGCACCAAAGAGCTCGCCGCCGGCGACCTCGAAGGAGTCGAGAGGCTCATGACCTCGGCCGACATCGGCGTCTTCGGCGGGTCGGGGTTCTACTCGTTCCTGGAGGGCACAGAGACCGTCGAGGTCGAGACCCCCTACGGATCCCCGAGCGCGCCGGTCACGATCGGCGAGATCGGCGGTCGCCGGGTCGCGTTCCTGCCCCGGCACGGCGCCCGGCACGAGTTCCCGCCGCACAAGATCCCCTACAAGGCGAACCTGTGGGCGATGAAGGAGCTCGGCGTGGGCCGTGTGCTCGGGCCCAACGCGTGCGGCTCGCTGCAGGCCGACGTGAAGCCCGGCGACTTCGTGATCTGCGATCAGCTCGTCGACCGCACCCACGACCGCCCGAACACCTTCTACGACGGGCCGATCACGACGCACATCTCGTTCGCCGACCCGTACTGCGACGTGATGCGGACCACGATCGTCGACGCCGGGCACGGCCTGGGGATCCCGATCCGCGACGGCGGGACGGTCGTCGTGATCGAGGGACCACGGTTCTCGACCCGCTCGGAGTCCAGCTGGTTCGCGAGCGCGGGCTGGGAGGTCATCAACATGACCCAGTACCCCGAGGCCGTCCTCGCCCGCGAGCTCGAGATCTGCTACGCGAACATCTCGCTGATCACCGATTACGACGTCGGGGTCGAGGGCGTGCCGCCCGTCACCCACGAAGCGGTGGTCCGCGTCTTCTCCGAGAACAACGCGAAGCTGCGGGACCTGCTGTTCGCCGTGATCCCGTCGCTGCCCGAGGAACGCGACTGCCCGTGCGCGACCGCGCTCACGGGCGCGCGCTTCGAGGTGTGACGAGGTGACGAGCGACCCGATGCTGGTGAAGATCGAGCTGGCCTTCACGACCACCGCGGACCAGAACGCCGAGGCGTTCGGCGACCGGATCCGCGAGGCGGTCGGGATGATCGTGGGCCGCGAGGCAGTCGAGGAGTTCCGGGTGCGGACCCTGCCGCTCAACCCCCCGAAGGCCAAGGGCGGGCTCCGGCCCGTCGACTGAGCGCGTCGGACCGCCGCCTGGAGTGACGGGCGTCACGGTGGCGGCGCGGGGTGCCGCGTAGCGTCGCCGGCATGTTCCGTCGTCGCCTGCCAACTACCGCGATCGTGCTGTTCGGCACGGCCGCGCTGTGTGCCGTGGCGGCCATCGGGCTGCTCCGTGGCTACGCGCGACGGCTCGAGGCGACGAGGCCCGACCTGGGGGCACCGGTCGCGATCGTGGTGGCGGCCGCCGACCTGACCCGGGGTGTCATCCTCACTCCGCCGATGCTCGCCGAGCTCGACGTGCCGGCCTCGCTCGCCCCGCCAGGCGCGGCATCAGGGGTCGACGCGTTGATCGGCCGGGTGCTCGCGTCCGATCTCGCTGCCGGGGAAGTGATCACGCGGACCCGGCTGGCCGGCGAACATGCGGGTCCGGTGGCCGGGCTCGTGCCCGACGGGTCGCTCGGCATCGTGGTGCGCTCGGGACTCCCGCCCGGCGCGGTGGCACCCGGCGATCGGATCACCCTCTACGCCACCTTCGGCGGCCGGAGCCCGCACACCGAGACCGTGGCCACCGGCATCGAGGTCGTGCGGATCCTGCCCGCCGGCGACGCCGGCGCGATCCCGGGGGTCGACGGCGGTGGCGGCGACCCGTTGGTGGTGATCGCGGACACGGTCGACGCCGAGCGGATCGCGTACGCGGCGGCGTTCGCGACGATCTCGCTGGGCGTCGAGGCGCCGCTCGCGACGGCCACCCCGACGGCCATGCCCGCGCTCACCGCGACCCCGAGCCCATAGATGGAGAAGTCGTGACGGGTACCGAAGGACGGAGGCGAGGGGACCGAACGGCCCGCTAGCATGGCGCCGTCCGCAACCCCGCGAGGAGCCCCACGTGTCCATCCTGCAAGCGATCATCCTGGGCCTGACCCAGGGCGCGACCGAGTTCGCCCCCGTCTCGAGCTCGGGGCACCTGATCCTGGTGCCGTGGCTGTTCGGCTGGGCGCCGATCCTGAACGCCGACTTCAACAAGACGTTCGACGTCGCGCTGCACATGGGCACCCTGCTCGGTGCGGTGATCTACTTCCGTCACGACCTGTGGCGCTACCTCTCGGCGTGGGCAGGCTCGGTCAAGCGGCGCTCGATCGCGACCACCGACGAGCGGATCGCCTGGGCCCTCATCGTCGGCACGATCCCGGGCGTGATCGCGGGCGCCGCGCTCGAGAGCGTGATCCAGGACAAGCTCGGGGCCCCCCTGCTGATCTCGATCATGCTCGCGGTCTTCGGCGTGATCCTGTACGTCGTCGACCGCAGGAGCACGAGCGAGCGGAACTTCGAGAGCATCGGGGTACGTACCGGCCTCTTCCTCGGGCTCTCGCAGGCGCTCGCACTGCAGCCGGGCGTGTCGCGGTCGGGGATCACGATGACGGCCGCCCGACTGATCGGGCTCGACCGCGAGGCGGCCGCGCGCTTCTCGTTCCTGCTGGCGCTACCGATCATCGCGGGCGCCGGGCTGTACAAGGGAGCCGACCTCGTGCAGACCGGGTTCCAGGGCTACGGCGTGGAGTTCTTCTGGGGCTTCGTCGCGTCGGCGGTCAGCGGGTTCATCGTGATCTGGGGGCTGCTGAAGTACCTGCGCCGCCACAGCTACTTCGTCTTCATGGTGTACCGGCTCGCGGCCGCGGCCCTGTGCCTGATCCTGATCGCCACCGGGGTTCGCAGCGCGACCTTCTAGGACCGGCGCGCGGCAGGTCTCGCCCGGCGGGCGCGGGCTCGCGGAGCGGCACGCGAGCGAACTCGGCCATCCCTTCCTCGAACCCGACGCGGGCCTCGAACCCGATCTCGCGCCGAGCGCGGCCCGGGGCGCCCGTCACATGGCGCACATCGCCGAGCCGGAACTCCCCCGTCACGATCGGCGCGGGCGCCTCCGGACCGAACGCCGCGGCCAACGCCCGCGCCATGTCTCCCACGGAGTGCGGAACACCGCTCGCGACGTTGAAGATGCCGCCGAGCCCAGACTCCAGCGCGAGCGCGTTCGCGTGCGCAACGTCGGTCACATGGACGAAATCCCTGAGCTGGGCGCCGTCCTCGAACACGCGGGGGCGATCGCCCCGCTCGAGCGCGCTCCGGACGATGCTTGCGACGCCGGCGTACGGGGTGTCGCGCGGCATCCGCGGGCCGTAGACGTTGTGATAGCGCAGGGCAACGACGGACGTCTCGGGGTGCTCGCGTTCGTACGCCCGGCAGAGATGCTCTTGGTGGAGCTTGGTCGCCGCGTAGACGTTGCGAGGGTCCGTGGCGTCGTCCTCCCCGATCGGCTCGGGCACGAGCGCGCGAGCGCACACGGGACAGCGCGGCTCGTACCGTCCGGCCTCCAGATCGACCTTCGTGCGGGGTCGAGGCCGAACGGCCCCGTGAACGTGACACCGGTACCCCCCCTCGCCGTAGACGACCATCGAGCTCGCCAGCACCATCGGCCCGCGGAACCCGCCGCGATGCATCGCCTCCAAGAGCACGGACGTCCCCAGGTCGTTGTTCGATACGTAGCCGGTCACGTCGCCGAAGTCGATTCCGAGCCCGACCATCGCGGCCTGGTGGCACACGGCGTCGACCCCTCGCAGCGCCGCCGCCACGCCGCCCGGGTCGCGGACGTCGACGCGCAGATTCACGACATCATCGCGCAGGTACGACGGTGGCTCGCCGTGGGTGCCGGGTTGCAGCGCATCGAGCGCGACCACCTCGCGGCCCGTCGCCACCAGCTCGTCGACGACATGGGAGCCGATGAACCCGGCGCCACCGGTGACGAGGACCCTCACCACGGGGACCACACCATGGCCTGCACGGCGAGCGCCCAGGCGATGTTCACCCCGAGCCAGCGTCGTCGGCGCTGGTCGTCCTCGAACGAGCCGGCGGCCGCGACGGCGATCCACGGCATGAACGGGAGCCAGATCCGTTCGACCTCGGCTTTCGAGAGGCCGCTCAGATCCGCGACGAGCACGGCGACGAGCGCGGCACCCACCAGGAGCCACAGCCGCCGGTCGCGGAGTCGCGCCACCGCGACCCAGGCCGCGGGGCCGAGCGTCACCAGCAGAGCCGCGAGATCAGCGGCCAGGAAGTAGGCGTACGGACGGACCCGGGCGAGGCTCAGCGCGTACTGCGCCCGGGTAGCCGCGAGGCCGTCGAACCACCAGAACCCGGCCCCGGCGAACACCGCGAACCAGGCAGCGATCGGGACGACCGCGAGCGCGAGCGGGCGCCATCGTCGGCGTGACACGGCCACCGCGAGCGGCACGAGACCGAGCAGCACGAGCCCGTAGGAGAGGAAGAGCCCGGCCCCCGCGAGCGCGCCACCCGCGAGCGCGAGCACGTCGGAGCGGCGCCCACCCGAACCGCTCGCGAGGATCAGGCAGGCGACCGCCCATGCGCTCACGCCGAGGAACACCGCGTCGCCCGAGGACCAGAAGACGGCCGCGGGGAGGAACACGAGGAAGGGCGCCAGGGTTCGCGCTCGCCTCTCGCCGACGAGATCGCGCACCGCAAGGAGCACGGCCGGCACCGACGAGGCACCCGCAGAGAGCTCGAGCGCCGCCACCCACCCCGCGCCCCGCAGTCCGATCGCATCCATCCCTTGCAGCAGGAGCGCCATGCCCGGTGGGTGCGCCCGCACGTGCGACGGGTACCGGGCGATCTCCACGACGAAGGTCGACAGGAACCGGCCCGCAGACCCCATCAACGGCAGCGCCGCGAGGTAGTCGACCGGCGAGCGTGCCGAGCGCGTGAGGGCGGCGGACCCGTCCCACACGGCGAGGGCGAACGCCCAGACGAGCGCGGCCACGAACGCCGCGAGCAAGAGCCGGCGCCACGTGAGCCGCCGCGCCCATCGATCGCCCGCGAGCGCGCCGGCGAC
>JANLXF010000224.1:0-30012 GCA_031364965.1 Actinomycetes bacterium | reverse complement strand
GAGGACTTCGAGGTCCTGGAGGCGCCGCCGAGCCTGTCGATCGTGCCGATCCGCCATGTCCCGCCGGGGGTGAGCGACCCGAACGCGCACAACCAGGCGCTCGCCGACGCGATCCAGTCGGACGGCCGCGTCTACCTTGCGTCGGCCCTGATCGACGGCGATGTGTGGCTGCGCCCGTGTTTCGTGAACTACCGGACCAGCGAGGACGACGTGCTCGCCCTGCTCGAGGTCGCGCGCGAGCTGGGGGAGCGGATCGCGAGAGCGGGGACCGCCGGATGAGCTCGGCGCCCGAGGACCGGCTGCTGCCCGCCGAACAGAAGATCGTCGATGCGCTCGGGCACCTCCCGCTCGACTTCCGGGCGATGGGGGCGATCTCGAACGTGTTCCGCAGCTCCGCGGCGATCCGCCGTCACATGGAATCGAACGTGTTGGCGCCCGACCGGCTCTCGTGGACGGCGTTCGTCGGCCTCTGGGTGCTGTGGGTGTGGGGCGAGATGGAGGCGCGTGACTTCGCCGCCGCCGTGGGGATCAGCCGTCCCACCGCCACCGGCGTGATGACGACGCTCGAGGGCCGGGGGTTCGTGACGCGCCGCAAGGACACACGCGACGGTCGCTTGGTGCTGGTGTCCCTCACGGACGCCGGCCGCACAACGATCGAGCAGCTGTTCCCGCGGTTCAACGCCGAGGAATCGGCGCTCGCCTCGCACCTGACCGGGGAGCAGCAGGACTCGCTGGCGTCGATGCTGCGATCCCTGTTGCGGGCGGTGGAGCGGAACGGGGAGCGCGCAACGGCGAGGCCCGCCTAGTTCGTCGTGATGCGCACCGGCATCCGCTTGATGCCGTTCACGAAGTTCGAGCGGATCCGCTCCACCGGGCCGGCGAGCTCGATCGAGGCCAGCCGCGGGATCAGTTCCTGGAACAGGATCTTCGTCTCGAGGCGCGCGAGGTGCGCCCCCAGGCAGAAGTGTGGCCCGCCCGGTCCGAAGGTCACGTGGTCGTTCGGCGAGCGCGTCACGTCGAAGGTATGGGGGTCGGGGAACATCTCGTCGTCGAAGTTCGCGCCGATGTACCAGGTCACGACCTTGTCGCCGGCGGCGATCGCTTGGCCGTGCAGCTCCGTGTCGTGCGTGGCCGTCCGGCGGAAGTGCATCACCGGGGTGGCCCAGCGCAGGAGCTCCTCGGTCGCGTTCGGGATCAGCTCGGGTCGCTCGCGCAGGAGCTCGAGCTGCTCGGGGTGCTCGATCAGCGCGCGCATCCCGTGGCTGATCGTGTGCCGCGTGGTCTCGTTCCCCGCGATCATCAATACTCCGAAGTAGTTGTGGTACTCGCGCTCGTTCAAGATGCCTTCGGACTGCGCGATCGTGAGGGCCTGCAGGACGTCGTCGGCGGGATCGGCGAGCCGCAGATCGCGCTGCCGGTCGGCGTACTCGAACACCTTCAGCGCGGTAGGGGAGCGGAACGGCAGCAGCCGGTACTCCTCGGTGTCGACCTGATCGACCACCGCCGCGGACAGGTCCGGATCCTGGTTCGCGATCATGCTGTCGCCCCAGCTGATCAGCTGCGGCGCGTCTTCCTGCGGCACGGTGAAGATCGAGCAGAGGAACCGGATCGGCAGCTCGCGGCTGATCTCGCTCACGAAGTCGAACTCGCCGAGCGCGAGGGCCCGGTCGAGCACGCCCTGGGCCACCTCGCGGATCCAGTCCTCGTACTTGCCGACGCCGCGGGCGCTGAACCGCTTCGAGCAGATCTTGCGCAGCTCGGTGTGGCGCGGCGGATCGGTCTCGAGCATCGACTTGCGGATCTCGAGTTGCTCGGGATCGAGCTCTTCGAGGGAGACGGCCCCCAGCGCCGACGAGAAGGTCTCCCAGTTCATGTGGACGTTCGTGAGGTCGTCGTAGCGGGTCACCGCCCAGAACCCCGCGTTGCCGTCGGGCTCGGGGTGCCACACGACCGGGTGCTCGGCGCGCAGGCGATCGAACCATTCGAACGGAACCCGCTCGACGTAGTTGTCGGGGTTCACCAGGTCGATCTCGCCGAGCACGTCACCCATCCGCGGTGCCCCTCTCACGTCGGTCGGAGGCCGGTATCTTGCCGCCGCACGGAGCTTACGGGCAACCCGCCGGGGAATCGCGTCGTTCGTGTGACCGGCGTCACAGAAGGGGCGGGGGCTCGCGCGTAGCCTCGAAACCATGTTCGATGACCTCACGGCGGCGCTCGACCGGGCGAATGCACGCGTCTCGTCCGCGGAGCGCGACCTGCTCGCCTTGGTCGCCCAGGTTGATCGCCACCAGGCGTGGCACGACGATGGCGCCCGTGACTCGGCGCACTGGCTGAGCATGCGCTACGGCATCTCCGTCTGGAAAGCACACCGCTGGATCACCGCCGCGCACGCCCTGGAGGGGCTCCCGCGGCTCTCGGAGGCGCTCGCGACCGGTCGGCTCGGCATCGACAAGACCGTCGAGCTCGCGCGGTTCGCGACGTCGGAGCGCGAGGCCGATCTGATCCGGTGGGCCCGTGACGTCTCCTGCGCCACGGTGCGGCGGCGAGGCGAGCTCGAGATGCGAGCGAGCCGCGAGGACGTGGTCGAGCCCGAACGCGACCGCCGTCTCGCCTGGTGGTGGTCCGACAAAGGCCGCAGACTCAGTCTCGAGGGTGAGCTGCCGGCGGCGCAGGGGGCGATCGTCGTCCGCGCGCTCGAACGCATGGCGGATTCGATCCCCGCGATGCCCGGCGAGGAAGACGCATGGTCCGCCGATGCCCGCCGGGCGGACGCCCTCGTCGCGCTCGCGTCGGCACGGATCGCCGGCGACCCCGACCCCGACCGGGCCACCGTCGTGGTCCACGCACAGGTCGATGCCGCCACGGGTGAGCTGCGCGGTGGCGAGCTCGATGACGGTCTCGCGCTCTACCGTGCGACGGTCGAGCGGCTCCGCTGCACCGCGCGCACCCAAACCGTGATCGAGGACCGGTCGGGCAACGTCCTCGGCCTCGGCCGGATGACCCGCGAACCGTCCGCCGCCATGCTCCGCCAGGTCCGCTACCGGGACCGCGGCTGCCGGTTCCCAGGGTGCGGCACTCGGCGATTCACCGAGGCTCATCACATCGTCTGGTGGAGCCGGGGAGGCCGCACCGACCTCGACAACCTGCTGTTGATCTGCTCGTTCCACCACCGTCTCGTTCACGAACACGGCTGGTCGCTCGCGCGCGACGCGAGCGGTGAGATCAGGTGGCGCCGCCACGACGGGACGAGGTATCGGGCCGGCCCACCTCCGACGCAGCGACTCAGTAGTAGGGCAAGTAGTAGCGCAGCTCCCAGTCGCTGACCTCGATCGACGACGTGTCCTCCACGGCGCTCGCGTACCGGTCCCATTCGCCGCGCTTCAAGATCGTGAAGGCCTCGACCAGCTCGGGACCGAGCGCTTCCACCAGGCGCGTGTCGGCGTTCAGGGCGTCGAGGGCGGCGGCGAGCGTCGGCGGGATGCATACCTCGCTGTCGGGCGCCCCGCCCACGGTCTGCGGTGGACCGAGCTCCATCTCGTCCTCGACGCCGAACCGGGCGGCGTTCAACACGGCGGCCCCCACCAGGTAGGGGTTCGCGGCGGCATCGGCGGTGCGCTGCTCGAGCCGGGTCTGGCCGCCGCGCGCCGGCGGCACGCGCACGGTCACGCTCCGGTCGTCGTGTCCCCAGATCGCCCAGTAGCCGTTCAGCATGTCGGGTTGCAGGCGCTTGTAGGCGTTCACGTGCGGGGCCAAGATCGCGGCCATCCCGGCGTGGTGTGCGAGCACGCCGGCCGCGCACTGCCGCGTGAGGTCGGAGAGACCCTCGGGGTCGTGCGGGTCGTGGAACGCGTTGGATCCGTCTTCCCGCCGGAAGCTGAAGTTCACGTGCATCCCGCTGCCGCCTCGGTCGTTCATCGGCCGGCCCAGGAACGTCGCGAGCTTGCCGTGCCTCGCCGCGATCTCGCGGACCAAGAGCCGGAAGACGAAGGCGTCGTCGGCCGCCTTGATCGCGTCGTCGTACTTGATGTTGACCTCATAGGCGGCCTCGTCGTATTCGCTGCCCCACGTCTCGACCGGGAAGCCGCACGCGATCGCGGTCGTGACCATCTCGTCGACGCACCCGGTCGGGTCGATCGACATGCCGGTGCCGTACACCCGGTGCGAGGGGAGCGAGACCGGACGCCAGCCGCCCCCCCCGTCGGTCTCCATCAGATAGAACTCGAGCTCGAAGCTGATCTGGGGTTCCAGGCCGCGCGCCCGCCAGGCGTCGACGGCCGTACGGAGCACCTGGCGGGGGTCGAGCGGCGTCGGCTTTCCCCGGAACGTGGCGTCGCCGATCCCGATCAGCGTGTCGGGCTCCCACGAGTCGCGGAGCGTGTCGCGGTCGAGATGGACGTCGAGGTCGGGCAGGCCGATGTCGAACTGGGTGTTGGGTACGGGCAGGATCTCGCGGTCGTGCGTGAGCGGGTAGACCCCGATGCAGAACGCCGCGTGTCCGGCCTCGGCGACATCGCCGAACAGATACTTGCCCCGTTCCATCCCGTGGATATCGGGGAACAGGAGCCGCAGCCGCTTGCCTTTGGTGTCCATCGAGCCTCCCTCATCACCGTGGTGACGATCCTCGCGCTCCCAGACACCGCGCGCGGATCGGTCGGGCACAAACTACGCCTTCGGCGCGTCGGAGTCGCTCCGGCCCGGCCGCTCAGGCCGGTTCGAAGAGCTCCACCACGTTGCCCGAGGGGTCTTCCACCAGGATCTGGCGTCCCCCCGGCCCCTCCACGACCTCGTTGCGGAACACCGCGCCCGTCGCGGCGAGTTCCCCGATCCGCTCCTCGAGGTCGTCGACCTCGATCACGACCCGGTTCCACCCCCCGGGCTCGGGCGTGCGTCCGTCGGGCATCGGTCTGGCGGCCGAGCTGACCGGACCCGCGAGCCAGAGGTCCAGGTCACCCCGGCGCACGATCGCCATCGCCGGTCCGTACCGCTCCACCTCCTCGAAACCGAGCCCGCCGACGTAGAACGACACCGCGGCGCCGACATCGGCGACCAGGTACCGCATCGTGGCCATGGTTCCTCAGTCCTTCCTCGGAGCGCGGATCCCACGGAACTCCCAGTCGCCGCCGAACGCGGTCGACGTCACTTCCTCGCTCTCGGTGGGCTGCGCGCCCACGTCGTCGCGGACGGGGACGCTCCCTTCGACGATCGCGTTGCGGAGCGTGCCGAGCCCCTCGACCTCGACCTCCACCGTGTCGCCGGGCTCCACGGGCCGCGAGTTCGCCGGGGTTCCCGAGAGGATCACGTCGCCGGGCACGAGCGTGATCGTGCGCGCGATGTCGGCCACCAGGTAGTGCATGTCCCAGATCATCTCGTCGGTGTTCCCCGACTGCACCACGGCGCCGTTCACGCGGGTCTCGATGTGCTTGCCGTGGAAGTCCCAGTCGTCGACGAGTCCCGGGCCGAGCGGGCAGAGCGTGTCGCTGCCTTTCACGCGCAGCATCGACCCGGCGTCGGTGTCGCGGAAGTCGTGGAGCCCGTAGTCGTTCCCGACCGTGTAGCCCGCGATGTGCGCGCGGGCTTCGCCCGGGGAGATGTGGCGCGCCTCCGCGCCGATCACGATGCCGATCTCTCCCTCGTAGTTCAGGAACCGGCACCGGGGTGGCCGCACGATCTCGCCCCCGTGGGCGTTCAGCGCGCTGATCGGCTTGTGGAAGTAGGTGGGCGCCGGTCCCAGCGTGGCTCCGAACTCGGCACGGCGGCTCTCGTAGTTCAGATGGACGCAGATCACCTTGGTCGGGAGCACGGGCGGCAGATGGATCGGTTCGTCGAGCGGCATCGTCCGGCCGTCGGGGGCCACGAGCTCGTCGCCCTCGCGCACCACGCCGGTGGTCATGCCGTCGAGCAGGATCCGCCGGGTCTCCATGTCGTGGGCTCCCTTCACGAGTCGCTGACGACCGAAGCGTACGATAGGCCGCATGTCGCAGGGGTTCATGCTGCCGCGGTCGCCCGAGGGCCGCGCCTCGATCGTGCCGGCGCCTCCGTGGCACTACTCCGGCGACGTCCTCACGATCGAGTACCGGACCGACCCGGCCAACGTCGCGGCGCTCCTGCCCGACGGCGTGGGTCTCGCCGACGAGGACCCCGGCGCGGTGGCGATCATCTGGGCCGATTGGCAGTCGTGTTCCGACGGGGGCGCGGAGCTGCTCGATCCCGTGCGCTCGCAGTACAAGGAGGCGTTCGTGGTCGTGCGGTGCACGTACGGCGGCGAGACCTACTCGCGCTGCGTGTACATCTGGGTGGACAAGGACTTCGCCCTGGCACGAGGCTGGTACCAGGGCTATCCCAAGAAGCTCGGGGCGATCTGGATGACACGACCCGTGACGGTGGGCAGAGCGGGCCCGCGGCTCGAGCCGGGTGCCGTGTTCGGTGCCACACTCTCCGCGAACGACCGGCGGCTCGCCGACGTCACGCTCTCCCTCACCGGCGCGAGCGAGACGGGCGGGTTCGTGAACGCCCTGCCGATGCTGCACTCACGGTGGATGCCGCACATCGACCCGGCGAGCCCGGCGAGCCTCGACGAGCTCGTGACGATGCGCTCACAGGACGTCGAGCTCGGGCCCGTGTTCACCGGCACGCCGACCGTCACCCTGTACGACGCGCCCGGTGACGAGCTCGCCGCCCTCGAACCCCGCGAGATGATCGCCGGCTACTGGCGGCAGGTCGGCGCGACGTTCGCCGGCGGCTCCACCGTCTAGGCGCCGTCGAGCACGGTCGGATCCGGACGGGGCGCGCTATGGCTCTCGGTCCGACGTGCGACCGCGTAGAAGAACTCCTCTCCGGTGGTCCGGATGTCGACGCTCCAGCCGAGCGCGGCGAGCGCGTCGCGGAGCTCCTCGGGACGGTGGAAGACCTTCACGATGGTGTACTCGCGCCCGTCGCTCAGGCGACGGCGGTGCGCGAAGTCCGGCCCCTCGTCGACGCTCTCTCCTGGGTTGGACGCCCGGGTCTCGGCCCCCGCGAGGTCGTCGCAGAAGAAGACGTGGCCGCCGGGTGCGAGCCATCCGGTGAGCCGGTCCCAGAACGCCTCGAACCGCTCGGGCAGGATGTGGGAGACGAGGAAGGCAAAGAAGATCGAATCGAACCGCACGCCCGGGGGAGGCTCCCAGCAGAACAGGTCCGCGTGCACGTACTCGACGCGGGGGTCGGCCACGCGCTCGCGGTTCACGGCGAGCGCCGGGGCGGCCGAGTCGACGGCGATCAGTCGCCGGGCACGGGGGGCGAGATGCCGCGTGAACAGCCCAGTCCCGCACGCCAGCTCGAGCACCGAGCCCGAGACGTCGAGGCCGTCGACGGCGGCTTCGAGCCGGGCGGTCTCTTCGAACCACCGGGCGTTGGCATCGGCCCCCATGTCGTAGGTGCCGCGCCGATACCAGACGTCGTCGTACTCGTGCGCCCTGTCTTCGTAGTAGCGGTGCTGCTCCCGCAGGATGTGCTCGTCCCCTGGTTCCATGCGCGGCCCCCTTCGCCTCGAGTGTAGCCAGGCGGGATGACCCGGCTGACCGGGCGCCGAAGCAGATGCGATAGCCTCGGGCCCGTGCGACTCCTCAGGTTCCGTCACGGCGACCGCATCGCGACCGGCGTCGCCGATCCCGGCGGCGACACCGTCCGTGTGCTCCAGGGCACCTTCTTCGAAGCGCCGATCCCCACCGGGGAGGAGCTGCCGCTCGGCGAGCTCGAGCTGCTGGCCCCGATCCTTCCGTCGAAGGTCGTCTGCGTTGGCAAGAACTACGCGGCGCACGCGGCGGAGTTCGGCATGCAGGTGCCCGACGAGCCCCTCCTGTTCCTCAAGCCGTCCACCGCGGTGATCGGCCCGCTCGACCCGATCCGGCTCCTGCCGGTGAGCGAGCGCGTCGACTACGAGGGCGAGCTCGCCGTCGTGATCGGCCGGATCGCGCGCGACATCCGGGCCGAGGACGCCTACCGCGTGATCCTCGGGTACACGTGCGCGAACGACGTGACGCTCCGCGACCTGCAGAAGACCGACGACCAGTGGGCGCGCGCGAAGGGCTTCGACGGCTCCTGCCCGCTCGGGCCTTGGATCGAGACCGATGTCGACCCCAACGACGTCACCGTCGAGACCCGGCTGAACGGCGAGGTGCGCCAGCACGGCTCGAGCGTCGACATGGTCTTCGGGGTGGCGACCTTGATCGAGTACATCACCTCGTTCATGACGCTCCTGCCCGGCGACGTGCTGCTCACCGGCACGCCCGAGGGTGTCGGCCGGCTCGCGTCGGGCGATCTCGTCGAGGTCGAGGTCGAGGGCGTCGGCACGCTCGCGAACCCGGTGGTCGCGTGAGGGACGGGGCGCCACCCGCGAGCGACGCCGTCCGCTGCCGGTTCGCACCGGCGCCCAGCGGTTCGCTGCACGTCGGGAACGTCCGGAGCGCGCTCTTCTCGTGGCTGTTCGCGCGGCGCCACGGCGGGACGTTCGTTCTGCGCGTGGAGGACACCGATGCGAGCTGCGTGACGGAGGAGGCCGTCCACGGCGTGCTCGAGGACCTCCGGTGGCTCGGGCTGGACTGGGACGAGGGACCCGAGGTCGGGGGCGAGTTCGGCCCCTACCGCCAGTCGCAGCGGATCCCGATCTACGCCGACGCGTGCGAGCGTCTCGTCGCCAAGGGGGCGGCCTACCGCTGCTACTGCACCCCCGAGGAGCTCGAGGAGCGCCGCGCGGCGGCGATCGCGCGCGGCGAAGCTCCGGGCTACGACGGCCGATGCCGCACGCTCGGCGACGAGGAGCGCGCGGCGCACGAGGCGGCGGGGCGGACCTCGGTGGTGCGGTTCGCGATGCCCGATCGCGAATGGGTGGTCGACGACCTCGTCAAGGGCGAGGTCCGGTTCGCCGCCGGACAGCTCGGGGACTTCGTGCTGATGCGCTCCGACGGCTCACCGGTGTTCCTGCTGGCCGTGGCCGTCGACGACATGCTGATGGGCATCACGCACGTCGTGCGCGGCGACGACCTGCTCGCGAGCGCGCCCCGCAACGCCGCGGTGATCGAAGCGCTCGGCGGCACCGCCCCGCGGTACGCGCATCTGCCGCAGGTGCTCGGCCCGGACCGGCAGCCGCTCTCCAAGCGTCACGGCTCGACGAGCGTGCAGGCGTTCCGCGAGCAGGGGTACCTGCCCGAGGCGCTCGTGAACTACCTCGCGCTGCTCGGCTGGTCGAGCGAGGACGAGCAGGAGTTCCTGCGCCGTGAGGACCTCGTCGAGCGGTTCGACCTGGCGCGGGTGTCGAGCAACCCCGCCGCCTTCGATACCGAGAAGCTCACGTGGATGAACAACCACTACATCCAGTCGCTGAGCGACGACGAGCTCGGCGCGCGGTGCCTGCACTTCCTCACCGAGGCCGGCGTGATGCCCGACCTGCCCACCCTTCGGGCCGCGATGCCCCTCGTGCGCGAGCGTATGAAAACGTTCACGGAATCGGTCGAGCTCCTGCGGTTCCTGTTCACCGACGACCTCGAGCCCAACGAGAAGGCCCGCGGACTGATCGCGAAGGCCCCGGAGGGGTACCTCGATCGCGCGGCCGCCGCCCTCGCCGGCGTCGATCCGTGGGAAGCCGAGCCGATCCAGGCCGCCCTCGACGCGCTCGCCGAGGCGGAGAGCCTCAACCGGACGAAGGCGTTCCAGCCGGTCCGCGCGGCCGCGACGGGCTCCAACATCTCGCCGCCGCTACCGGAGTCCCTCGCGCTGCTCGGGCGCGACCGCACCGTCGAGCGGCTCAAGCGCGCGCTTCCGCCGCTCGATATCCCCACGGTATGAAGCCGACGCCCCGTCTCGCCCTCGCGATGATCAGCACGGTGGTTCTCGCGGTCCCGCTCGTTCCGGTATCGCCGGCGGCCGCCCAGGTTCGGCAGGGGGCGGCCGCGCTCCGTCCCGACATCGTGTGGAAGCCGATCCCCTTCGGGGCACGCCGCAGGGCCCAGATGGCCGCGTACTCCCGCCGTCACTACGGCACGTGGGGGTGGCGGCTCGAGGCGCCCAAGGTGATCGTCGAGCACTTCACCGACGGCACCACCTGGGAAGGGGCGTGGAGCACCTTCGCGTCGAACGCCAGCCACCTCGGCGAGAAGCCGGGAACCTGCGCCCACTTCCTGATCGACACCGACGGCACGATCTACCAGCTCGTGAACCTGAAGGTGCGGTGCCGGCACGTGATCGGCATCAACGACACCGCGATCGGCATCGAACACGTCGGGCGCAGCGCCGAGGGCATCCTCGGCAACGATCGGATGATGCGCTCGTCCCTGCGCCTGACGCTGTGGCTGCGCGCGCGGTTCGGCATCGGGAACGGGAACGTGATCGGGCACGCGGAGAGCCTGGAGAGCCCCTTCCATCACGAGCGCTACGCCAGCTGGCGGTGCCAGACCCACGCCGACTTCAACCACGTCGAGATGCGCGCGTACCGCGGCCGCCTGCGCACGCTCTCCCTCGCCCGGGGTGTGCCCGTGGGTGCGCCGCCGGCCTGGGTCGAGAGTGGCTGCTGAGCCCGGCCGGCCGCTTGGGGTGTTGCGCATTGCCGTGCAGCCCATTCAGGTGGTCGAAAGATAGGTCGCGCGACCGATACGACAGCCGCCTACGCACGGACTAGGCTCCCGCCCGTGGGAGGAGGCATCCGCGGCCGCGACTTCAGGCTCATCGTCGCGTCCACCGGCCTCTCGGCCCTCGGCGACGAGTTGGCGCTGATCGCGCTCACGATCAAGGTCGCGGACCTCACGGATTCCGGCCCCGCCGTGGCCGCGCTGCTCGTGGCCGGGCTGCTGCCGATGGTGCTGCTCGCGCCCGTCGCGGGGTACCTGGTCGACCGGTACGAGACGACGCGCACCCTCGCCGTCTCGGTCTTCCTCCAGGCGGGGCTGGCCGTCGGGTTGGCGTTCACGACGAACCTCCCGCTACTTCTCGTGCTCGCGTTCCTCCTGGGAGCCGGTGCCGCGATCTCGAGTCCCGCCGTCTACACGCTGGCGCCGGTCGTCGTGGGCGAGGACCGCGTGACCGAGGCGAACTCCTACCTCGAGTCCGGCCGGTACGTCGGGATGGTCGCGGGCCCCGCGTTGGCCGGCGTGCTCGCGAACGGTCCCGGCGCGCGCGTCGCGATGCTGGTCGACGCGGGCACGTTCGTCGTCATCGGAATGGCCGCGCTCGCGCTCCGGGTCCGCCGCCGCGCGTCCCAAGAGGAGACCGAGGGACGCACGCGAGGCGACATGCGCGAAGGGTTCAGGTTCATCCGGCGCGACCGCCTGTTGCTGCTCGCGTTCACCGCGGTGGGGGCCGTCATCTTGTTCGCCGCCATGGACAACGTGGCCGAGGTGTTCTTCGCCCGCGAGGCGCTGCGCGCGGGGGACTGGGGGTTCGGGCTCCTGGCGTCGGGTTGGTTGCTGGGCATGGTGGCGGGTGCGGTGCTGATCGGGCGCACCCTGCCGACGGAGCGACTCGTCGCCTCGTGGATGACGGCTGCGGTCGTGGGCGGCGCGGCGGTCGCGATGGCCGCCGCCGTGCCCGTGATCTGGTTCGCCGTAGCGATGTTCGTGGTCGGGGGGGTCGCGAACGGGGTGCAGAGCGTGTCGGCGAGGAGCCTCCTCGCGCACCGGACGCCCGACCGGCTGCGCGGGCGGGTGTTCGCGGCCTACGGGGGCATGGCGAACGGCATGTTGCTCGCGGCCACCGCGTCGGCCGGCCTGATCGTGGAGGCGTTCGGCGGACGCGTGGCGCTCCTCGTGGGCGGGATCGGCACGGTCGTCGCGGGGGCGATCGGGTTCCTGTGGTACGCGGCACTTCCGGCCGAGGCCAAGCGCTCCCCGGTGGTGGTGCCCGAGTCGGGCGCGATCTCCGTGATCGACGAGTCGGAGTCCGCCTCGCCGACCGACGTCTAGGCCCGCGGCGCCGGGCCGTCGGTCCAGGCCACCTCGCCGTCGAGCCACCGCTCCGTCGCGCGGAGCCCCACCCGTGCGGCCACCGCTTGGGAGGCCGCGTGGTCGGGGTGGATCATCGCGCGGATCAGGGATACGCCCATCGTCGCGCGTAGCCACCCGATCAGGGCGGTGCCCGCCTCCGTCGCGATGCCCTGGCCTTGGAACGCCGTGCCGACCACCCAGGCGATCGAGGCGCCGCCCTCGCCCACGGTGGCCTGCATGTGCCCGACGGCTCGCCCGTCTTCCCGCCGGCGCACTACCCAATTCAGCCAGAGCTCGTCGAGGTCGGGCGAGCGACGAGACGACCAGAAGACGAAGCGCTCCCGCAGGACCTCGACGTCGGCGGGCGAAGACTCGCCCGTGAACCGGCCGAGCTCGGGGTCGTCCAGGACCTCGAAGAGGTCGTCGGCGTCGTCGGCCGTGAGGGGGATCAGATCGAGGCGCGTTGTGGCGATGCGCATCTCGAGGTCGCGCGGAAGATCGGGAAGCGTATCCGGGGTCTCCCGCGTCACAGGGTGAATCGGTAGCGCTTCGGGTTGCGCGTCTCCACCTGCACGGTGCCGGCGGCCTTGTGGAACTTGCCCGTGCCGCCGGTGACGGCGAGCCGCCCGGGACCCATGCCGCCGTGCTCGCGCGGCAGGGTGCCGTGCACGACGATCGAGTCGTCGGGGTCGGCATCGAACGAGAACGTGAGATGGCACACGAGCCGCTCTCGATGCGTGAGGATCGCCGTGCCGTGGACCTCGCCGACGTGATCGCCGGGCTCGAAGGGTTCGCCGGCCTCCAGGTGCAGGTCCTGGTCGACCGGGGTCACGGTGGCCGCCGGCGCATCGGTCAGATCCATCCGCCCCTCTTCGATGTCGAGACCGACGAGCGTGAAGTCTGCGGTGAATTCCATGGGGCCCCCTTCTCGTGTCGGCCCGATCCGCCGACAGACCCCGAGCCTACGGCCGCGATGCGCGGCGGCGCAAGGCGCCGATGGCTCGCCTAGACTTGGATGTCGATGCCGGCCTGCCCTTCGTGTGGCGAGATGAACCCGATCCGCGCCCGATTCTGCATGGCGTGCGCCGAGCCTCTCCCGCCGCCGGTCACGGCCACGACGGGGGAGACGCGCAAGACCCTCACGGTCGTCTTCTGCGACGTGGTGGGATCGACGCCGCTCGGCGAACGACTGGACCCCGAGTCGGTGCGCAAGGTGATGACACGGTTCTTCGAGCGCATGCGCGCGGTGCTCGAGCACCACGGGGGCTCGGTGGAGAAGTACATCGGTGACGCGGTCATGGCGGTCTTCGGCGTTCCCGAGCTCCACGAGGACGACGCGCTTCGCGCGGTGCGCGCCGCTTCGGAGATGCGCGAGGCCCTCGGAGCCTTGAACGCGGAGCTCGAGCCCGCGCTCGGCGTGTCGCTCCGCACGCGGATCGGCGTGAACACCGGCCAGGTCGTGGTGGGGGACCACCAGGGCGGTCCGCTGGTCGTGGGTGACGCCGTGAACGTCGCCGCCCGTCTCGAGCAGGCGGCGGGACCGGGGGAGATCCTGCTCGGCGCGTCCACGTACGCCCTGGTGCGGGGCGCCGTCACGGTCGACGAAGGCCGGGCGCTCACCCTGAAGGGCAAGGCGGATCCGGTCACGGGATACCGGCTGCTCTCCGTCGAGGGCGTGCAGGGGGCGACCGATCGTCTGCGTCCCGGATTCGTGGGCAGGCTCCACGAGCTCGATGCGCTCCGCGTGGCGTTCGACCGGAGCGTCGACGGGCCGGCGTGCGTGCTCTTGACCGTGCTCGGGGTGGCCGGCGTCGGCAAGTCCCGGCTCGCCGAGGAGTTCTCGGCCTTCCTCGGTGACCGCGCCCGCGTGATCGGCGGCCGGTGCCTTCCCTACGGCGACGGCATCACCTTCTGGCCGGTGGCCGAGCTCGTCAAGGACGCCTGCGGGATCGGCGGCGACGACTCCCGCGAGCTCGCGAGGAAGAAGATCCTGGACACCCTGGCAGGGGCCGACGATGCGGAGGCGGTCGCCGACGGGGTGGCGGCCGTGTCGGGGTTCGGCGACACCTCGGCGACGATGCAGGAGACCTTCTGGTCGATCCGGCGCTTCCTCGAGACGCTCCAGCGCGACCGGCCCCTCGTCGTGGTGGTCGACGACGTCCACTGGGCCGAGCCCACCCTGCTCGACCTCGTGGAGTACCTGGCCGGATGGTGCCGGGACGCGCGGATCCTGCTCCTGTGCCTCGCGCGGCCCGAGATGCTCGATCTTCGGCCGGGCTGGGCGACCGTGGAACCGGCCGCCGGCTCCCTGACCCTCTCGTTGCTGACGCCCGAGGAGTGCGAGCGCCTGATCGACGACCTGCTCGGTGCCTCGCCGCTCGACCCCGCGGACTCGGCGCGCATCGTGGCCGCGGCCGAGGGAAACCCGCTGTTCGTCGAGGAGATGCTCCGGATGCTCGAAGACGACGGCCTCCTCGCGCGCGACGACGAGGGCTGGCAGGTCACCGGCGATCTCTCGAGCGTCGCGGTGCCCGCCACGATCCAAGCCCTGTTGTCCGCGCGGCTCGATCGGCTGGACCCCCACGAGCGAGCTGTGCTCGGCACCGCGGCGGTAATCGGCAAGGAGTTCTGGTGGGGCGCGGTCGCCGACCTGGCGCCCGAGGAGATCCGGCCGTTGGTGGGGAGCCGGCTGCAGACGCTCGTTCGCAAGGGCCTGATCATGCCCGAGCGCTCGTCGCTCGCGGGCGAGGACGCCTTCCGCTTCCATCACATCTTGATCCAGGATGCGTCGTATCAGGCGCTCCCGAAGGAACGCCGGGCCGACCTGCACGAGCGACTTGCCGGGTGGATCGAGGGCCATGCCGGCGATCGGACGCTCGAGTACGAAGAGGTCGTGGGCTACCACCTGGAGCAGGCCCATCGGTACCGGACCGAGCTCGGGGAGACCGGGACCGGTCCCGAGACCCTCGCCGCGCGGGCGGCAGGACGGCTGGCATCGGCGGGACGCCGGGCGCTCGCGCGCGGCGACATGGTGGCGGCCGTGACGCTGCTGGACCGGGCGGTCGCGCTCTACCGCGGCGACGAGCGCGCCCGGGCCACGCTCCTGCCCGACCTCAGCGAGGCGCTGATGCAGACGGGCGAATTCGTGCGCGCGGACGAGGTGCTGGATGAGGCCACCCGCAGCGCCGAGGGCGACCAGGGACTGCTCGGCCACGCCACGATCGTGCGGCTGCTGCTCATGGAATCGACCGATCCCAAGGGGCTCGCCGAGCGTGCGCCGATCGACCTCGCGCGTGTGATCCCCGTGTTCGAGCAGCTCGGCGACGACCTCGGGCTCGCCCGCGCCTGGCGGCTGCAGGCCGACCTGCACTGGACCCGCGCCCGCTATGCGGACGCCGGACAGGCGCTGGAGCGTGCGATCGAGCACGCACGGTCTGCCGGCAGCGCCTGGGAGGAGGCCGAGCTCCTCGGCCAGTACACGGGCGCCGGCGTGTACGGACCGGTGCCGGTCGATCGCCTCGTCGAGCGCTGCGAGACGGTGCTCGCCCGCGGGAAGGGCAACCGGGCCGTCGATGCGCGCGCCCTCCGTTCGCTCGCGGCGGCCCGGGCGATGCAGGGCCGGTTCGCCGAGGCGCGCGAGCTGGCCGCGAAGGCGGCCTCGATCCTGGAGGACCTCGGGCTCTGGCTTCCCGCGGCGTTCGCCTCGGAGACCCGTGGATTCGTCGAGCGCCTGGCCGGTGACCTCGAGGGCGCCGAGCTAGCGCTCCGGGAGGGCTACGAGGGGATAGCGAAGCTCGAAGAGCAGGGGTACCAGTCGACCGTCGCGGCGCTCCTCGCCCATGTCTTGCTCGCGCTCGGGCGCATCGACGAGGCCGAACGCTTCATGACTGAGGCCGCCGAGTCGGCGTCCGACGACGACGTCACCACCCACGTCCTGGTGCTCGCCGCCCGCGGACGGGTGGCGGCGGCGCGCGGCGACGCCGAAGAGGCGGAGGCCCGCTGCCGGGAGGCGCTCTCGCTGGCCGAGACGACGGACGACGTGAACATGCACGGCGACGTGCTGCTGGATCTCGCCCGCGTGCTCGCCGGCGCCGGGGATGCCGCGGGCGCCGGCGACGCGTTCGATCGAGCGCGGGTGCTCTTCGAGCTGAAGGGGAACCTCGTGCAGGCGGCGGCCGCCGCAGCCGCGTCCGCTCGCTGATCGCGCCGCGGGCCGACGGCTCCCCGGCACGAGCTCGGGGCCGTGCCGGGCATCAGGGTGGGTCGAGCCGCGTCATCTCGAACTCCACCCCGCGAGCCGGATCGTCGTCGTCGACCGGTTGCGTCCGCCCCGTCCGTTCGAAGCCATGCCGCGCGTAGAGGCGCTCGGCCGGGTCGTTGCCCACGGCCACCCAGAGCGCGATCCTCGCGCGTCCTCGTTCGCGGGCGTCCGCGACGACCGCGTCGACCAGTTGGTCCGCCACGCCGGTGCCCCGCGCGTCGGGAGCCACCCACATCGACACGAGCTCGACGGTGCCGTCTTCCTCGATGAACGCCCCCACGGTGCCGACGGATCGACCTCGCTCGCGCGCGACGTACTGCGTCCGCCCCGCGAGCCTGGCGCGCCAGTCGTTGTCGGTGCGGCCACGCTCTTCCGCCACGCGCGCTCCGAACGCCCACGGCGAGTCCGCGAGCGAGGCCAGCCGCACGTCGCGATAGACGTCCCACTCGTGTTCGGCGAGGCGTGCGATCTCGACCACGGCGTGAGGATAGTGAAGGACGGCACCTCAGGTCGCTACGCTCGCTCTCCTCGCTGACCGATAGGGAGAGGATGAAAGAAGGATCGACAGCGGCCCTGGTGATCCTCGGCGGTCTGTTCGGTGTGGTGGGATTCGTCCTCGGGCTCGCCGTGGGCCGTGCCGTGGGCGAGTGGGTACTCAGCGACTGCATCGAGATGGACTGCCTCGCCGTCGGGTTCTGGATGGTCGGCTTCGCCGTCGTGGGGGCGATCGGCTCGGGCATGACCTTCGTGATCGTCACGTCCCGATGGAGGCGGCGCGGCTCGGCCACGGCCCCACGCGGATGATGAACGCCGTCGACGTGAGGACTCCCCCCGCGCCAAGGGCGACGCGATCCAGACGATCGTCAGGGTGCCCCAAGGCGGTTCAAGATCCCGTCTCTCCGTGAGGTGCAGCCACGGGCTTGGATTCGGGTGAGCCCTTCTGGCGAAGGAAGATCGAAAGGACCGTGATCCCACCGACGGCGAGGAACTCGCTCTGCCAGTTCTGGAACGACTGGAACCAGAAGGTCGAGGTGGTGATGAACTGGCTCACGCTCACCGGGGCTTCGCCGTGGGCGATCTGCTCCGCGCTGTAGACACGCGCGCCACCGAGGGCGTGGAGGGTGATGGATAGGAGGAACAGCAGGATGAAGGCGAGGCCGAGGGAGTTCTCGTAGAGGCGGAGGGGCCAGCCGCCCCTGTGCACAGGGCCCGGGGCATCCTCGGAGGGACGAGGTTCGCCATCGGACTCAGGGTCTCCCTCGAGAGGGTTCGACTCAGCCGAGCCCTTCTGCACGAGCCAGACGGTGAGCAGCACGTAGGCGCCCATCTGGAGGAACTCGCTCTCCCAGTTCTCGAAGGTTGCCTCTACGAAATGACCTGTGGTGAGGTAGGCGAAGTAGCTCGAAGTGGGTTCCAGGTGTTCCCTCTGGTCGCTGTTGTAGGAATGCCAACCCGTCACGCTCTGCGCTGCCAGGAACAGCACGAACAACCCGAACAGACAGATCGAGAGACCATTGTTCCGCAAGCGGCGACGCATTTCCCCTTGCCCTCCCGCATCAGATCAAGCGTGTTCCCGGCTCGGATCAGGCAGCGGCTGTTTCACCCGCGTCCTTCGTCAAGCCGGCTCGTTGCCTCGCCATGGGTGCTAAGCATTCACGGAAAGGCGGTGCCCACAGAAGCTGTCGTTCAAACCCTTATCAGGACAAGGGCATCGAGGGCGAAAGCCGCGCGAGCTCGGCTCGAGGGGGACGAAATGGGGGCCGATCCGCGGCGGTGAGAACTCTGCCGGAGACCGTTTCCGCTGGTCAGACGAGTAGTCCCAACGGGATTCGAACCCGTGTCTCCACCTTGAGAGGGTGGTGTCCTAGGCCCCTAGACGATGGGACCGCGTGGCCATGACCAGCGGCTTCGGCAGCGAAGGTACCAGCTACTCCACCAGATGGTCATTGACATCACCCGCTGCGTCGAGATCGGCCCGCACGGGCGCAGCGCGACCGGCCCGCGGACCGCCCGACGGCCGCTTCGTTTCGAACGCGTCGCCTCGGGTAATGGACGCCGCGCAGGGCTCATCGATCAATGGGGAGGACATCGGCATGATGGCAGAGGTTGACTTGACGGGGGGGCTGGAGCGGGCGTGGGAGAACGTCGTGCTCTTCGCCCCCAAACTGCTCGGCTTCTTCCTGATCCTGCTGATCGGCTATCTCGTCGCCAAGGCGGTGTCGAAGCTCGTCGACGGGCTGTTGGAGCGCGTGGGCTTCGATCGGTGGGTCGAGGGCGGCGCAGGGTCAGTGGGGGCCGCGTTCCAGCGCAGCAACACGGAGCCCTCGGACGTGATCGGCGTGATCGCCTTCTGGGGGATCTTCCTCGTGGCGCTGCAGCTCGCGTTCGGGATCTGGGGGCCGAACCCGATCAGCGACCTGATCCAGGGCGTGCTCGCCTACCTCCCGAACGTGATCGCTGCCGTGATCATCCTCGTGATCGCGGGCGCGATCGCCAAGGTCGTCACCGACGTCCTCACGCCCACGCTGGGCGCGGTCGCCGGAGGGAGCTGGATCGCCCGGATCGCGGGCGCCTCGATCCTCGTCGTCGGGGTCTTCGCCGCGCTCGACCAGCTCCGGATCGCTCCCGCGATCGTTACCGGGCTGTTCTACGCGTTGCTCGTCGCCATCGTGGGAACGACCGTCGTGGCCTTCGGGGGCGGCGGGATCCCGGTCGCGCGGGAGTACCTGAGCCGGTGGAGCACCCGGGCGCAGCTCAAGGCGGAGGAGATCAAGGCCAACGCCGACCCGGATGACCCGGATGCCGGTCGTCAGCGTGCCGAGGAGATGCGGGAGACCGTGGGTGCGCAGGACGAGGTGACGCAGCGGATCATCTGATGACCCGGGCCGGGGTCGGATCGTGGTCCCGCCTAGGATGGCGCGATGACGGCCGATCCCGGCGCGAACGACGAGCGAGCCCTCGAGGCATGGCAGGCCCTGCTCGCGACCTGCACGCATCGCGACGGTGACCTCCTGCGGCTGCGCGAGGCACCGGGACGGCGAGGTCCGGCCTCGGCCTGGCCGCTGAGCCAGGCGATCGCCGCCGGGGTCGACCTCGCCCGCGCCGGCCACGAGGTGGGCGACGACCTGCGGGGCCTGATCCGTTCTCTGCGCCCGTACGCGCGCCGCGACGGCGGGTGGGCACCGATGCCTCGCGCGCGGCGCCGCTTCTACGACGACAACGCGTGGCTCGGACTCGCGTTCGCCCTGCACCACGACGCCACCGGGGACGCACGGCAGCTTGAACGCGCGCTCCGAGCCCTTCGATTCGTGATGCGCGGCGAGGACCCCGACGGCGGCGTCAGGTGGGCGGAGGGACGCCGCTCCCGGAACACGTGCGCGGCCGCGCCGGCGGCCCTGCTCGCCTTGCGGATCCACGGGCTGACCCGCGACCTGGGTGCGCTGGACTTCGCCGAGCGCACGCTCGGCTGGCTCGACACCACCCTCCGCCGCCCCGACGGGCTCTACGCCGACCGGATCGACGGAGGGCGCGTCGAGCGGACGATCTGGAGCTACAACCAAGGCGTGCCTGCCGCGGCCCTGGCGTGGCACCATCGCGTCACTGGCGACCAGGCGTCGCTCGAGGCCGCCCGTGACACCGCGAACGCGGCCGTGGGATGGCTCGCCCGCGGCCAACGTCTGTGGCATCAGCCGCCGGTCTTCAACGCGATCGCGTTCCGGGGGCTCCTGGCCGTCCAGGACCTCATCCCGGTCGAGGGGCTCCTCGGGCAGATCGACGCCTACCTCGAACGCGTGTGGGGCGAGTCGCGCGACCCGACGACGGGGCTCTTCACGCGGAAGGGGATCGGCTCCTACGACGGCCGCCCCGCGATCGACCAGGCCGGGTTGGTCCAGCTCTTCGCCGTGCGCGCCGCTACCCCGCCCCGAGCTCCTTGAACAGCTGCCGGCTCATCTCCACGTAGCCCAGGTCCTCGTAGAGCGCGCGTGCCACGTCGTTGTGGCCGAACACGTTCAGCTCGATCCGCGTGAGGCCGATCGCCGCGATCTCTTCCTCCAGGAGCTCCATCAGCCGCCGCCCGTGGCCCCGTCCGCGGGCGGCCTCCTCGACCTCGATGTCGAACAGGTAGGCGATCTCGGTGCCCGCCGGTGTCGTAAGCCGTGCGTACCAGAGCGTGCCGATGCGTTCGCCGTCGAGCTCGGCCACCTTCAGCCAGTGGTCGCGCGTCGCCAGGCCGTCGGTCAGGAGATCGCGCAGGGTCCTCACGGCGCGTTCCTGCGCGGCCTCGGGTGTCAGCTTGACGTTGCGGACCATGTCGTCGGCGTACGACGCCACCGAGTGCCGGTAGTACTCGCGATACTCCTCGGCCGTCATCGGCCGCAGTCGGACCACCGTCAGTTCTCTCCCTGGTCACGCGTGAAGCCGAGCTCGCCGTCGAACTCCTGCAGCTTCTCGATGTGCATCCAGGTGTGGCGGCGGGAGATGCGTGCCAGCAGCTGGTGCACGTCCTCGTCCCAGAGGTCGCCGGGGTTCTCGCGGATGATGAACCGGCAGCGGAAGTGGTCGCCCGTCTCGGTCATCGCACCGATCGGCGGGTAGACCTTCGTCCCGCGGCTCGAGATCATCTTCAGCTCCAGGCGCGTGCCCGACGCGAGCTCGGTCAGCGAGGCGCCGAGCTCGTCCGCCGTGAGCGGCGACTCCACGAACACGTCGAGGCCCACCACGTGGCGGGAGGTCGGGCGCACGTAGTCCGGGGCCGACGACAGGACCGGGAGCTCCAGCGGCTTGACCTCGCGGATCGTCCAGCCCTCGGTGCGCGAGCCGAGGTTCCCGATGATCGCGTCGGTGTAGTGGGTCGTCGAAGTCCCGCGGTCGTAGCCGAGCACATCGCCGGTGAGCACGCCCGACTCGAGCGTCACGAAGATCGCGTGCTCGATCGCGGCCGCCTCGGCGAACCTACCCAGGTACCGGAGCATCAGTACCGCGGAGAGGATCACCGCGGTCGGGTTGATCACGTTCTTGCCGGCGTACTTGGGCGCCGACCCGTGGACGGCCTCGAAGATCGCGACCTCGTTCCCGATGTTCGCGCTCGGGGCGTACCCGAGGCCGCCCACGAGCGCCGACGACAGGTCGGACAAGATGTCGCCGTTCATGTTCGTCGTGCAGATCACCTCGAACTGCTCGGGGCGCTTCACGAGCTGGTGCGCGCAGTTGTCGACGATCACGTGCCACGACTCGATCTCGGGGTAGTCGGGCGCCACGCGCTCGAACACGCGCTTCAGTGTGCCCTCGCTGAGCTTCATGATGTTCGCCTTGGTCGCGCACGCGACCGAGGTGCGGCCCTCGCTGCGGGCGTACTCGAACGCGAACCGCGCGATCTTCTCGCTCCCCTTGACGCTGATCAGCTTCAGCGCCTGGGCCACGCTCGGCGTCTGCATGTACTCGATGCCGGCGTACAGGTCCTCGACGTTCTCCCGCACCATCACGAGGTCGACCCCGCGCCCGGAATACGGCGTCACTACCCCCGGCAGCTCGCGCACGGGGCGTACGTTCGCGTAGGTCTCGAACAGCTTGCGCAGGGTGACGTTGGCGCTCTTTTCCCCGAAGCCGACCGGCGTCTCGAGGGGGCCCTTCAAGGCGATGCGCGTGCGAGAGATCGAGTCCATCGTCTCCTGGGGTACGCCAGAGGCGATGCCCTTCTTGAAGACCTCGGCGCCGGCCTCCGCCTCCTCCCAATCGATCGGGGCGCCGGTCGCCTCGACGATGCGCTGCGCGGCGGTGACGCATTCGGGCCCGATGCCGTCGCCGGGGATCAGGGTCACGGGGATGCGGGTGTCAGTGGCGTTCACGGTGCCTCCTTCGGCGGCGGGCGAGCCGCGTCGCGCCCATCGTAGCTGCGCGACGCCGGGACTTGGCCCGTGCGCAGCTCACCCGGTACGGTGTCGCCCCCCATGCATCGAACCCGACGTCTCGCGACGCTCTTCACCCTCGCCGCCGTCCTCGGCACGGGGGTCACGATCGCGCCCCCGGGCGGCGTGGGCCGCCCGCCCGCGGCGGAGGCCGCGTGGGCGATCGATCCGGCCGCGGGGATCAGCAATCTCGACCATGTGGTCTTCGTCGTGCAGGAGAACCGCTCGTACGACCACTACTTCGGGACCTTTCCCCGCGGCGACGGCCTCCCGCGCAACCCCGACGGCTCGTTCGCCGTCTGCGTGCCCGACCCCCGGATCGACGGACGGTGCCGGCGGCCGTATCACGACACCGACCAGTTCGACGTCGGTGGCCCGCACGGGCTCGAGGCGTCGAAGATCGATGTCGCACAGGGCAGGATGGACGGCTTCGTCCGGGCGTTCCGCCGCAAGGGCACGCCGTGCACGAACGACCCGACCCCGGTGTGGTCCTGCCTGAAGGCGACGAAAGGCCCGCGCGGCACACCCGACGTCATGGGCTTCCACACGGCCAAAGAGATCCCTAACTACTGGGAGCTCGCGCGCCGATACGTCCTCCAAGACCGGATGTTCGCGCCGGTCGATTCGTGGACGCTGCCGTCGCACCTGTTCCTGGTCTCGGGATGGTCGGCGAGCTGCTCGGACCCGGCGGATCCCATGACCTGTAGATCGGACAACGACTCACCGGCCCTGTGGACGAAGTACTTCCTCGCCGAGGGGATGGACGCCCCGGCTCCGTACGCATGGGCGAGCATCACCTGGCTCCTGGACAAGGGCGGCGTGAGCTGGTCGTACTTCGTGGGGCCCCATACCTGCATCGATCAACCCGCGTGCGGTCTGCCGTTCGACGATCAGACCACGGTGCCGGCGCAGAACCCCCTGCCGGGATTCCGCACGGTGCGCGAGCGTTCGGGCAGCCTGAACAAGGTCCGGTTCAACGACGAGTTCTTCGCCGAAGCCAACGCCGGGTCGCTGCCGTCGGTGTCGTGGGTGATGCCGACCCGGGGCCAGGGCGAGCACCCGAGCGATCGCATCGCGAACGGCCAGGCGTGGGTCTCCCGGGTGGTGAACGCCGCGATGGAAGGCCCCGACGCGGCCCGGACCGCCGTCTTCTTGGTGTGGGACGACTGGGGCGGCTTCTACGACCACGTCCAGCCGACCAAGGTCGATCGGAACGGATACGGGATCCGCGTGCCCGGCATCTTGATCAGCCCGTACGCCAGCCGCGATCTCAACGTCGACCACCAACTGCTGTCGTTCGACGCCTACCTCAAGCTGATCGAGGACCGGTGGCTGGGCGGCAGGCGGCTCGACGGTCAGAACTGGGGGTGGCCCGACCCACGTCCCACCACGCGCGAGGACGTCCCCGGGCTCGGCGATCTGTCGCTCGCGTTCGACTGGGGCCAGGATCCGATCAGGTGGCGCCACCTGGATCCCACCCCGTCGAGGTCCTCGGGATGACCCGGCCGCGCCGCCGGCACGCGCTGGCAGGCGCCGCGACGATCACCGCGGCTGCCCTTGCCCTCGCTCTCGCCCCCCACGCGGAGCCCGAAGCCTCCGCCGACGGGGGATCGAAACGAGCGCTCGCCTCGATCGAGCCCGCGGCGGGCATCGGCAACATCGACCACATCGTCGTGATCGTGCAGGAGAACCGGTCGTTCGATCACTACTTCGGGACCTTCCCGGGCGCGAACGGGATCCCGCGCCTGGCGGACGGCCGCTTCAAGCCGTGCCTCCCCGATCCCGCGTCGCCCCGCTGCCGCCGGCCGTACCGCGACACCAACCTGTTCGACCAAGGCGGCCCCCACAACACCCTGGCGTCCAGGATCTCGGTCGACGGCGGGCGGATGGACGGCTTCGTCGAGGCCCTGCGCCGGATCGGCACCGGGTGCGGGGGCAACCCCGATCGGTACCAATGCACGCGAGCCACGCCGGGTCCCCACGGGACCCCCGACATCATGGGTGTGCACACGAAGGCGGAGATCCCCAACTACTGGGCCTACGCGAAGCGCTACGTCCTGCAGGACCGGATGTTCGCGCCCTCGGACTCGTGGAGCCTGCCGTCGCACCTCTACCTCGTGTCGGCGTGGTCGGCGATCTGCGCATCCCCGCGCGACGGCACGACGTGCCGGTCCGAGCTCGATCGCCCGGTCTCCTGGTGGCGCCAGCCCGCCGGCGCCCCCGCTCCCTACGCGTGGGGCGACATCACGTGGCTGCTCGACGAGCGCGGTGTCTCGTGGGCGTACTACGTCGGTGCGAACAGCTGCGTGACGTGGCCGTGCGAAGCCACCAAGGACAAGGACTCCACGAACCCGCTGTTCAACCCGCTCCCGGGGTTCCAGACGGTGCACCGCCACCGTTCGATGGGCAGGATCCGGCCGCACGAGGCCTACTTCACGGCGGCCGCGAACGGGGCTCTGCCGAAGGTCTCGTGGCTGATGCCCACGGCCGGTCGTACGGAGCATCCCCCGGACAACATCGGCAACGGCCAGGCCTGGGTCACGCGCGCGGTGAACGCCGTGATGCAGGGCCCCGAGGAGCAGCGGCTCCACACGGCGATCTTCCTGGTGTGGGACGACTGGGGCGGCTTCTACGACCACGTGCAGCCGATCCGGATCGACGAGAACGGCTACGGGATCCGGGTGCCCGGCATCATGATCAGCCCCTACGCCAAGGGCGGCACGGTCGACTCCCAGACCCTCAGCTTCGACGCCTACCTGAAGCTGATCGAGGACCGGTTCCTGGGTGGACAGCGTCTGGACGGCAAGAACCTGGGCTGGCCCGACGCCCGGCCGACCGTGCGGGAGGACGCGCGCCGGCTCGGGGACCTGGGGCTCGAGTTCGACTGGTACCGAGATCCGATCCCGCCCCTGATCCTCGACCCGACACCCTGACCTCGCGGATCCATGGGTTCGCCCGTTACGATGCGCGCCGTGTCCTCCCCACGCCTGGCTCGCGCGTTCGCTGTGGTGGGCGCGCTCGCCCTCCTGATCTCCGCCGCGCGCAGCCCGTCGCCCACGGCCGGCCCGCACCTGAACGAGTTCGGTGTCGATCCCGCCGCCGGCATCTCGAACATCGACCACGTGATCTTCGTGGTGCAGGAGAACCGGTCCTACGACCACTACTTCGGCACGTTCCCGATCGGCGACGGGTTGCCCCGGCGCGCCGACGGCTCCTTCTCGGTCTGCATCCCCGATCCGGAGGCCGCCGGATGCCGCCGCCCGTTCCATGACACGAACCAGTTCGACATCGGCGGCCCCCATGGGGCGATCGCGTCGAGGATCGACGTGCACGCCGGTGCGATGGACGGGTTCGTCAAGGCGTTCCGCCAGCGGGGGACCCCGTGTACGCACGACCCGACCCCCCCGTGGAACTGCCGGCAGGCCGAGTCGGGGCCCAACGGCACGCCCGACGTGATGGGGTTCCATACCTTCAAGGAGATCCCGAACTACTGGAGGTACGCGAAGCGGTTCGTGCTCCAGGACCGGATGTTCGCACCGGTCGACTCGTGGACATTGCCGTCGCATCTCGCGCTCGTCTCGGGGTGGTCGGCGATCTGCAGCGACCCCACCGACGGGATGAGCTGCACGAGCGGTGAACCCGAGCACTGGTGGGACGTGCCGGCCAGGCGGGGTGCACCGTACGCGTGGGCCGATATCACCTGGCTCCTGAACCAGCACGGCGTGAGCTGGCGCTACTACGTGGGGGAGGGGTCGTGCACCGCGCGCCCGTGCCCCCAGGATCGTCCGCCCGGCGTGACGGTGCCCGCGCAGAACCCCCTCCCGGGGTTCGGCACGATCGAGGCCTCGGGCCAGATCGGCCGGGTCACGTCCAACACGAGGTACTTCGACGCCGCCGAGGCCGGAAGCCTGCCGGCCGTCTCGTGGGTGATGCCCACCCTGAACCGGGGCGAGCACCCGCCCGACGCGATCGAGAACGGCCAGGCGTGGGTGACCCGCGTGGTGAACGCGGCGATGCAGGGGCCTGATTGGAACCACACGGCGATCTTCCTGGTGTGGGACGACTGGGGCGGGTTCTACGACCACGTGCCGCCGATCCGGATCGATCAGAACGGCTACGGGAGCCGCGTGCCCGGCATCCTGATCAGCCCGTGGGCCGATCGCGGCCTCGACGTCGACCATCAGACACTCAGCTTCGACGCCTACCTCAAGTTCATCGAGGACCGGTGGCTGGGCGGGCAGCGGCTCGACGGCGAGAACATGGGATGGCTCGACGCCCGGCCCACCGTGCGTGAGAACGTCGCCCGCCTCGGCGACGTCGCGGACGCGTTCGACTTCACGCAGCGCCCGATCCTGCCGCTGATCCTCGATGCGACGCCCTGACCGGGCGGCGACGCCCGGTGCTGGCTCCCGCCCCGAGCGCCGGGTACCCTGGCTCCCCGTGACCCGCCTTCCCCTTCGACCTTTGCTGTTCGTCGCTGCCCTCGCGCTGCTGGCCGCCGGCCTGCTCGGTCCCGTCGTCGCCACCGCCGGCGGCAGCGGCAACGCGGACGGCGACGGTGCGCCGCGCGCGATCGATCCCGCGGCCGGGATCCAGAATCTCGACCACGTGATCTTCATCGTGCAGGAGAACCGGTCCTTCGATCACTACTTCGGGACCTTCCCCGGCGCGAACGGGATCCCGCGATACCCCGACGGCCGGTTCAAACCGTGCATCCCCGATCCGAAGGCGACCGCGTGCCGGCGCCCCTTCCATGTCCACGGCCTGTTCGATCAGGGCGGTCCGCACGGTGGGGTCGGCTCGGCGATCTCGGTGAACCACGGCAAGATGAACGGCTTCGTGCGCTCGCTCCGCGAGATCGGGAACGGCTGCATGAAGCACCCCGAGGACTTCGCCTGCAAGCAGGCGACGAAGGGTCCGAACGGCACGCCCGACGTGATGGGCTTCCACACGAAGGCCGACATCCCGAACTACTGGACCTACGCGAAGCGGTTCGTGCTGCAGGACCGGATGTTCGCGCCCTCGGACTCGTGGACGCTGCCGGCCCACCTGTTCCTGGTCTCCGGCTGGTCGGCGACCTGCCCCGACCTGTCCGACGTGAACAGCTGCCACAGCGATCAGAAGTTCCCCGGCGGGATCTGGGCCGACAAAGGGAAGATCTGGACGCCGCCGCACGGCGCGCCGCGGCCCTACATCTGGGCCCCGATCACGTGGATGCTGCAGCGCGCGGGCGTCGACTGGGGGTACTACGTCGGCCCCGGCACGTGCGTCGCGCCGCCCTGCGACTCGGGAGGCGGCGTCGAGACGGCGCCCGTGCAGAACCCGCTCCCCGGGTTCAAGGCCGTCGCGAAGACGAACCAGCTGGACAACATCCGACCGAACACCGAGTTCTTCGACGCGGCGGCGAACGGGTCACTTCCTCCCGTTTCGTGGGTCATGCCCACGACGAACCGAGGCGAGCACCCGCCCGACTACATCGGGAACGGCCAGGCGTGGGTGACCAAGCTCGTGAACGCCGTCATGGCGGGACCCCGGGAGCAGTGGCTCCATACGGCGGTCTTCATCACGTGGGACGACTGGGGCGGCTTCTACGATCACGTGAAGCCGATCGTGATCGACGAGAACGGCTACGGGATCCGGGTGCCCGGCATCATGATCAGCCCCTACGCCAAGGGCGGCACGATCGACTCCCAGACCCTCAGCTTCGACGCCTATCTGAAGCTGATCGAGGATCGCTGGTTGAACGGGCGGCGCCTGGATGGGAACAACTGGGGATGGCCCGACAACCGCCCGACCGTGCGAGAAGACCTCGTGCCGGGCGACCTCGCGAACGAGTTCGACTGGACGCGGACCCCGATCGAGCCGTTCCAGCTGGACCCGACCCCGTGAGGACCGCCGGTGCGCCCCACCCGATAGCATGACACGCTCCATGACCGCCGCCCCGCGTTCCCGACCGCGCACGCTCGTTCGCACCTCGGGCCTGATCATGGTCGCCGGGCTCGTGGCGATGGCCTGTACGGGCGGGAGCGAGCCCGGGTCGACCGCCTCCTCGGCCGCGCCGACGACCGCCGCCACAGGTCCGAGCCAGTCGGCGTCCACCTACCCCGAGCCGCAGGGGATCCTCGGCGCGCCTGGCGCCACCTCGGAGCCCGACGCGGGCCTCGCCCCGGACGGCGTCGACGTCTCGACCCTGCTCGACCCGCCCGCGCCGGCGGTGCTCGACGACCCCGCCCGTCCGGTCGACCCCAAGGCCGGGATCATGAACCTGGACCATCTGATCTTCATCGTGCTCGAGAACCGCTCGTTCGATCACTATTTCGGCACGTTCCCGGGCGCCGACGGCATCCCGATGGACGCGAACGGCAACCCCACGGTCTGCTCGCCCGATCCCGCGCAGCCCGGCGTCTGCTACGAGCCGTATCACGACACCAACTTCACGGATCAGGGCGGCCCGCACGGCGCCGACGCGTCCACGATCGACATCAACGGCGGCAAGATGGACGGGTTCGTGTCGGCGCTCCGCACGATCGGCAACGGCTGCGAGAAGCACCCCGATACGCCTCCGTGCCCGCAGGCGACGAACGGTCCGCAGGGCCAGCCCGACATCATGGGTTATCACACGGCCGACGAGATCCCGATCTACTGGAAGTACGCCGAGACCTTCACGCTGCATGACCGGATGTTCGCGCCCACGGACTCGTGGACCCTGCCCGCGCACCTGTTCCTGGTCTCGGGGTGGTCGGCGACCTGCCCGGACCCCGCCGACCCGATGAGCTGTACTTCCGACCAGAAGTTCCCCGGCGGCCAGTACGCGACCAAGGGGAAGATCTGGACCCCGCCGATGGGTTCCCCGCGGCCGTACGTGTGGGCGCCGATCACCTGGCTCCTGTACAACCAGGGCGTGTCGTGGCGGTACTACGTCGGCCCGGGCACCTGTATCGCCCCGCCGTGCGCCAAGCTCGGCGGGATCGAGACCGCGCCGGTCCAGAACGTGCTGCCGGGCTTCACCGCAGTGGACGCGACCGGCCAGCTCGACAACGTGCGGTCCAACGAGGAGTTCATGGCCGACGCCAAGGCGGGGACGCTCCCGTCGGTGTCGTGGGTGATGCCCGTCACCGACCGCGGAGAGCACCCTCCGGATTCGATCGAGATGGGCCAGGCCTACGTCGCGAAGTTGATCAACTCGGTGATGCAGGGCCCCGAGGAGCAGTGGCTCCACACGGCGATCTTCCTCACCTGGGACGACTGGGGCGGCTTCTACGACCACGTGAAGCCGCCCGTCGTCGACGAGAACGGCTGGGGGCTCCGAGTCCCGAGCATGGTGATCAGCCCGTGGGCTCGCGCCGGGTACGTCGATCACCAGACCCTCTCCTACGACGCGTACCTCAAGCTGATCGAGGACCGGTTCCTGGGCGGTTCGAGGCTCGACCCCGCGACCGACGGGTGGCCCGACTCGCGCCCGACGGTGCGCGAGGACGTGAAGCTCCTCGGGAACCTCGCGAAGAGCTTCGACTTCTCGCAGGAGCCGATCCCGCCATTGGTCCAGAACCCCTGGCCGTTCCGATAGGCCGTTCGGGCGATCCCCGCGAGGTCCCGGGAGCGGCAACCTCGCCGGGTAGCATGGGCGCCGCCATGCGCTCCCGACCCCCGTTCCGAACCGCGCTCCTGGTGCTGGTCGCGGCGCTGACGTCGGCGGCCTGTATCGGCGGGAAGGAGCCGGTGGCGTCGATCACGGCCTCACCTTCGCCGACAGGCACGGTCCCGACGCCCTCGCCGGCCGCGGGCGTCCCGCTCCCGTTCCTCGTGCCCGATCAGTACCCGGTCCTGCCCGGATGGGCGCCGGCCGGGATCGACGCGTCGTGGCTCGAGTCGCCGCCCGCAGCGCAGCCCGTCGCCG
>JANLXF010000220.1:0-2687 GCA_031364965.1 Actinomycetes bacterium | reverse complement strand
CGCGTCACGAAGATCGTAAAGTAGGAGCGACATGGCCAAGGGTGACAACCGACCGAACATCACGCTCGCGTGCACGGAGTGCAAGCGGCGGAACTACAACACGGTCAAGAACCGCGTCAACGACCGGGACCGGCTCGAGCTCAAGAAGTACTGCCGGTGGGACCGCAGACACACGCTGCACCGCGAGACCCGCTGACGGGATCCGCGCCCACCGCTAGACGCCCACGGGCTCCAGGACTCCGTTCGGCGGGATCTTGGTCGTCACCTTGCCGTAGCGGATCGCGGCGACGATCGCGTCCAGCTTGGAGTGCACGCCGAGCTTCGTCAGCACGTTCTGCGTGTGCGTGCGCAGCGTGTGGCGACTCATGCCGAGCTCTTCGGCGATCTTCTCGGGGGCGTCGCCGTCGGCCATCAGCTGCAGGATCTGGAGCTCCCGCGGCGTCAGTCGCTCGATCCGCTGTGAGAGGTTGCCGTCGGCGGCGCGTCGGCGCCTGAGCTTGCGGAGGGACTCGTCGACCTCCACGCTCGTGTGCAGAGGCTCGCCGCGGTACGCACGCCTGATCGCATCCGCCAGTCCGAGCACGGCCTCGCTCTTGGGGAGGAACCCTCTGGCGCCGGCCTGGATCGCCCGGGCGAGCGAGACGTCGTCGTCGTTCCCGGACAAGATGATGACGGCGGTCCCTCGGGTCTCCTCGTGGATCCGCCGCGTCGCTTCGAGGCCGTCGACTCCTGGCATCTGGAGGTCCACGAGCATCACGTCGGGATGTGCGCGGGCTGCGGTTTCGATCGCGGCGGTTCCGTCGGTGACCACCTCGATCACGGTGAGGTCCTGCTCTCGGTCGAGGGCGACCTCGAGCGCTTCGCCGAAGGAGCGGTGATCGTCGGCGATGACGACGGTGATCTCGTCTGGAGAAGTGAGGTTCCTCATGTCGGGCGAATCGTAGGGTGTGACCTGCCAGGATGCACGCACCTGCGACAAGTTGCCGTAGGCCGTCCTCCCGGGTAGGTTCCGCCCGTGGATCCGTCGGCCGAGGGCATCGCGTACCCGCCGACGACCTTCGTGGTGCAGCCCGATCGGGTGGCGGCGTTCCGCGAGGTGTTCGGCCAGACCGAAGGCGTGCCTCCGACCTTCCTTACCGTTCCCGAATTCGCGACGTTCCCCCAGATCCTCGACGACCCGCGCCTGGGTCTGGACTTCTCCCGGGTGTTGCACGGGAGTCAGGAGTACGACTACCGGCGGCCGATCCGTGAAGGGGAAACGATCTGGGTCCACGCCCGGATCGAGACGATCCGTCACAAGGGCGGGAACGGCTTCATGACCGTCGTGATGGAGATGGTGGACGGCGACGGGGAGCTGGTCGCCCTCGCGCGATCGACGATGATCGAGCGGGGCCCGGACCCATGACATCGTTCTTCGACGCGCTCGAGGTGGGGGCCGAGATCCCGACGCTCTCCCGCGTCGTCGTTCCCGAAGACATCGCGACCTACGCCGACGCCAGCGGGGACCACAACGTCCTTCACCTCGACGACGACGCGGCCAGATCGGCCGGGTTCGACGGCATCATCGCCCACGGCATGTTCACGATGGGCCACATGGCGGCCTGCGTCGTGACCTGGGCCGGTCCCGGGGCCCAGGTTCGGCGGATCGTGGCGACCTTCCGGTCTTCGGTGTCGATGGGGGACGTGATCGTCAGTGGCGGGAGGATCCGAGCGCTCGACGCCGTCGCACGGACGGCCACGATCGACACGTGGGTGACCGTCGACCGCGACGGCGGCACGGAGTTCCCGGTCAAGCGCGGCGAGGCGGTCGTGTACTTCCCGTAGACGGCCCTAGCCGACGTCGTACCGCCGCCCGGTCATCGACATCGCACGGATCGCATCACCCATGCGCTCGATCACGACCTGGAGGTCCTGGCCGTAGCCCTCGTCCACCCGGACCGAGAGCCGGTCGATCTTCTCGCCGATCACTTCGGCCACTTTGATCATCGCCTCGGCCGTGGACTGCGTCTCGTGGTGGAGCTGGTCCGAGACCGCGCGGAAGCGCGAGTCCACGGTGCCCACCATCTCGCTCGCCATCCCGGCCTGCAGCTCCTTCATCGTGCGCAGGGTCTCGCGGAGCAGCTCGGTGTCGATCGAGGGTGTCGAGCCCGCATCGCTTGGTCCGGGCATCGTCGTCAGGCGCTCGGCGAGCCGCTGGTTGTCGGAACGGATCAGCCGTGCGATCGCCGTCATGCGGTCGTCGACGTGGGTCATCAGGTGCTCCTCGAGCTCGGCGCGCGAGAGCTGCGCCCGCTCCTCGGCCATCGACTGGCTCTCGGCGATCATCGTGTCCACGCCTTCGATGGCCCCTGCGGACGCCGCCATCCGCTCGAGGGTTTGCCCGAGCGCCCCGGCGATCGCGACGTCGGCGGTCTCGGCCACCCGTGACGCGATCGACTCGGCCATCTGCTGGAGACGGTCTCCGATCACTTCCTCGAGCTCGGAGACGCGCCGCTCGACCGCCGCGTTCGTCGCCGTGGCGAGCGCGGCGACCTGCTGCTCGGCCGTGCGGGTCATCGCCTGGACCTGACGTTCTGTCGAGACGGTGAGCGCCTTCATGTGGTCCTCGAAGGAGGCGATCATGGCTGCGGTGCCGACCTCACCCCCGTCGCTCGACGCGGCCCGCTCCTCGATCAGCGTGCGAAGCG
>JANLXF010000210.1:0-2893 GCA_031364965.1 Actinomycetes bacterium | reverse complement strand
GCCACGAGTCGACCGCGGGCTCCACGGGGGAGAGCTGCACGGGGTCGCCCGGGAGCCGCTGCGCGGCCTTGGCGATCTGCACCGCCAGGTCGGCGGTGCGGGTGACCTCGCCCTCGTCCAGACGCGAGGTGGCCGCGAACCCCCAGCGACCCCCCACCAGCACACGGATGCCCACCCCCGAGGAGGTGTCGCGCTCGATGCCCTCCATCTCCTGGTTGCGGACGGTGAGCGACTCGGTCTCGTCGATGCCGGCGCGCGCGTCGGCGAAGTCGGCCCCGGCCTTGCGGGCGGCCTCGACCGCCATCTTCGCGACATCGTGCAAACCCGCGCCCTCCTCGCGATCCCACGGGGCCGGGCGGGCCACAGGGCCCGCTCGATCCGGGGCATGGTACCCGCCTCGGCGCAACCCTGCCCCAGATACGGTGGCGGTCCGACGACGAACGGGAGGTTCTCGACATGACGGTGGACGGCGTACGGGACGGTTTCGCGATGGAGCAGGCGACGGCGGTGGCGGCCGAACTGGAGATCGACTTCGACGTGACCCCGTTCGACGCGGAGCAGTTCCGCAAGGGCATGGAGGTCGAGCTCGAGCACGGACGGCGCGACCCGATCACCGACGTCACGCACGACGACCCGATCGTCACGGGCAAGATCGCGTGGGCGCACCTGCGTGAGATGCCCGACTACTACGACCGGCTCGACGCGATGGAGCGGGAGGCCGAGGGCGGCCGGTAGGCTGCCGCGGATGAGCCAACTGTGGTGGAGGTATCTCCACGTCGCCGGCGCGCTCGGCTTCCTGGCCTCGCACGGGGTGGCCGTGGCGGTGGCGCTGGGACTTCGGCGCGAACGCGATCCGGCGCGCTGCCGGGCGATCTTGGACCTGTCGCGCTCGACGCGGCCCTGGATGTACGTCTCGCTCTTGATCCTGATCGCCGCCGGCGTGGTCCGGGGGGTCCAGCTGCACGCGTGGGGCCGCGGCTGGATCTGGGTGGCGCTCGGCCTGCTGATCGCGATGCTGGCGGCGGCGTTCCCGCTGGCCGTCCCGTACTACGTTCGCGTGCGCAGGGCCGTGGCCGAGGACGCCGGCACCTCGCCCGACGCGCTCGCGACGCTGCTGCGTTCGCCGCGCCCGCTCGTGATCCTGTGGGTCGAGACCGCGGGCCTGCTGGTGATCCTGTGGCTGATGATCTTCACGCCGTTCTGACCCGCCGGGCGGGTCTGGGATGATGCCGGCACGCCCACGAGGAGGTCCCCGCACATGCCCGTCGAACGCGCCGCCGACCATCCGACCTTCGAGCTCGGCGGGAACACGATCGTGAGCCTGGCCGCGCCCGCGCGCGGGGCCACCGAGGCCGCCCTCTTCCGGATCGAGCTCCCCGAGGGCGGGGGGCTTCCGCGGCACCACCACGACCACCTCGACGTGTTCGCGGTCGAGACGGGTGGCGGCACCTTCTATCTCGGTGAGGAGGCGATCGCGCTCGAGCCCGGCGACTCGGTGGTGGTGCCGATCGGCGTGTGGCACCACTTCGTGGCCGGCGCCGACGGCGCGACCCTCGCGGTCACGATGCTCGCCGGCACGAAGCTGATCCGCGAGGACGGCTCCGAGATCGTCCCGCCGTGGGTGAGCTGATGAGCCTGTACATCGCCAACGTCACGCTGTTCGACGGCCGGACCGTCAAGACCGCGCAGGGCGTGCACGTGCGCGACGGCGCGATCGAGTGGGTGGGCGCCCACGCGCGCGCACCGCGCACCGCGCTCGCGGCGAGCCCCGTCGACGGCATCGGGATGACCCTCACGCCCGGGCTGATCGACTGTCACGTGCACCTCCAGTTCGACGGCGGCCCCGACTTCGCGGGCGAGGCCGCCGAGCTGACCCCCGCGCTGGGCGCCTTGAAGGCGTCGAAGAACGCGCAGAAGCACCTGGAGCACGGCATCACGACCGTGCGGGACCTGGGCGGCATCGATGCGGTGAGCTGCCAGGTGGGCGTCGCGATCGAGAAGCGCATGATCCAGGGAGCGCGGGTGATCGCGGCCGGCCGGGCGCTCACGATCACCGGCGGTCACGGCCATAACGTGGGGTTCGCCCGCGAGGTCGACGGGCCCGACATGATCCGCAAGGCGGTGCGCGAGGAGATCCGCGGCGGCGCGCGCGCGATCAAGGTGGTGGCGACCGGGGGCGTGCTGACGCCCGGGATCGGTGCGACGTTCACGGCCTTCACGCCCGAGGAGATCGCCGCCGCCGTCGACGAGGCGCACAAGTGGGACCGATCGGTGGCTGCGCACGCGATCGGGAGCGGCGGCATCTTGAACGCGGTCCTGGCGGGGGTCGACTCGGTGGAGCACTGCAACCAGGTCACCACGCAGATCGCCAAGGAGATGAAGGAGCGCGGCACGTTCCGCTCGCCAACGCTGATGGCCCTGCGCGGGATGCTCGACCACCCCGACGAGGTGCCGCCCTACGCGATCGACAAGGCGCAGAAGCTGGAGCACGACTCGCGCGACAGCCAGCGGCGCGCGGTGAAGGCGGGCATCCGTCACGTGTGCGGCACCGACGCCGGCACGCCGTTCAATCCGCACGGGAACGCTCCGAACGAGCTGATCGACATGGTGGCGTGGGGCATGACCCCGCTCAAGGCGATGCAGGCCGCTACCGCGAACGGCGCCGAGCTGCTGCGCGTCCCCGAGATCGGCACGATCGAGGAAGGCAAGCAGGCCGACCTGGTGCTCTACGGGGAGAGCCCGCTCGAGGACATCACCGCCACGCTGCAGCCGATGTTCGTGCTGAAGGGCGGCACCGTCGTCCACGACGTCCGGTAGCCGCCGCCGCCCGCGGATCGCTCAGGCGTCCCGCAGCACCGCCGCCAGGATGTCGACGCCGCCGCGCAGGGTGGCC
>JANLXF010000173.1:0-8679 GCA_031364965.1 Actinomycetes bacterium | reverse complement strand
GGGATGCGCAGCCGCTTGAGCAGCAGCGCGTTCATCGCCACGATGAAACTCGAGCCCGACATCGACAGCGCCGCGATCTCCGGGCGTAGGACGAGACCAAGGCTGGGCTCGAACACCCCGGCGGCGATCGGAAGCGCGATCGCGTTGTAGCCGACGGCCCATCCGAGGTTCTGGCGCATCTTGCGCAGCGTCCCCTTGCCGATCGAGAGCGCGGTGGAGACGTCGAGCGGGTCGGATCGCATCAGCACGACGTCGGCGGTCTCGATCGCCACGTCCGTGCCGGCGCCGATCGCGATGCCCAGGTCGGCCTTCGCGAGTGCCGGCGCGTCGTTCACCCCGTCACCCACCATGGCCACGCGCTTGCCCTCGGCCTGCAGGTCGGCGATCCGCGCTGCCTTGTCCCCCGGAAGGACGTCGGCGATCACGTGCTCGATCCCGAGCATCGCCCCGATCCGCTTCGCCGTCGCTTCGTTGTCACCGGTCAGCATGACGACGTCCACACCGGACGAGCGGAGCGCCTCGACGGCGGCGGGAGCAGAGGGACGGGGGGCGTCGGCGATCGCGATCAAGCCGACGACCGTGCCGTCCACCGACACCCAGACCGCGGTGCGGCCGCCATCGGTGAGCGCGCGCCACCGGGGCTCCCAGCTCGCGAGCTCGATCCCCTCGCGCTCCATCAGCCTCCGGTTCCCGACCGCGACGCGGCGGCCGTCCACCTCCGCCACGGCACCATGGCCGGGCACGTTCTCGAAGTTCACAGCGCTCCCTCGCGTCGGCGCGCCCGCCCGCGCGACGATCGCGGCGGCGAGCGGGTGTTCCGACTCGCGCTCGACCGTCGCGGCCCATCGGAGGACCTCGTCCTCGGACCCCTCGTTCGTCACGACGTCGGTGACCTCGGGCTCGCCCTTCGTGAGGGTGCCGGTCTTGTCCATCACGACGACGTCGATGCGCGCGGAGGCCTCCAGCGCCATCGCGTTCTTGAACAGGATCCCGCGCTGGGCTCCGAGACCGGTCCCCACCATGATCGCGGTCGGGGTCGCCAGCCCGAGGGCATCGGGGCACGTGATCACGACGACGGTGATGGCGAAGAGCATCGCCTCCGACGTGGAGGCGCCCACCGCCGTCCAGACCGCGAAGGTCATCGCCCCGCCGATCAGCGCCACGAGGACCAGCCAGAACGCCGCGCGGTCCGCCAGGCGCTGTCCGGGCGCCTTCGAGTTCTGCGCCTCCTGCACGAGCTTCACGATCTGCGCGAGCGCGGTGTCGGAGCCGATCTTGGTCGCGCGGGCCCGCAGGGACCCGTTGCGGTTGATCGTCGCGCCGATCAAGGGCGCTCCCGGTTGCTTGCTCACCGGGAGGCTCTCACCGGTCACCATCGACTCGTCGACCTCGCTGGAACCTTCGAGCACCGTGGCATCGACCGGGATCTTCGCGCCCGGGCGGATCACGAGCGTGTCGCCGACCATCACCTCGGAGGTGGGCACCTCGACGGGTTCACCGTCCCGGAGGACGAGCGCCATCGGTGGCGCGAGATCCAGGAGGGTCCGGATCGCCTCGTTCGCGCCCCCCCTGGCGCGCATCTCGAACCAGTGGCCGAGCAGCACGAACGACGCGAGCACGGTCGCGGCCTCGTAGAAGACCTCGCCGCCGCCCGAAAGGGTGATCCAGAGCGAGTAGAGCCATCCCGCGCCGATCGCGACCGCGACGAGGACCATCATGTCGAGCGTCCTCGCCCGGAGCGCCCTCCACGCCCCGTCGAAGAAGATCCACGACGAGTAGAAGATCACGGGCAGGCTGAACAGCAGCATGAACACGTCGTCACGCAAACCGAAGGGGGCAGGCGCGTCGAAGCCGAGCACCTCGCGGCCGATCGGGGACCACAGAAGGATCGGCACCGACAGGATCGCCGCCAGCAGGAATCGGTTGCGCATGTCCCGCACCATCGATCCCATCGACATCCCGGTGTGACCGCCGTGTCCCATGGCGTCGTGAGGAGAGGCGCTCGGCACCCCTTGACCCTGGTGACCTTCCGCCGCCATCGGCACTTCGGCGCCGGCGGCCTCCATGCCTGGGTGACCGGCGTGGTGCATACCGGCGTGATCCAGGACCGGCTCCTCCATCGCGTCGCACACGTGATTCGGAACGGATCGTCCTTCGCAGTGGTACCCACAGTCCGTCACCCAGCCACGCAGGTCCGCGATCGATGTCGTGCCGGGGTCGAACGCAACGGTCGCCGTTTGCGCGACCGGGTTCGCCTCGACGGTGAGTACTCCCGGGCGAGCGCCGAGCGCACGTTCGACGATCACCTTCTCGCTTGCGAAGTGCAATCCGCGCACGTCGATGACCGTACGAACGGGGTCGATGTGGTTCGGCCGGGTGTGACCCTGGGCCATGCCGTCGTGTGTCTCCATGATTTCGCTCCTTATAGGATACCCCCCCACCCTATCATGGATCAGGGCCCAGCGGTTCAGAATCAAGCGTGCGGGGGTGCCCGAGCATCGAATGGCAGCTTTCGACTAGGTGACGTCGAGCTCGGCGAACATGCCGCCAGCGTAGTGGCCCGGGAGGTTGCAGATCAGCTCATACCGCCCAGGGTTCAGATGTAGCGTCACCCAACTGGTTGAGCCGGGCGGGATCCCCTCACCTGCACCCTCGCCGCACGCCGTGGACGCCTCACCGAGGCTCCCCGTCTCGCGTACCCCATCATCCGGGCCGACGGGTCGGGTGCCCGGCTCGCCCGAGGCAAGCGGAAGGATCACGAGCTCGTGGACCTCCGACCCTAGATTCCGGACAACGAATGAGACGTCACTCGAGCCGACCGTCGATGGACTCACGGAAAGGCCCATCGCGTGTCCCCCCATCATCCCCCCGCCCATGCTGGTGAGGATCACGTCAACGGCCTGGCCAGGGAACGCAGGGGGGGTACAGGTCGTGGTTCCACGTATGACGTTGGGTGTTCCCCAGGACCGGCGTCCCGAGTCGCTCGCCGCGAACCCAAAGGCCGTGGCGGAGATGCCGATCAGACCCACAGCGACGAGCGCGATCCCCACCGTTCGCGCTCTCACCGCGGCATCACGCGCCGGTGAGGATCCGGCGGCGCTCGTCGTACTCGGCCTGGTCGATCTCTCCTCGAGCGAATCGTTCGTCCAAGATGGCAAGCGCGCTCCCGGCATCCGAGCCCCGCGACGGCTTCCCGTCGTTCGAGAACGATCTGGCGACCAGCACGGCTCCCAGCACGATGAGTGCGAGGAAGAGCAGCGACACGAACATCATGCCGACGCCCCACCACCCACCGTCAGACTGCCCGTACATCATGGGTCTCTACCTCCGCATACGACGGTAACGGCTCGCGCACCACCGTCGCCCCTCCGTTGGTCCCTACCGAGGAGGGACGAACGGGGGCGCTCCCGCTTCGTGCTCCAAAGCTCCTCGGCGCGGGTGTCAGGCCTCGGCGATCGTGAGCTTCGTTTCGGTTCGTGCGGGCGGACCTCCGTTCGCGGGCCTGAACGATCCGCTGATGGAGTACGTCCCTGGATCGAGAGGCTCCGAGCGTACGCATCCCCATCGATCCTTCGTGCATTCATCCAGGTCCCACTGGAACAAGCGCTTGGTCTCGCCGGGTTGGATCAGCAGCGTGGTGATCATGTCGCAGTGGGTGCCAGGCGGGACGAGGAACGTCCGTCCCGAGGCGTCTCGATAGGTCAGCTCACAGGCCGCGTAGGGGGCGTGGTACTCGTACGCCACGTCCCCGACGTTCTCGATCCGGACGTTGACGCTGTCTCCCACCGGGTAGGTGGCCCGAAGCACGAACCTGATATCGGGAGCCTGGATCTCCGGATGGGAGGGAGCGGCGCTCGGCCGCGCCGAAGGAGTCGCCGTTGGGGCGCTCCCGGGCCTGGTGGGCCCCGGAGTTGATAGTTCCCCCGCGCCGCTGCACGAGGCACCGAGCACGACCACGCTCGAGGCGGTGACGAGGAACTTCCTGGCTATCGCCAGGTCCAGAGCGATCCGCAGCGGTCCCACGAGACCATCATGCCGGTGGTGTTGAGACGTGTGACGGCATCCCAGGCTCTTCCGCCCGGCAAGATCCCCACAGGGTGGCCACCATGTCGATACCGGAGGTCCAGGGAAGCCTGTCGCTTCAAAGCTACCCGCAGGCCGTGAGCCCCACCGCCCACTGATCGGGGATGGCGACCCTCGGGGCGCTGTCGTGGTAGCGGTGGTTCGTCGTGAGGCCTATCGTCTTCCAGGCCGAACCCCCTGGGCTCTGAGGATGACCGGGCGGGCCTTGCCCCTCGCGGTCGGGTTCTTCAGAGCGTTGATGATGTTTGCAGACGAGTTGGCCGGGTGCGAGCTTCGCGGGACGCCTCTGAGCCCGCCCGGCACCAGGACGATCGGCTCGCCCTCGCCCTTGTATCGGACCGCATGAACTGAGGTTCCATCGCGTGGCCTCCCTCCGTGGGCGGGCCACGATAGCCATGTGCCAGCGAGCAGGCGAATCGAAGCAGCGGGCCTTCGCCCACGCGCATCCGATCGATCTCGCTGAAGAGGACCGGCCGGTTCAGCAACACGATGGTCTGGCGACCCGCGACCCCGGACCTGTCAGCGGGAACGCTGATCGTGATCAGCGCCGCAGCGCGGGAGCGGGCCGGGGCTCGTCGCTCCCGGTCCCGGTCCGAGCGCGGCTACGCGTGATGCACGCCGGCCTTCACGGCAGAGACGTGCACGACCCCTCCGCACGGCCACAGAGCGGAGGGGATGAACAGCGATGCCATGTTGTTCGGTGCCGTGATCTCGACGACGGAGGAGACGGGGCACGGCTCTCCGGAGGAGACGTCGCTGTAGCTCGAGAAGAACGTGGCCGACGCGCCGGGGATGAGCGCTACCTGGGTCGGTCCGGGTGACAGGTCGCGCGTCACCGTGGTCGGAAGCGGTCGCCCCGCACGGCCGTAGAGCTGCAAGGCGGGGTATCCCGAGAGCGTGCACGGCGTGTCTGAAAGGTTCGTGAACACCCATGCGCCGTGGATCGTGCCGGCGGCGCCCTGTGTGCTATCGAGCCGCACGCCCAGCTGATTCCGCCTGCAGTTCTGTGACGTGCCGTTCGTGGCGTGGCGCCCGGCGAAGGCCGCCGGGAGCGCCGCGAACACGACGATCACGGTGATGATGCACGCCGCCAGTGTGGTGGTCCTCTTCATCGGTACCTCCTCGTTCGTTCGGTGCCCGGGCCCCCCAGGTGGGAGCCCCACGAAGGCACGCGCGAGTGGTCGCTCACCGCTCGGCTTTCCCGATCGCGGACAGGCTCATCGGAGAGCGCTCGGCTCCACGGGCCCGACCTCCAGGATCGAGGGTTCGGTGGGACCGGAGCAGGAGGGAGGCGGTGTGCCGTCTGCCCCGAACACGTCGAGCGTTTGGCCGTCGGTGGTCAGGCTGACTCTCCACAGGGCCGGTTCGGAGCGCTGCGGGCACGCGTTCGACCACCGGACACGGACAGCAGCCGCAGAGCCGGGGCGCAGGCGCACGACCGGCCATCCCGGAGGCGGGGAGCTGCCGTCCGCAAGCCACTGCGGCGCGACCGCGACCACGGTCACCGGCAGGGGGTGACCCGACGACCCGAAGAGCGTCACGACCGGGCGACCCTTGAGGGCGCAGGTCGTATCGCTGAAGTTGGTGAGCCCGATCGATCCGACGACCGACCCGGCCGCCCCGTCCAGCGCGGCGGTGGCGCGGATGTCGCCGACGGTGCACACCGGCGCCGACGAACTCGGGGAGCGGGGATCGGCGGGAGCCGGACCCCTGGTCGCCGGCCCGATCGGCGCACGCAACGCTCCCATGCTCTCGAGCCCGGCCGAGGCGCCGGCGACGATGATCCCGACCGCCACGAGCGAGGAGATCGCGTTGCGCGCCACCCTGCGGCGCGCTCGCCCCAGCAATGCCGGCGGCGCCTCCCGCCGGTACGGGATCTCCTCCGCCCGGTCGCGCAGCATCCGCTCCAGCTTCGTCCGATCGTCATCCATCGTCATCGCTCCTCATGGTGATGCGCAGCTCGGCGAACCCGCGAGACAGCAGGGAACGGACGGTCCCCGGGCGGCACCCCAAGATCTCGGCGATCTGCTGCTCCGGAAGGTCTTCGAAGATGCGAAGCACGATCGCGGTCCGCTGACGGACCGAGAGCCCCTGGAGATCCGCCCACAGGTCCTCGCTGCGACCTGGGTCGGATGGTGTTGCCAGCGTCGGTTGCTCCGCCGCCGCTCGCGCGAGATAGGCCCGCTCGAGCCGTTTCCTGCGGAAGTAGGAATTCGTAAGGTTCACGACCGTCCGGCGCAGGTAGGCGTCGAACGCGCCCGGGTCCCTGAGGTGGGCCAGGCGGCCGGCGAGCTTGACGAAGGCGTCCTGCACGAGGTCCTCGGCGATCGCCCGGTCACCGGTCAAAAGGTAGGCGAGCCGGATCGCCTCCGTGGCGTGGCGAGCGTAGAGCTCGGCAAGGCGGCCTTGATCAGCCTCGTTCACCCGCACATCCTCCTCGCTCCTGATCCTGCTCATGCGTTCTAGACGCACGACTGCTCCAGGATGTTGCACGAGGTCCGTGCCCGGCTTGCCTCCGATGCAGCGATGGGCGATGGTCCTCGCTGATGCAGCAACGCACATGGCACGACCTCGCCTCGCCGGGAGCGACGCTCGCCTCCGGGGTGACCGCTGGATTCATCGCGGGCCTGCTGTTCGGCGGGGTGGGCGGCCGGCTCGCGATGTTCGTGCTGCGGCTGACCTCGGACCCCGTCTTGCGGGGTGTCATGACCGACGACGGATTCACGATCGGTGTGTTCTCCACCGAGACACTGTTCCTTCTCGGCGTCACGTCGGGTCTCGGGATCCTCGGCGGTCTGCTCTACCTGATCGTGCGCGGCTGGATCTCTGCGCGCCGGCGCGTGCTCGCGATGACGGCGTTCTTCGGGCTCGTCGGAGGTGCATCGATCGTGCGGCCGGACGGGATCGACTTCACGGTGCTTGCACCGTTGCCGCTCGCCGTCGCGATGTTCGTCGCGATCTCGGCGGCCTATGGCGCGGCGATGCCGTGGCTCGCCGAGCGGATGCTGCGCGAGGACTCGGCGATGCGGCGATGGCGGTGGGCTTGGGTCGCCGGTCTCGTTCCACTGGCCCTGGCGAACGTCGTCGGGGTCCTCGTGCTGCTGCTCGCATGGATCGTCTGGTCCGTCGGCCGCTCGGCTCCGGACGCACTCGCGTGGTGGCGTTCACGGCTCGTCACGGCGATCGGCCGGTCGTCGCTCGTGGTGGTCGCCGTCGCTGCCGGCGCGAAGCTGGTGCGTGACAGCCTCGAGATCCTTCCGTGACGGCTGCCGGGGGGTGCTGTCAGTGGCGCTCGATGCGGCGGTAGCCCTTCGCCTCGGTCCAGCTCCCGATCACCAGGTGGTCGGGAGGATCACCAATCCGCACGAGGCTGAGCTCGCCGATGTCCACGCGGAACAGGTGGAACTGCCCGGGCGAGATGGGCGCGACGACATCGAGCTTCTGGGCCCGCACGAGCGCCTCTGCCGCCGCAGGATCGTCGACCAACACCGCGCGCCCCGACACCTTCGCGTCACCTTCGGTCATCGACTCGTCGACGGTGGACGAGTGCAGGGCGAGCCGTGGATCGCGCAGCAGGTCCGCGGCCTTGCGCGAGCCCGGCATCGCGCCGAGCCAGAGGTCGTCGCCGACGAAGGTTGCCTCGGTGCCGCTGATCCGAGGGGATCCGTCCTCGCGGAGCGTCGCCATCGTCTTGTGCCGGTGGGCGTCGAAGCGCTGACGGACGGGGTCGGCGAGGTCAGGTGTCGCCGCCAAGATCTCCCGCCACGTTGCCATCTCGACCGATGCTATCCGCGAGCCGGTCGTTCAGTTGACATGCAAGGATCCCGGCACCTCTTGGCGTTGGACCAGCCGATATCGACCACGCCGAGAGATACTGTGCAGCCACCGGACATGGAGAGGACTGGGACGCCGATGAACCGCGAGGGATTGCTGGAGCGAGAGGCCACGGCATGGCGGGATCTTGAGGCCGCGTTCGCAGCGGTGCCACCCGACCGGCGAGGGTTCGAAGGCGTGGTCCCGGGTTGGTCGACGCACGACCTCCTGTGGCACTGTGCCTACTGGGCCGCAGACGCCGGCGAATCGCTCGAGCGGTTGCGGCGCGGAGACCCGGAGCCTCAGGAGGCGATCGACGATGATGCCCTCGTCGCCGATGTCCTCGCGGAGGGCCGCGGGATGTCGTGGGATGAGGCCCTCGCGCGGACGGAACTGAACCGCGAGCGCGTCCGCGCGGCGCTCTCGACCTTCGACGATCTGCCCGACGAGGCCGTGACGCTCTTCACCGAGGAGACGTTCGAGCACTACGAGGAGCACGCGGCAGAGATCCGTGCCTTCGGACAGACGCACGAGCAGGGCTAGCGACCGGAAGGAGCGCACGCTGGACGGCACCGACGGCACCGACGCGCGGACCGGGTCTCACGACGCGCCCCCTCCCCGGCCGGCATGTCCCCGTTGCGGGTCCGCGCACACCCAGCCGTTCACGCACGCCGGCCCCGGCGGCCGGGTCAACATGAAGTGCATCGACTGTGGCGAGCTCTTCCGCCACGTGATCCGGCGCGAGTAGCCGGGTCCCGGGCGCCGATCGTTAGACGGGTCTGG
>JANLXF010000088.1:0-1885 GCA_031364965.1 Actinomycetes bacterium | reverse complement strand
AACATCAATTCCGCCACCAAGGAACAGCTCGAGTCGCTCGACGGCATCGGTCCGGTGAAGGCGCAAGCCATCATCGACCACCGCAAGAAGAATGGCCCGTTCAAGCGCTTGGAGGAGCTCAAGAACGTCGATGGCGTGGGTGAGGTGACGTTCGAAAAGATTCGCAAGGACGTTTCGCTGACCGGGACCACGACCTTGCCCGCGAAGGCCGAAGCCAAGCCCGCGCCCAAGGCCGAAGCCAAGCCTGCGCCCAAGGCCGAAGCCAAGCCTGCGCCCAAGGCCGAAGCCAAGCCTGCGCCCAAGGCCGACGCGAAGTCCGCACCCGCTCCGAAAGCCGACGCCAAGATGAAGGCGGACGACAAGAAGGCTGAGGCGAAGGCCGCGGCCGACGAGAAGAAGGCCAAGGCAGACGAGAAGAAAGCCAAGGCCCAGGCGGCAGCCGAAGAGAAGAAGGCCAAGGCGACTGCTGACGCAGACGAGAAGAAGGCCAAGGCGAAGGCCGACGCCGACCAGAAGAAAGCCAAAGCCAAGGCCGACGCCGACGCGAAGAAGGCGAAGTCCGAAGCCACGGCGGATGCGAAGAAGGTAAAGGCGGATGCTGGCGCTAAGGCCGATGCGAAGGACGCGAAGGCCGACGAGAAAAGGGCCAAAGCCAAGGCCGACGCCGAGGCTAAGAAGGACGCCAAGAAGGAAGAGGAAAAGAAGAAGTAAGCTTCTCCCTCGCCGCTCCGCAAGCCCCGCCGCGCGCGGGGCTTTTGTTTCCGCAATGAACCAGACCCTCGAACACTTCGTCGGCAACACCCCCTTGGTCCGGCTGCAGCGCATCCCGGGCCGGACAACCAACGTGCTGCTCGCCAAGCTCGAGGGCAACAACCCCGCGGGCTCGGTGAAGGACCGGCCGGCGCTGTCGATGGTGATGGGCGCCGAGCGCCGCGGCGCCATCAAGCCCGGCGACACGCTCATCGAGGCTACCAGCGGCAACACCGGAATCGCGCTGGCCATGGTGGCGGCGATGCGCGGCTACCGCATGGTCTTGGTCATGCCCGAGCACCTGTCGATCGAGCGCCGCCAGACCATGGCGGCCTTCGGGGCCCAGTTCGTGCTCACGCCGGAGAAGGGCGGCATGGAGCTCGCGCGCGACACCGCCGAGCGCATGCGCGATGCGGGCGAGGGCGTGATCCTCGATCAGTTCGCCAACCCCGACAACCCGCTGGCGCACTACGCCGGAACCGGCCCCGAGATCTGGCGCGACACGCGCGGCGCAATCACCCATTTCGTGGCGACCATGGGGACGACCGGCACCATCATGGGCTGCTCGCGCTACCTCAAGGAGCAGAACCCGCGCATCCAAGTGATCGGCGTGCAGCCGGGTCCGGGGGCGCAGGTGCCGGGCATTCGCAAATGGCCGGAGGAGTACCTGCCGAAGATCTACGAGCGCTCGCGCGTGGACCGGGTGATCGAGGTCACGCAAGAGGAAAGCGAGGAGTGCACGCGGCGCCTTGCGCGCGAGGAGGGAATCTTCGCGGGAATCTCCTCGGGCGGCGGGCTGGCGGCGGCGCTGCGCGTGTCGTCGGAGGCGCGCGACGCGGTGATCGTGCACGTCGTCTGCGATCGCGGCGACCGCTACCTCTCCACCGGCGTCTTCCCGACCTGAAGGCCGCGCCGTGACGCCCGTCCTGGTATTCGACATCGAGACGATCCCCGACGTCGATGGCTTGAGGCGGGTTTGGGCGCTCGGCCCCGAGGTGAGCGAAGCGGCTGTCGTTGACCTCGCCTCGCAACGCCGCCGCCAGGCCACCGGCGGCGATTTCCTGCCCCATTACCTGCAGCGTGTCGTGGCGATCTCGTGCGCGCTGCGCAGCAACGACGGCGTGCGCGTGTGGTC
>JANLXF010000083.1:0-19012 GCA_031364965.1 Actinomycetes bacterium | reverse complement strand
GCCCGGTCCTCCGCGGCGCTCGCACGGTCGGCGAGTGCCGCCAGCGCGGTGTCGCGATCGCGCAGATCCCCGCGACTCACGACGTACATGCCGAGCGCGCCGAGGAGCAGCGCGAGCGTTACGGCGCCGGCGAACGCGATGGCGAGCCACGACGGGAGGGACACGTGCGCCTCGGGGATCACGATCAGGTCGCGATCGCGCGCGTCCGGGTGCTTCGGAGGAGCCTGCATGGCGAGTCCTCGTCCTTGGGTCACAACCGTAGTCCGGGGTATCGCGGCAGGTCAATATGCCTTTCGGAGTTGAGTTCGGGCTGCTTGGGGGCCTAGGCTCGAGTCGATCAGGTACCCGGCAGGCACGCGGAGCGCTGTCGGTTCACATGCCCTTGGCGTAGTTGCTGGCTCCGTACCAGTCGACGACGACCACGGGCTCGTCGCCCACGACCCACGCATCGTGGCCGCTCGGGAGCGAGGTGACGTCGCCCGGCTCGGCGATGAACTCCGAGCCGTCGTCCATCCGGATCGAGAGCCGTCCCGACACGTGGTACTGGAAGTGAGGGGCCTCGCAGCTCTCGGTCCCCACGATCGGCTTCAGATCGTTCGACCAGCGCCACCCCGGCTCGAACACGAGCCGCCCGATCTCGGCATCCCCGACCTTCAAGATGTCGGCGTGCCCGTTCGGGAACGCCCGGACCTCGTCCGCGTCGCCGAACCGTCGATGCTCCGTCTGCTGCATCTCGACCCCCTCTGCGCTTGCGGGCTCGATAGGACGAGGTCTATCCTGACCTACTAGTAAGTCAGCTGTCAAACCGCTCGATGGAGTGACTGCGCCGATGGAGCGACCCAGGCACGACACCCCCGGCCGGATCCTCGACGTGGCCGAACGGCTCGTCCAGGAACGCGGCTTCAACGGCTTCAGCTACGCCGATGTTGCCAAAGAGCTCGCGATCTCGAAGGCGGCGCTGCACTACCACTTCCCCGGGAAAGCCGAGCTCGGCGAAGCCCTGGTCGAGCGCTATGGGGTGCGGTTCGAAGATGCACTCGCAGCCCTCGATGCGCGCGATATCGACGCGCCCCAGCGCCTCCGCGCCTACGCCCAGGTGTACGCCGACGTGTTCCGCGACGAGCGGATGTGTCTGTGCGGCATGCTCGCCGCCGACTACGCGACCCTGCCCGACCCGATGCGGACACGGGTGGTGCGGTTCTTCGACGACAACGAAGCCTGGCTCGCCCGCGTCCTCGAAGAGGGTCGTGCGGCCGGCACGCTCCGATTCCAGTGGCCGGCCCTCGCCGTCGCGCGCACGATGCTGGCCGGACTGGAGGGGGCGATGCTCGTGTCGAGGCCGTACGGCGACCTCAAACGGTTCCGCGCAGCGGCGGCGATGCTGATCGACGGACTCGTCGTCGACCGAGCCGACGCCTGACCGAGTCGACCGGGCAGGTCTCGCTCAGCAGCCCCCGGCGACCGCCGGCAGGATGCTCACCGTGTCGCCGTCGGCGACCTCGGTCTCGAGCGACCCCAGGTAGCGCACGTCCTCGTCGTTCACGTAGACGTTGATGAAGCGATGCAGCCCGCCGTCTTCCGCGAGCACGTTCTTCGTGATCCCCGGGTACTTGCCCTCGAGGTCGGAGAGCACGTCACGCAGGTTGGCGCCGTCGGCACCGACCTTCGCCTCGTTGCCGGCGTGCTTGCGGAGGATCGTCGGGAGCTTCACGGTCACGGACATCGCGGGTCTCCTATCGGTGGGTCACTGAGCGGCGGGCACGCCGCAGAACAGTTCATAGTCGATCAGCTCGGTGATCGTTGGGTCCTTGCCGCACACGGGACAATCGGCGTCCCAGCGGATCTTCACTTCCTGGAAGTCCATGTGCAGGGCGTCGTAGAGGAGCAGGCGGCCGATCAACGGGTCGCCCTCCCCGGTGATGATCTTGATCGCCTCGGTGGCCTGGATCGCACCGACCACACCAGGCAGCACGCCGAACACGCCGCCCTCGGCGCAGCTCGGCACCGTGCCGGGAGGCGGCGGCGCGGGGAACAGGCACCGGTAGCACGGCGCCTCCCGGCCAGGCATGAACACCGTGGCCTGGCCCTCGAACTGGTAGATCGAGCCGTACACGAGAGGCTTTCCGAGGAACTGGGTCGCGTCGTTCACGAGGTAGCGCACCGGGAAATTGTCGGTGCCGTCGATCACGACGTCGTACGGCTCCATGATCTCCATCACGTTGTCCGCGGAAAGCATCGTGTCGTAGCCGATCAGCTCGATCGTCGGGTTGAGCGCGCGCAGGTGGTCGAGCGCCGACGCGACCTTAGGCCGGTCCACGTCGGCGTCGGTGTGCAGGATCTGGCGCTGCAGGTTCGAGGTGTCCACCTTGTCGAAGTCCACGATGCCGATCGTGCCGATCCCCGCCGCGGCCAGGTACAGCAGGATCGGCGAGCCGAGGCCGCCGGCACCGATCACGAGCACCTTCGAGTCCAGGAGCTTGCGCTGGCCGGCCCCGCCGATGTTCGGCAGGATGATGTGCCGCGAGTACCGCTGCACCTGGTCTTCGGTGAATCCCAAGCTCATGTGATCGTCAGCTCCTCTTCGGTGACCTCGCCGTCGGCGATGAAGAACGACCGCACCACCGGCTGCTCACGGTCGGCGAGCGACACCAGGATGTAGCGGGCGTCGGGGTAGAACGCGAGCCGCCGGTCGGTCTCCGAGGGATACGCCTCGGAGTGGGTGTGGGAATGGTAGATCGCCCACAGCTCCCAGCCCCGCTCGTCGATCTCGTCGAAGACCTGCAGCTGCTCCTTGCCGTCGAGCCGGTAGGTCACGGGGCTTGCGTCGGCGTTCGTCATCGTGAACACCTTCACGGGCACGCCGTCGGCGGCCGCGATCACGCCGCAGCACTCGTTCGGGAACTCGCGGAGGCCCTGCTCCACGATCTCCTTGTAGAAGACGCCGTCCAGCTCGCTCATGGCTCCATCCGGGGTCGCCGCAGCCTCGAGTGGTCACCCGGGCTGTTGCAGGTGCAAATGCTACCAGGGGGGTCGGGTATTCCCGAACGGGCACCACCCTTCAGCGAAAGAGCGAGCGCGGGTAGGTCTTCTTGGCGCGATCGGCGGCGCGCAGGTCGACCTCGACCGTGGCGAACGGCCGGCGCACGCTGGTCGTGGCGAGCACCTCCCCTTCCGGGTTCACCACCCATCCGGCGCCCCCGAACTCGCCGTCGCGCGACCACCGGTTCGAGCTGAGCGAGTAGGCACCGGCCAGCATCGCCGTGGCCTTGCCGGCCGCGAGCCATTGGTCGACCGACGCCTTCTCGGTCAAACGCGGCGAGAGCAACAGCTGCACGCCGCGATCCGCGTACTCGGTGGCGCGGTCCATCGCCCAGATCTCCGAGCAGATCAGGAACCCGGCCGTGGCTCGGCCGGCCTTCGCGGGGACGAATCGGGGCGGCCCGGGGTGATACCAGGAGGTCTCGCGGACACCGGGCTCGTCGGGCAGGTGGACCTTGCGGTGCACCGGCACCACCCCGTCCTTCGCGGTCCAGACGAACCCCTCGTTGAAGCGGCGCCCGCGGGACTCGGTCGCGCGCGTGCCGGTCACCGTCTGCGCGCCGAGCTCCCCGAGCCGTGGCTCCCACGCCCGGTGCGACGCCACCACGGCCTGCCACACGGCGGGGTCGAACAACCGCTCGCGGCCGAACCACGGGTGGAACGGCAGCTCGGGCAGCAGCACGAGGTCGCTTTCCTCCGCTCGGGCGTGCGCGGCCAGCCGGGTCCAGGCACGTCCGAACGCGGCGGTGTCGTCGGGCATCTGACATACGGTGACGCGCATCAGCCGGCGAGCCTTCCCTCGATGCGGATCATGCCCGCCGCCGCCTCCACGGCTTGGCCGATGCATGCCACCGGGACCCCGCGGGCGGCCAGGGCCGTCTCGAGCGCCTCGGGGTCGGCCGTCGCGATCAACAGACCCCCGCTGGTCTGGGCGTCGGCCAGCACGAGCTGCTCGTCCAGGTCGAGCTGGCCCCAGTCGGTCGCCCCGTCCACGAAGTCGTGGTTGCGCTGGGTGCCGCCGGGCACCACCCCGTCGCGCGCGAGCGCGCGTGCCCCGGCGATCAGCGGCACGTCGCCTGCACGCACGACCGCGCCGCATCCCGATGCGAGCAGCATCTTGTGGAGGTGGCCCAGCAGCCCGAAACCGGTGACGTCGGTCGCCGCGCTCGCACGGGCCTCCACCATCGCGGCCGACCCGGCTGCGTTCGTGATGGTCATCAGATCCACGGCGGTGGCCGTCAGCTCGTCGGTCGCCACCCCGCGCTTCACGGCCGTCGAGATGATCCCGAGGCCGATGGGCTTCGTGAGGTACAGCCGGTCGCCGGGCCGCGCGGTCGCGTTCGTAAGCATGCGGTCGGGGTCGACCGAGCCGACGACGACCATCCCGTACTTCGGCTCGGGGTCGGTGATCGAGTGCCCCCCGACGACGGCCACGCCCGCGCCTGTCGCCGCGTCGACGCCACCCTGCAGCACTCGAGCGAGCATCTCGGCGGGCAGGTCGTCGATCGGCCAGTTCACGATGTTCAGCCCCAAGAACGGCGTGCCACCCATCGCGTACACATCCGACAGCGCGTTCGTGGCGGCGATCCGTCCCCAGTCGTACGGGTCGTCGACGATCGGCGTGAAGTAGTCGAGCGTGGCGACCAGCCCGCGCCCGTCAGGCAGGCGCCACACCGCGGCGTCGTCGCCGGTGTCGGTGCCCACGAGCAGCTCGCGGGGCGGCGCGGGCAGCGAGACTCCTGCGAGGACCTCGGCCAGCTGGTCGGGACCGAGCTTGCACCCGCAGCCTGCCCCGTGGCTGAAGCTCGTGAGACGGCGGGCAGGGGCCATCAGAACACGCCGAAGTTCGTCTCCCACGCGATCGGGACGGCGCCCGTCGGTGAGTCGATCGTGATCGAGATGACGCGGTTCCCGCCGTACATCTGGAACACCAGCACACCTTCGACCGAGGCTCCCGGCGGGATCGCGATCGGCTTCGCGAGGTTCCGGTTCGAGAACCCGAGGCGCGTCGCCGCCGTGCTGAAGTCGCTGGGGGCCGGCGAGGGATCGGCCGGGACGTTCCCCCCGATGTCGTCGTCGACGTGGGCGAGGAGGCCGAGGTTGCCCCGCCACGGGGAATCGGACGGATTCTCGACCGTGAGCCACACGCTGAGGTGCCGTGGGACGTTCTCGGTGGCGGCGACCGCGTTCATCGCCGTGCTGTGGAAGGTGAGCTTCAGGCTCCGGCCCTCGCCCACCCCCAGCGTGAGCGTCTGCCCCAGGTAGCCGGCCGTGATCGGACCGCTGGGAGGCGGCGCCGGCGAATACACGAGGTACGGGGCACCCGTTGGACCGGCGCTCGACAGACCGGTCGCGGTCGTCACGGGCGGGCTCGACTCCGGCGTCGAGGACGACCCCGCGCCGTCGCAGGCACCGAGGGCGAGGACCGCGAGGAGCGCCAAGGTGAGCGGGCGGGCGGGCGTGGGTGGGTCCGGGTGTGTCATCGCCGGGCAGTCTACCGACGCGTCATACTCGGCATCGTGAACATCGCGGGGTTCCTGCGGCGCTACCCGCCGTTCGACGAGCTCAGCACCGAGCGGCTCGATCTCGTCGCCGGGTCGGTGGAGATCGAGCACGTGGTCGGGGGCACGACGATCCTGCAGCAACGGGGGGAGCCCGCCACCGGGCTGTACGTCGTCCGTAAGGGCGCGGTGGAGTTGCTCGACGACGGACGCGTGCTGGACCTGCTGGGCGAGGGCGAGCTGTTCGGACAGTTCTCGTTGCTGGCGCACGAGGGACCGACGGTCACGGTCCGTTCGGCGGAGGACACGCTCCTCTACCTGATCCCGGAGGCGGTTGCCGACGACGTGCTGGAAACCCCGGCGGGCCGCCACTTCATGGTGGGCAGCATGCGCCGGCGCGTCCTGGCCGCGGCGGAGCATACGGAGCCGACGGTGCCCGACGCGCGGCTCGCCACGGTCGGTTCCCTGGTGCGCCGCCCGGCCGTCACGGTCGAGCCCTCCGTCACGGTCGCCGACGCTGCCGCGATGATGGCGGCCGAGCGCGTCTCGTGCCTGCTGATCCCAACCCCGGACGCGCTCGGGATCATCACGGACCGGGACCTCCGCACGCGGATCGTCGCCGCCCGGGGCGCGTTCGACACCCCCGTGGCCGACGTCGCGACGTTCCCGGTGCGGTCGCTGCGCGACGACACGCTCGCGGGTGACGCCCTGCTGGCGATGTTCGCCGAGGGGGTCCATCACTTCCCGGTCTTGAGCCGAGGCGGCGAGCTCCTCGGGGTGGTCACTGACACGGACCTGATGGGGATCGGACGCCACTCGCCCTTCGCGTTGAAGAGTGCGATCGAGCGCGCGGCCACACCCGAAGCCGTCGGCGCCGCGGGGCGCGATCTGCCGGCGGTCGTCGTAGCCATGGTGGGCGCGCACGCCGATCCCGTGGACGTCGGCCGGGTGGCGGCGCTCGCCGTCGACGCGATGACCGAGCGATTGCTCCAGCTGGGCATCGCGCGGCTCGGCGATCCCCCGGTGTCGTGGGCTTGGCTCGCCCTGGGGAGCGCGGCGCGGCACGAGCAAGCTCTGCATACCGACCAGGACCACGCGATCGCGTACGACGCGGGTCCCGAGGACGTGGACGCGATCGATCCGTACTTCGCCGAGCTCGCCGGCATCGTGACCGACGGGCTCGAGGCCGCCGGCATCCCGCGCTGTGCCGGCGACGCGATGGCGGTCCACCGCGCGATGCGGGCGCCGATCGCGCGGTGGGTCGAGCGGTTCTCGGAATGGGTCGACGACCCGACCGGGCAGTCGGCGGTCCTGTCGTCGATCGGCTACGACTTCCGCAAGGTCGCGGGGCCGCTCGATGCGGAGGCGCCGTTGGACGAGGCGGTCCGCAAGGCTGCCGGGAACCCGGGGTTCGTGCGCTCGATGTCGCGGCGTGCGCTCGACCTGCACCCGCCGACCGGGTTCCTGCGCGATCTGGTCGTGGAGCGCTCGGGGGCGCACGCGGGCCGGCTCGATATCAAGCACGGCGGGCTCACGATCGTGACGAACCTCGCACGGGTGTATGCGGTGCAGGCCGGCGTCGCGGCAAAACCCACGATCGCGCGGCTCGACGCAGCCGCGGCGACCGGGGTCCTGGACCGCCACGTCGGCGGCGAGCTCACCGAGGCGTTCCGGTTCCTGTGGGGGGTTCGGCTTCGCCACCAGGCCGCCCAGGTCGGGGCGGGCATCGCGCCCGACGACTTCCCGGACCCCGGCGAGCTCGGCCCGCTCGCGCGCAGCGGTCTGAAGGAGGCGTTCCGCGCGATCGCGCGGGCGCAGCGCCAGCTCGCGAGCGAACAGGGCGTCGGCGCACGCTGAGCGCCGAGGCGCGCTCAGTCCAGATCGGCGCCCATGGCGTGGAAACCACCGTCGACGTGGATCATCTCGCCGGTGATGCCGTCGGACAGGTCGGACAGCAAGAAGGCCACGGCGCGGCCCACGGGTGAGGGATCGGCGATGTCCCATCCCAGCGGCGCCCGCCTCGCCCACGCGTCGCTGATGCGATCGAACCCAGGGATGCCCTTGCCGGCCATCGTCTTGATCGGCCCCGCCGACACCGTGTTCACGCGCACGCCCTTGGGACCGAGGTCGCGGGCGAGATAGCGCGTCACCGATTCCAGGCTCGCCTTCGCGACGCCCATCCAGTCGTAGATCGGCCAGGCGACGGTGGCATCGAAATCGAGCGAGACGATCGAGCCGCCGCGCTCCTCCATCAGGGGCAGCATGCCCACGGCGAGCTGCTTCAACGAGAAGGCGCTCGTCTGTACGGCCGTGGCCACGCTCTCCCACGGCGTGTGCAGGAAGTTCCCCCCGAGCGCGTCGGCAGGCGCGAACGCGATCGCGTGGAGGAACCCGTCGAGCGATCCCCAGCGCGCGGCCAGCTCGTCGCGGACGGCGTCGATCTCGTGCGGGATGTTGATGTCCATCTCGAGTACATCCACGGGCTGCGACAGGCGTTTCGCGGTCTTCTCGGTGAGGCTCACTCCTCGCCCGAAGTTCGTCAGGACGATCTCGGCGCCCAGCGCCAGGCATGCCTCGGCGGCCGCGAACGCGATCGACTGCGGCGTCAGGACCCCCGTGATGAGGAGGCGCTTCTTCTCGAGCAGCACGGGTGGCTCCTTAGGTCGAGGCGCCGGTGACCGTCCAGGTCACGTGGCCTTGGTCGTCGGTCTGGGTGACGGTGATGACCATCGTCGCACCGGTCGGGTCGGATGCCTCGCAGGTGAACGACGAACCCGCCTCGGCCTTCACCCCGTCCGGACAGGACACCGTGAGGGCTTGGGCACCGAGCTTGTCCTCGATCTGGGTTTTGAGGTCGGACTCGAGGCCGCCGGTGTCGAGCGGCCGGCTGCACGACGCCGAGATGAGGGCGAACGCGACGAGGGCGGGGACGCGGCCGATTCGAGGTCGTGATGGCACGTGGACGGATCGCTCCTAGCGCTCGGGACGGGCGAAGCCTAGCCGCGGCCGGCGAACAGGGTCAATCACGCCGCCGGCTCGACGCGCGCGAGCAGCGCCCACTGCGCCTCGGTGGTATCGGGCCACGAATACCACCCCCCGCCCGTCACGTCCCGCGCACGGAGGATCCTGACGAACGCGCGGGTCTCCGGGTCGGCCGCATCGGCGGCCAGCCCGCCGATCACGTCGATCGCGACGGCGTCGCTTCCCACCCCGGCACGGATCTCGTCGATGCAGCCCGCCACGTAGGCGGCCGTTTCGGCGGGTCCGTTCGCCCGGAAGGTGAAGTAGGTCATCGGCAGGATCGCGTCGTACGTCATTGCGAGCTCGTGCCACGGGAACCCGGGCCAGTACGCGAGGTCGTCGCGCAGCCGCACGGGCGACGGAACGATCGCCCCCAGCGGGTACTCCGGTCCGGCGAGGTTCTGCAGCTCGGCGGACAGGCGAACGAGTCGTTCGGTTCGGCGGACCGGATCGGTCACGATCTCGGATTCGATGTCGAGGCCGAACCCGTCGAAGGCATCGCCCCGTGGCGTCCGGAAGGCGATCGCGTCGGCCACCCGCCGCCGATCGCTCGCGAGGTCCCGCAGCGCGGGCAGATACCAGGCCACGACCTCGACCCCGGCGTCGTGTGCGGCGTCGACGAACGCGGCGGTGGCCTCGGGGAAGACGAAGGACCCCGGGCGGTCGGCGTTCGAGGTCTGCAGGAACAGCGTGCGCACGCCCCGGGCCGCCATGTCCGCCGCCGCGGCGGCGGGGTCGGCCCACGCGGCCTCGTCGTAGATGTCGACCCACACGCCGAGCCCCCGGAAGGGGCCGAGGTTCGGGTTCGTCCGGACGAGCGGTCCGGGCGTCGCGTCACCCCGCCCACGGGGGACCACGAGGGTGACGAAGAGCGCGAGCGCGAGGACCGCGGTGACGGCAACCCCGGCGGCGCGCAGCGGCGCGCGTCGGTCGGTCATGACCCCTCCAGGGTATCGTCGCCCGCATGGAACTCGGCCTGGGGGGCAGAGCCGCGCTCGTCACGGCGGCGACGAAGGGGCTCGGGCGGGGTGCGGCGTACGCCCTGGCGCGCGAGGGAGCGAACGTCCTGATCTGCGGGCGCGACGAAGGTCGGCTCGACGCGGCGATCGGCGCAGCCCCGACGGGCGGCGGACGCGTCGAAGGCGTCGTGGCCGACGTCACCGACCCCGGCGAACCGGCGCGGCTGGTCGAGGAGACCGTCGCGCGGTTCGGATCGATCGACGTGCTCGTCGCGAACGCCGGCGGCCCGCCCAGAGCGCGCGCACTCGAGGTGGACGACGCCGGGCTCCTCGCCGCGCTGAACGCCAACCTCCAGACCTCGATCCGGCTGGCGCTCGCGGCCGTCCCGCACATGCGCGCCGCGGGATGGGGACGGATCTGCTTCATCACCTCGAACGCGGTGAAGCAGCCGATCCCCGACCTCGCGTACTCGAACGTCGCGCGGACCGGCCTGTGGGCCTGGGCCAAGACGGCCGCGGCCGACCTGATCGGCGACGGCGTCACGGTGAACCTGGTGTGTCCCGGACTGCACGAGACCGATCGCGTGAAGGAGCTGGGCCACATGGGCCGGCTCGGCGATCCCGAGGACCTCGGCCGCGTCGTCGCCTTCCTATGTTCGGCCCCGGCGGGCTACGTGAGCGGAACCGCCTTGCCGGTCGACGGCGCCGCTACGCTGGGGCTCCTTTGATCGATCCGGGGAGGACCGTGGACGAGACGAACCGCACCGACGCGCTGGTCGACCGCTACTGGGACGAGCTGCTCGAGCTCGAACCGACGCTCGGCACCTCGGTCGGTGACGAGCGTTACGACGACCGGCTTCCCGACCCGGGCGAGGCGGGCCGGGCGGCGAGCGAGGCCGTGCACCGGGCGGCCCTGGCCGAGGCATCCGCGATCGACCGGGGCGCACTCGACCCCGCGCGTCGCGCCACCCTCGACGTCGCGGAGGCGATCGCACGGCGCTACCTCGCCGAGCTGGAGCACCGGACCGACCGGCTGAGCGCCGCGAACCATCTGTGGGGGCCGGGGCAGATGCTCGGCGAGATCGCGTCCGTCCAGCAGACGGACACGCCCGAGCGGCTCGAGCGATACGAGGCGCGCCTCCGGGCGTTCCCCGCCTTCCTCGAGGCGTGGGCCGAGGTCGGACGCGATGGCGTGGCGGCCGGCATCACCGCGCCCCGCGTGGTGGCCGAACGCACGATCGCGCAGGTCGAGCGCCTCCTCGCCCTCCCGGCCCACGGGTCCCCGGCGTTGATGCCCGTCACGGACGACGAGGACCGCTCGCGGATCGCGGCGATCGTCGGCGAGGTGGTCAACCCCGCGTACGAGGCGTTCCTGGGCGCGCTCCAGGCGTACCTCCCGCACGCGACGGAGACGATCGGCTTGTCGTCGCTCCCCGGCGGGGAGGCGATGTACGCGACCGCGATCCTGTCGTGGACCTCCCTCCCGCTCGACCCGCGCGAGCTGCACGAACTCGGGAACGCGCGCTTCGACGCGATCATGGACGAGCGCGATCGCATCGCCGGCACGCTGGGATACGTGTCGTCGGCCGAGGCCCTCACGGCGTATCGCGCCACCGGCGCCGACACCGCCGAGAGCCCCGAGACGCTCGTCGCGATCGTCCAGGATCAGGTGCGGCGCAGTTGGGATGCGGCGGCCCCCTGGTTCGGTCGGCTGCCGTCGGCGAACTGCGAGGTGCGCGTGGTCGAGGCCTTCCGCGAAGCCGACTCTCCGATGGCGTTCTACAACCCCCCCACCGAGGACGGCTCCCGGCCGGGGGTGTACTACATCAACACCTACGACCTGCCGAGTCGCGAGCTGCACTCGATCCCGGGCGTGACGTTCCACGAGGCGAACCCGGGCCACCACTTCCAAATCGCGCTCGAGCAGGAAGCGAGCGACCTGCCGAAGCTCCGCCGGTTCGGCGGGATCCTGGCCGGGAGCGCGTTCACGGAGGGGTGGGGGCTCTACGCCGAACGCCTGGCCGACGAGATGGGGCTGTACCTCGACGACTGGGAGCGCCTCGGCATGCTGGAGAACCAGGCGCTCCGGGCCGCGCGCCTGATCACCGACACAGGGCTGCATGCGCTCGGCTGGGACCGCGAGCGCGCGATCGAGAAGCTCCAGGTGGGCGGCACGCCGCGGACCGACGCCGAGATCGAGGTCGACCGCTATATCGCGATGCCCGGCCAGGCGCTCAGCTACATGACCGGCATGATCGAGATCGAGAAGGCGCGCGCCGCCGTCGAAACACATGAGGGGACGGCGTTCTCCTTGCGCGCGTTCCACGACCGCCTCCTCGCGCTGGGCACGGTGCCGCTGCCGTCGTTGGCCCGGGAGTTCGGGTCCTAGGGCGCGGTCCCCCGGCGGCTTATCCTGGTCGCATCCCGACGTCCAGGAGGTCAACGGTGCAGGTCGACATCCAGTGCGGTCCCGCGTTCGCGTACGGCACGATCACCCTTGCGCCCGGAGGTTCGGTCGAGGTCGAGGCCGGCGCGATGGCCTCGATGACGGGCGGCGTCGAGATCGCCACGGCCTCGCGCGGCGGCGTCCTCGGCGGCCTGAAGCGCTCCGTGCTCGGCGGCGAGAGCTTCTTCATCAACACGTTCACGGCGGCGAGCGGCGGCACGGTGAGCGTGGCCGCGAAGCTCCCCGGCGATCTCGTGCACATGCCCCTGGACGGCACGCGGAACCTGATGGTCCAATCCGGCTCGTGGATCGCGAGCGATCCGGCGATCGATGTCGACACCAAGTGGGGTGGCGCGAAGACGTTCTTCGGCGGGGAGGGGCTGTTCCTGCTGCGCTGCACCGGCCAGGGCGACATGCTCGTTTCGAGCTACGGCGCGATGCTCGCCCAGGAGATCCCCGCCGGCACGACCTACGTCGTCGACACGGGGCACGTCGTCGCGTTCCCCGAGGGCATGACCTACGAGGTCCACAAGGCCGGGAACTGGAAGTCGGCGATCCTTGGCGCCGAGGGCCTGGTGACCGAGTTCACCGGCCCGGGCACGGTGTGGTTGCAGACGCGGAGCCCGCAGGACCTGATCGGCTGGCTCAGCGCGAACATGCCGGCCAACCGCAACTAATCCCCGCCGGGTTCGGCCGGGGCGCGTGCGGTCAGCAACAGGTACTCGATCATCCCCCGTTCCCACAGCAGGTCGACCTGCGACAGCATCAGCCGGACCGCGAGCGAGAAGCTCCGGTCGGCGCCGGCGTCGCCGCGCTCCAACCGCTCGCGCACGAACCGGAGGGCGGGTCCGATGACTCGCTCACCCACGCGCTCGGTCCGCACCTCGGTGAACCCGGCGCGCTCGGCTTTGTCGGCGATCACGGTCGCGGAGGCCGCTGCGTGCGTGCCCAGCCCCCAGGCCCGCAGCTGCGAGAACCCCGCCACCAGCTCGCGAGGTCCGCGCGGATACCGCTGGGTCGCGATGTCCGACATCGTGAGCACGCCGCCGGGCCGGAGCACCCGTCGCGCCTCGGCGAAGAACCGGTCGCGAGAGGGGAAGTGGAACGCGGCTTCCACCGAGATCAGCCCGTCGAACGCGCCGTCGCGGAACGGCAGGCGCGTGGCGTCGGCATTCACGGCTCGCCCGCCGGCCTCGGCGAGCCGGGGCGCCCCGGCTCGCAACTGAGAGAGCGTGATGTTGATCGCCGTCAGGGACCGGGGCGATGCGACGGCCGCGATCACCGGGTCCTGCTCGGCGAGGCCGTTCCCGACGTCGAGCAGGTCGCCGCCGGCCGGCAAGGGTGCCGCGATCGCCTCGACGAGCCGGCGGACCGCGACGGGCGCCTCGGCGGCGTCGCCGCCATGGCCGTCCCACAGACCCAGGTTCAGCCAACCCGGCGCCAGCGCGAACGGGAAGTCGTCGCCGAGGCTCTCGTAGACGGTGGCCGCGGGATTGCGACCGTGTCGGAGCATCGAGGCCGCGTGCCGCAGGCGCGCGCGGGTCCACGTGGGCGTGGGCATGGAACGAAGGATAGTCGGGGGTAGGCTCGGGTCGTGGTCTACCACCGCAAGCTGGAGCATCTCCCCGGGTTCGCGATCACCGGAACGGAGCCGGCGCACCTCACCGTCCTCGCGGCGATCGTCGGCCCGCGCGCCGCGGAGCTCGTGCCCGCGATCGAGCGGCTGGGCGGCCTGGCTCCGGTCGTGTCCGACGACATGGTGATCGCGGAGCTCCCCGAGGTCCTCGAAACGATCGAGTTCGTCCTCGGCGCCGTGGAAGCCCTGACCGACCGTCGTGGTGGGGTCCACATGGGGAAGGTCACCGCGAACGACGACGCTGCGGGCGGGCATCCGGGACGTGTCGCCGTAGCCCTCTCCGGCCTGGCCGAGCCGGGCCAGAGCCTGATCACCGGAGGCGTGATCGTCGAGATGGGCGATGACGGGTTCGAGCGGTTCAGGACCGGCTCGATGGGCGCCGCCGAGCTCGACGACTCTTCGTACGCGGTCTACTCGATCGTGCGCCGCGCGCCGCTTCCCTAGTCCGTCACGTCGACCGCGCGGCCGATCCACGCCGCGTGCTCGAGCGCGTCGACCACCGCTCGCGCGAAGTTCCGGCGATCGATCTCGCGCCCTTCCCCTTTGCCGTCGACGGTCAGCGTGTAGCTGTCCGCGGTTTCCTCATCGGTGAGCATCGGCGTCGCCAGCACGGTCCACTCGAGGCGGCTGGCGCGGAGCGTCGCGAGCGCCCGGCGATGCTCCTCGGACACGCCCGCGAACGGCCCCGAGAGCGGGCGGTCGTCGAAGACCCGGGCGTTCGCGGTGATCACGAGCCGGGACGGCCCGGTCGCCTCCATCGCGGCGACGAGGGCGACTACCGCGTGGGAGTAGGCCGTCCCCGGATCGTTGCCGGCCGGGCCCATCGCGGAGAGGACGGCTTCGGCGCCCTCGAGCGCCCGAGCCACCGCCGCCGCGTCACGCGCGTCGCCGGTGACGATCCTGGCACCCGACGCCATCTGCGGTTCCGGGGGGCGACGCACCATCGCGGTTACCAGGTGGCCACGTGCGAGCGCCTCGGCCACCACGCCTCGGCCCGTTCGGCCGCCCGCCCCGAACACCGTCACGTTCACACGACGGACCCTACCGCCTCCCCGGCGACATCGTCCCGCAGCGCGATCGCGAGTACGTCGCGCACGTCCTCGGCCACGTGGAACGTCATCTGTTCGCGTACCTGCTCCGGCACGTCGTCCAGCTCGCCTTCGTTCCGCTTGGGCAGGATCACCTCTCGCAGCCCGGCGCGATGCGCGGCGAGCACCTTCTGCTTCACGCCGCCGATCGGCAGCACGCGTCCCTGGAGGGTGACCTCGCCGGTCATGCCGACGATCGGCCGCACGGACTGCCCGGTCAGCAACGACACGAGCGCGGTCGTCATCGTGACCCCGGCGCTCGGACCGTCCTTGGGGACCGCCCCGGCGGGCACGTGCACGTGGAACCGGCCCTTCAGCCGCTCGGGGTCGATCCCCAGGTCCGCCGCGTGCGAGCGGACGTAGCTGAGCGCGATCTGCGCCGACTCCTTCATCACGTCGCCGAGCTGGCCGGTGAGGGTCAGGCCCTCGCCCTCGTCTTCCCGGCTGGCCTCGATGAACAAGACGTCGCCGCCGGTGCCCGTGACCGCCAGGCCCGTGGCCACCCCGGGGACGGCCGTACGCTCCGCCGCCTCGAAGAAGAACTTCTGACGACCGAGGTATGTGCGGACGTCGTCGGCGTCGATCGTCACGGGCGGCTCGACGTCGCCGGCCGCGATCTTCGTCGCGACCTTCCGCAGCGCCTTGCCGAGCTCCCGCTCCAGGTTCCGCACGCCGGCCTCGCGGGTGTAGTCCCCCACGATCGTACGCAGGGCGTCGTCCGTGAGGGCGACCTCGTCCTCGCGCAGGCCGTTGCGCTCGACCTGGCGGCCCACCAAGTGGTGCTTCGCGATCGCGATCTTCTCGTCCTCGGTGTAGCCGTCGATCCGGATGACCTCCATCCGGTCGAAGAGCGGACCGGGGATCGTCTCGGCGACGTTCGCGGTCGTGATGAACAGCACCTCGGACAGGTCGAGGTCGACGTCGAGGTAGTGGTCACGGAACGTGTGGTTCTGGGCGGGGTCGAGCACCTCGAGCAGGGCGCTCGAAGGGTCGCCACGCCAGTCGGCGCCGACCTTGTCGATCTCGTCGAGCATCATCACAGGGTTCTTCGTGCCGGCGTCCTTGAGGGCCCGCACGATGCGGCCGGGAAGCGCGCCGACGTAGGTGCGCCGGTGCCCGCGGATCTCGGCCTCGTCGTGGATCCCGCCCAGCGACACGCGCACGAACTTCCGCCCGAGAGCACGCGCGACCGACTCCCCGAGCGAGGTCTTGCCGACGCCCGGGGGGCCGACCAGGGTGAGGATCGCGCCGGAGCCGCGGCCGGTGGGCTCGCCCATGCCGCGCTCCTGGCGGAGCTTGCGCACGGCCAGGTACTCGAGGATCCGATCCTTCACGTCCTCGAGACCCTCGTGATCCTCGTCGAGCACGGCGCGCGCGGCCGGGATGTCCAGGTTGTCCTCGGACCGCGTGGACCATGGCAGCTCGGTCATCCAGTCGAGGTATGTGCGGATCCAGCCGTACTCGGGTGACTGCTCCGAGGTGCGTTCGAGGCGCCCGAGCTCACGCTCGGCTTCCTTGCGCACGTCCTCGGGCATGCCGGCGGCCTCGAGCTTGGTGCGGTACTCACCGACGACGTCTTCCTCGCCGTCCTCACCGAGCTCCTTGCGGATCGCGGTCATCTGCTCGCGCAACAGGAACTCCCGCTGGCGCTTCTCCATCCCCTCGCTGACCTCGGTGCGAATCTTGTCCTTGAGCTCCAGGTCGGCGAGCACGCCCTTGGCCCACTCGACGACGCGCTCGAGGCGCGCCTCCACGTCGAGGGTCTCCAGCACCTCGATCTTCTGCTCGAGGGAGAGGTCCGGCGAGTAGCCGGCGGTGTCGGCGATCTGGCCGGGGTCGGCGATCCCCCGCAGGAACTCCGCGACCTGGGGCACGCCGCGCGCCTCCACGATGTTCTCGACGACCGCGCGGTACTCCCGGGCGAGCTCCTTGGCCCGGGCGGTGGGCTCGGTCTCCGTTACCGGCTCGACCTGGACCCACACCGCGTCGCCGGTGCCGGGCACGCCGACGCCGACCACCGCCCGGTGGAGGCCGCGGATCACGAGCGCCTCGGTGCCGTTGCGGAGCGCGCCGACGTCCTCGATCGTCGCGACCGTGCCGACCCGCGCGTAACGGCCGTCGGTGCGGGGCAACAACAATAGGCGGCGGTCGTCCCCGGCGGCGCTCGCGGCGTCGACGGCGGCGCGGGCCTCGTCGGACTCGATCGTGAGCGTGATGACCATCCCCGGCAGCACGACGCCGGTGGTCAAGGGCAGCAGCGGAAGGGCGTAGGTGTCGATCTCGGGTGTCACGGTTCGGCTCCTGTCGGTCGGGACGTGCACGTCCAAGAACGGCGGAGCCCGCCGGTCGTATTCCCGATCCGTAATCCCGATTACGTTGCCGGAAGCGCCGCGCTGGTCGGTGGGTCACCCGGCCTGCGTGGTGGGCAAGCCCGCCGTCTCCCAGGCATCCATGCCGCCCACCACGGTCATGACGCGCTCCCGGCCCGAGGCGACGAGCAGGCTCGCCGACACGCTCGAGCGGAATCCGCTGCCGCACATCACCGCCAGCGGCCGGGTCCCGTGAGAGGGAACGTCGTCGAGCCGCGATCCGAGCTCGGCCCCCGTCACGAAGGTCGCGCCCTCCACGTGACCGTCCGCCCACTCGGCGGGCTGCCGCACGTCGAGCAGGTCCACTTCCCCGGCCGCCAGCGCGCGGCGCAGGTCACGAACCGAGATCTGACCCAGCCAGGCCACATCCTGTCCGGACGTGCGCCAGGCCTCCATCCCGCCGGCGAGCCAGCCCACCGGCGCCCGGTAGCCGATCCGCAGGAGATCCCAGGTGGCGACCATCAGGTCCTCGGGCCGGTCCAGGACCAGGAGCACGTCGGCGTCTTCGGGCACGACCGTGCCCGCCCACGTCGGGAAGGAGCTTCCCACTGCGACGTTGAACGATGCGGGAACGTGCCCGCCGGCGTACGCCTCGGGTTGACGCCCGTCGAGGACCACAGCGCCGCCGTCGCGGCGCTTCTGGAAGGCGGCCGCGTCGAGCGCCGGTGGTTCGGGGATCGCGCCCACCGCTGCGGGCCCGGCCAGGTTCTGGCCGCGCATCCGCCGCCAGTACGGGGGTACCGCCGGGAGGTTCTCGAGATCGAGGCAGTCGCGCACGAAGAGGTCCGCCGATGTGATCCGGGCAAGGAGCGGGTTCGTGCGGCGCTCATACCCCACGGTCGTCGACAGACGCTGCCCGATGTTCCCGCCGCACAGGGACCCGGCGACGTGCGTCGGGAAGACCTCCACGTGGTCCGGGAGCGTGAGGATCTTCGTCTGGAGGGTCTCGCACATCGCGGCCGCGCCCTCGCGCGTCTGCTCGGCGCCGCCCAGCAGGTCGGGTCGCGCGACGTCGCCCACCAGCAGCGCGCCGCCCGAGAGCAGCACGGCCGGATCCTCGCCGATCGAGCGATCGCGGATCAGGAGACTCACGTGCTCGGGGGTGTGGCCCGGCGTGTGCAGCACCTCGAACGCGACCTCGCCCATCTCGACGAGCTCGCCGTCGCGGACCGGGCGGTGGTTGTAGCCGAACTCCCCCGCCGCCGAGGCGAGCACGGTGACGTCGGGCACGTGCCGCACGATCTCGGAGATCCCGGACAGGTAGTCGTTGTGGCCGTGGGAGTCGATCACGTACGCGATCCGCAGTCCCCGTGAGCGTGCCGCCTCCAGGTAGCCGCGGACGTCACGTTGGGGGTCCAGGATCAGCGCCTCGCCCGAGGCCTCGTCGCCCACCAGGTACGACGCATGGCCGAGGCTCTCCAGGTGGTGCTGCTCGAGGTGCATCAGACCACCGTCCCGGGCCGGCCGCGGTCGGTCACGATCGGCAGCTGCTGCTTCGACCAGGCCACCATCCCGCCCGACACGTTATGCGCGTCGAGACCGTTCGCTCTGAGGAAGCGCACGGCGGCACGGCTCCGGTTGCCACTCCTGCAGACCACGGCCACGGGCCGGTCGCGGTCCAGCGACCCGACCGTGCCGGCGAGCGCCGCCAGCGGCACGTGCACCGCGCCGTCGATGTGGCCCGCCTTCCACTCGTGGGGATCCCGCACGTCGAGCACGACCATCTCCCCCCGGCCATCGTCCAGCGTGGCGGGATCGATCCCGCCCTTGTCACGTCCGAACATCAGCACATCATCCCTTCATCAGCACGTCGAACAACGTGTACGACCCCACCGAGAGCACGAGCACCGCGAACGCGCGCGAGCGCGTCCCGGCGGACACGCGCGACCCCGCGCACTGGCCCACGAACGCCCCCACCACGCCGCCCGCCGCGAACGCGGCAGCCACGGCGAT
>JANLXF010000053.1:0-22181 GCA_031364965.1 Actinomycetes bacterium | reverse complement strand
GGCGGCTACGGTGCCGGCGGTAACCCCGACGCCGTCAGCAATGCCGGCGGCAACGGTGGCGGCCCGAAGTAAGCCCGGCCCTCCAAGATCGCGGCCCCTCCACCCGCTGTGACCCGTTCTATGGGTAGGCTATCGCCCATGTCCGAATCCCAGATCCCTCGGTGGGAACGCCGTTTCCGAGCGCCCACGACCTCCATGCTCGACTGGCCGACGCGCGCGCCCGACCACGTCGGGTACGAGAGCACCGAGAGCGGCGTCTGGCAGGTGCACGTCTGGGACGTGGCCTCCGGGGCGCGTCGCAAGGTCACCGATCATCCGGTCGGAGTGATCACCGGGTCCTTCGATGCGAGCGGCGAGCTCGTCCTCTACTGGCAGGACGAGACGGGGGACGAATCGGGCCGCTGGTTCGCGCAACCGTTCGCGGGCGGCGAGGCCACGCCGTTCCTCGACGGCGTGCCCCAGGGGTGGAACGAGGGCTTCGCCGTGGCGCCCGGGATCGTGAGCGCAGCGATCAGCGATCGCGATGGGTTCGCGATCTACGTCGCGATCGAAGGCGGCGAGGCGAAGGAGCTCTATCGCAGCGCCGAGTTCGTGGCCGTGGGTGGCGAAGGCAGTTACAACCGCGGCGGCCTCTCGTCGGACGGGACGCTCCTGTGCCTCACGCACAGCGAGCACGGGGACATGATGCACCCCGCGCTCCGCGTGGTCGACCCGCGTACCGGCGGCACGATCGGCGAACAGCTCGACGAGGGCAGGAGCCTCGCCGCTGCCGCGTGGTCGCCCGTGGAGGGCGACCAGCGTCTCGCCGTGATCCACGAGCGAGCCGGTGAGGAGGCTCCGGCGATCTGGGAGCCGATCTCCGGGAGTTGGCGCGACATCGTCACAGGACTCGACGGCCCGGTGTTGGTTCTGGACTGGTGGCCCGACGCATCCGCGCTCCTGCTCCGCCACGAGCACGAGGGCCGCCATCGCCTGTATCGCTTCGAGCTCCAAGGCGATGTTCTGACACCGATCGACCATCCCGAGGGTCAGGTGAGCGGCGCTCGCGTGCGCCCCGATGGCCGCGTCTGGCTCCGGCATGCGAGCGGGACGACCGCACCCCGCATCCTCGACGACACGGGCGCCGTGGTCCTGACGCCCGAGGGCGAACGCGCTCCACAGGGACGGCCCTATGTGTCCTGGCGGTTCGAGAACGAGCTCGGCCAGTCGGTGCAGGGGTTCTACGTCACGCCCGAGGGTGAGGGGCCGTGGCCGTTCCTGATGCATCCCCACGGTGGGCCGACCTGGCTCGATGAGGACCGATGGTCCCCGGAGGTCCAGTCCTACGTCGACGCAGGGTTCGCCGTGGCGATGGTGAACTACCGCGGATCGACTGGATTCGGCGCCGAGTGGCGCGACACCCTGATCGGCGATATCGGCGGTCCCGAGATCGAGGATCTCAACGCGGCGCTCGCCGACCTCGTGGACAAAGGCATCGCCGATCCCGCGCGCGCCGCGATCGGCGGTTGGTCGTGGGGTGGCTACCTCACCTTGATGGAGCTCGGCACCCATCCAGAACTGTGGATCGCGGGACTCGCCGGTGTGCCGGTCGGCGATTATGTGATGAGCTACGAGGACATGTCCCCGATCCTGCAGGCCTACGATCGCGCCCTGCTCGGGGGCGAGCCCAAGGACGTGCCCGAGCTGATGGCGACGCGCAACCCGATCGTGCACAGCCACCGAGTGACCGCGCCCGTGCTCTTCGTGATCGGCGAGAGCGACAGCCGGTGTCCTCTCCGGCAGGCGATGGCCTACGTCGACGCGCTGAAGGAGCGGAACCACCCGCACGAGGTGTACCGATTCGCGACGGGGCACAGCTCCTTCGACATCGACGAGGATGTGCGTCAGCAGCGTGTGATCCTCGACTTCTTCGCACGCCACGTCCCCGGCATCGTCGCCGAACCCGCCTAGCGCCGCGCGATCGGCGCTGTGGCCGTGGGGCTTTCGGCCCTTCCCACGTCGGCCCGAGATACCTAGACTCCGCCCAGGACAACCTGGAAAGCGGGGCGCGAGATGAGCGAATACGTCGACGGGCTGCTGAACGACCTCCGGGTGAAGAACCCGCACGAGCCGGAGTTCCTGCAGGCCGTCGCAGAGGTGATGGAGTCCCTCGAGCTCGTACTCGACCGGCACCCCGAGTACCGCGAAGCGCAGATCGTGGAGCGGATCGTCGAGCCGGAGCGGGTGATCATGTTCCGGGTCCCGTGGGTGGACGACGCGGGACGGGTGCACGTGAACCGCGGCTTCCGCGTCGAGATGAACAGCGCGATCGGACCGTACAAGGGCGGCCTTCGCTTCCACCCGGCCGTGTATCTGGGCAAGCTGAAGTTCCTCGCGTTCGAGCAGGTCTTCAAGAACGCGCTCACGACCCTGCCGATGGGCGCCGGCAAGGGCGGGGCCGATTTCGATCCCAAGGGCAAGACCGACACGGAGGTGATGCGGTTCTGCCAGTCGTTCATGACCGAGCTGCAGCGCCACATCGGTCCGGACACCGATGTCCCGGCCGGCGACGTCGGGGTCGGGGGCCGTGAGATCGGGTTCCTGTTCGGGCAGTACAAGCGGATCCGCAACGAGTACACGGGCGTGTTGACTGGCAAGGGTCTGGGATGGGGCGGTTCGCTGATCCGTCCCGAGGCCACCGGGTACGGCGCGGTCTACTTCGCCGAGGAGATGCTGGCCACGCGCGAGGACTCCCTCGAGGGCAAGCGGTGCCTCGTCTCAGGCGCCGGCAACGTTGCGCAGTACACGGTCGAAAAGCTCCTGGATCTGGGCGGGATCCCGATCACGCTGTCGGACTCGGGCGGGTTCATCCACGATCCCGACGGCATCGACCGGGAGAAGCTCGCGTGGGTGATGAGCCTTAAGAACGAGCGACGTGGCCGGATCCGGGAGTACGCCGACGCGTTCCCGCGGGCGACGTTCACCCCGGCCGACCCGCTCAGCGACCACAACCCGCTCTGGAACGTCCCGGCCGACGGCGCCTTCCCCAGCGCCATCGAGAACGAGGTCAACGAGAAGGACGCCCTCAACCTGGTGAACAACGGCGTGCGCTTCGTCAGCGAGGGCGCCAACATGCCCACGGTCCCCGACGGCGTGCAGGCGTTCTTCGACGGCGGGGTGATGTACGGACCGGGTAAGGCCGCGAACGCCGGCGGCGTGGCCGTCAGTGGCTTGGAGATGTCGCAGAACTCGATGCGAGTGACCTGGGACCGCGAGGTCGTCGACGACCGGCTCCGCACGATCATGAAACGGATCCACGACCAGTGCCGGGAGACCGCGGAGGCCTACGGGAAACCGGGGAGCTACTTCCACGGGGCGAACATCGCCGGGTTCACCCGGGTGGCCGACGCGATGCTCGCGCAGGGCGTGATCTAGGAGCCTCGCGCTCCGGCTGCCGTCCCCCGGTCGGCTGCTACGGTGGGGCGTATGCCCCGCTGGCTCCTCATCGTCACCGCGATCGCGGTCGGGTTGGCGATCTGGCGGATCGGGATGGCGTCGATCCGTTCGCTCGCTCCTGATCCCGACGCCGGCGTCGCGCCCGAAGAAGCCGAGGATGTCGATGCCCTCGACGTGTACCTCGTGTGTGGGGAATGCGGCACCGAATACAAGGTGTCCCGGCTCGGGGAGCTTCAGGTCCCGCGCCACTGCGGGGAGCGGATGCAGGTGGTGCGGCGCCCGACCGAGGGGTGACCCACCCTCGCGCCTTCGTGCAACCGTTTTCAACCGGTCTTCCACAGATGCTGCACGGGTCGAACGGAAGGGTTATCCACGCTGTGGACAACCCTTGTGGGAAATCACAGCGGTGTGATCTCTAGTACCAGAACGTGGTGCCCACGAACCCAAGGGCGATCAGTCCCAGCCCCACCCACAGCCATAGGTTCGAGGTACCGCCGGGGAGCACGCCCAGGTAGTTCAGCACGATCGATGCGACGCCCAGCCCCATGACGGTGAGCACGGCAGCCCCGTACCAACGCGGACTCGTCTTGTGCCGCTTCTTCGGCGTGGGTGTGGCGCCGTACTTGCGCGGCTCCTTCTTCTTCGTGCGGCCCTTTGACTTCGGCATCGCGAAGGATGTTACCCGGGGAGCAGGCCCAGGTCGCTCACCGTGGCGGCGGCGACCGCTCGCTCGGTGAACGGCAGCGGGTGCGGCACGCCGGCGAGCCATCCCTCGGTCTGATCGTTCCAGTGCGGGCTCGCGGGGTTCCCACTGATGCCGGCCGGCAGCACCCCGACGCTTCGATCGAGGTCGGCGAGGTCGTAGACCGCTCGCCACGAGGGGATCACCGCGGCCGGGTACCCGTCGCGGCCGTCGAAGCCCGCCTGCATCACGGTCTGTTCGTCGCCTCCCAGCTCGAGGTCGGCGGCCAGGAAGAGGGGTTCGAGACCCGGGATCGCCGCCAGGGGATGGGCGAGCCGGAGTCGATGCAACGCGCCCCACCGCCACGCCGCGGGATCGGCGCCCTGGGACTCGCCCAGCTCGGCGATCGCGTCGTCGAGCGCCGCGCGCAGGAGGTCGTCGTCGAGCCAGCCGCCCGGTTCACGGAGCATCGCCGGCAGGGCCTGGCACTGGAACGGCTCGCGCCACGCGTGGTAATGCCGGAACAGGTCCTCGCCGAGCAGAGGCACGAGCGCACGACGGGCGACGTGGCGCGACCAGACGGTGAAGATGGCGGCCGGCGCGGAGTCGGCCGCCATCTCGCCGTCCCATCCCTCGAGCATGCGGAGCATGCCCCCTTGGGCGTCGGTGAGCGGCTGGAGGCGCAGCAGCAGAGGAACCGTCTCCCGGGCGGGGAGCGAGACCGTATCGAGTTGCAGCCGGACCATGTCGTCCACCGTGCAGCGATCATTCGCGCCGAGGATCTCGACGATCCGCCGCGCGCGGAACGGGGTGTGGAAGTCGTGGCCGATCAAGTGTGGGTAGGCGTCGTCGTGGATCCGGTTGTTGGCGGTCGCGAGGAAGCCCCGGCCGGGGTTCTTCGCCCACGGGAGCTGCTCGGCCGGGATCCAGCCGTCCCACTCGTGCTCGCTCGTCCAGCCCGGAACCGGGGTGGTGCCGTCGCCGGCGCGGCGGATCGGGAACCGCCCGGTGCAGGCGTACCCGATCGTGCCGTCGACGTCGGCGTACACGACGTTCTGGCCGGGGCATTCCAGGCCGAGCACGGCCTCGCGGAACGTCTCGAAGCTCGTGGCCTGCGCCGCGCGCAACGTGAGCGACGGGTGGATCCCGGCATCCTGCCCGGCCCAGCGGAGCGCGTAGGTCTCGCCGGTCGGGAGCGCCACCTGCTCGGCGTCGAGGATCCCGCTCGGGAACGTGTCGAGGATCGGCCCATGGCGGGTCTCGCGGACCTCCAGCACATGGGGCTCGGCCTCGCCTCGGACCACGATCGATTCGTGGTGGATCGTCAGTGGCTCCCACGCACCGTCGAACTCGGCCTCAGTGCGGTCGTCGTTCAGGCGCTCGACGTAGAGGTCCTGCACGTCACCACTCACGTTCGTGACGCCCCACGCGTGGTGATCGGTCGTGCCCAGCAGGATCCCCGGGGAGAACGTCAGCGCGACGCCACGCGCCCGATAGCCCGGCGCCGAAAGGTGCAGCTCGATCCACGCGCCGGGCTGGAGCGCGAGCACGTGCGGGTCGTTCGCGAGCAGAGCGCCGCCGGTGGCCGTGCGACCCGGCGCCACCACCCAGTCGTTCGAGCCCTGCGCCTTATGGCGGGGCATCGCGTCGAGGATCGCCCCGTGGAGCGCGCCTGCGGCATCGACGGGTGGGTCGGCCGGCAGGGGCGGCATCAGGGTGCGCACCGCCTCGTCGCCGGCGCGCTCGCGGATCCATGCCCGCAGCAACTCCTGGTCCCAGTTCCCCGAGAGACTCCACGCGAGGAAGGCGAAGGCCGCGGCCCAGCTCGCCTTGTCCTGGGGGAGTTCGGGCCGCAGGTCCAGGAGCGAGTACTCGACGGGAGGGCTCGGCATCTGCGCGATCCACGCGGCGACACCTTCGCGGAACCGGCGGTGCATCGTGCGGTCGGTCTCGTCCCAGCCGGCGGTCACCCGCGTCCCGGCCCGGTGTAGCCCGATCGTGCGCGCGAACCGGTCCTCAGGGAGCGTGCGTTCGGCGAACACCTCGCTGAGCCGCCCCGTCGCGGCGCGGAGCAGCAGGTCCAGCTGGAAGAGCCGTTCGCCCGCGGTCACGAAGCCCTGTGCGAACCAGAGGTCGTCGAGGTGCCCGGCCTCGATGTAGGGCACGCCCCATTCGTCTCGACGCACGGAGACGGAACCGATGAGTCCGGGAACGGTCAAAGCGCCCAGGGTCGGGAACGCCGCTGCGCTCGCCGCCGCACGGAGTCCGTCGATGAAGTCGCTCACCGCCGGAGGTTACCCGACCGCTCGATCGGCTCAGGAGTCGATCTGGGTGTTGCCGAGCCAGCTCTCGTACAGCCCCGCGTAGACGCCGCCCATCGCCACGAGCTCGCCGTGGGTGCCCTGTTCCACGAGCTGCCCGGCGTCGAAGACGAAGACGTGGTCGGCCGCCTCGGCTGTGGACAGACGATGCGCGATCGTCACGGTCGTGCGGCCCGCCGCCAGCCGCCGGAGCGCCTCGGTGATGCGCTGCTCGGTGGCGGGGTCTACGGCGCTCGTCGCCTCATCCAGGATCAGCAGGCCCGGATCGCCGATCTGTGCCCGCGCGAGCGCGACCAGCTGGCGCTCCCCAACGCTCAGCGCTTCACCGCGTTCGCCGACCAGGGTGTCGAACCCATCGGGGAGCGCGATCACCCACTCGCCGAGACCCAGCTCCTCGAAGGCCGTGATCACGTCGCGGTCAGAGGCGCCTTCCCGGCCGAACCGCACGTTCTCCCGGACGGTCGTCGCGAACAGGAAGCCGTCCTGCGGAACCATGCGCACCGCGGCGCGGCGCGACGCCGGCGCGAGCTCGCGCAGGTCGACGCCACCCACGAGGATCCGGCCGCTCACGGGGTCGGCGAGCCGGGACATCAGCTTGACGAAGGTCGTCTTTCCGCAGCCGGTCTCGCCCACGATCGCCACGTGGGCGCCGGCCGCCACCGAGAGCGAGATCCCGTGCAGGACCTCCGGTCCGGTCCGGTAGGCGTAGCGCACGTCGTCGGTCTCCACGGCGAGCGCGCTCCGCTCGAGCGTGCGCCCGGGCGAGGGCTCCACGATCTCGACCGGCAGGTCCAGGACCGCGAGGATCTTGCGCCACCCGGCGATCGCGTTCTGCGTCTCGGAGTAGACCTCGGGCAGGTCGGTGAACACGTGCAGGAAGACGTCGGCCAGGAACAGGAACGCGGTGACCTTGCCGAGCGTGAGCCCCCAGTCGGGACCGTAGGTCGCGCCGAGCACGATCACGGTCGAGAGCGCCACCGCGTAGAACACCGACGAGAGGGGCCAGAGCGTCGCGGCGCGGAAGTGGGCGAGTACCTCGGCCCGATACCGTTCGTCGATCGCGCGCTTCACCCGCTCGTCGGTGAGGTCCTCGAGGCCGTACGCGCGCACGACTGCGGCGCCCATCACGGATTCTGAGACCTCCGAGAGCATCTCGCCCACGCGGGTGCGCGCCGCGTTGAACGCGGCCGTGAGCTTGGCCTGGAGCGCGCCGACCACCAGCAGCAGCGGGATCACCAGCACGACGACCGCGAGGGCCAGCTGCCAGGCATACCCCAGCATCAGCGCGAGCGCTCCGATCACCTGCGCGATCGAGATGATCCACGCGATGCCGCCCCACTCCATGAACTGCTGGAGCGCATCGACGTCGGCGGTCACGCGCGCGACGAAGACCCCCCGCTTCTCGTCGGATTGCTCCGCGATCGACAGGTCGTGGATGTGAGCGAACGTCCGCACCCGCAGCTCCATCAGCGCCTGTTCCGCGGCGCGAACCAGGCGCCGCCCCGCCGAACGAGCGGCGGCGAACGCCAGCCCCACGAGCGCGATGGCGGCCATGCAGATCGAGTAGACGTACCCGGGTCTGAACCCGCCATCGAAGCCGTGGTCGAATACGTTCTGGATCAATACCGGGGTCACCAGCGAGGTCACCGTCACGCCGAGGGAGACGATCACCGTGAACCCGAGTCCGCGGCGGAGCTCCGGGCTCTCGCGGATGCCGCGCCGGAGCACGGCGATGGCGCCCGTCAGCTCCTCAGGCACGGGGATCTGATCGTCGTCGATGCTCCCGGCTGCCTGCAGTTCCGCGACCGTACTCATCGCTCACCCCGTTCGTACGCGCGGATGATCGCGCCGTAGCCGGGCGCCGAGACGAGCAGCTCGTCGTGGCTGCCGGTCGCGGCGACCCGCCCGTGCTCGAGGTAGATCACGCGGTCGGCGAGACGGATCGTCGACAGGCGGTAGGCCACGACGAGCAGGGTCGTCCGCAGCTCTCGCCGCAGCGCCCCCAGGATGTCGGCCTCGATCGACGGGTCCACCGCCGACGTGGCGTCGTCCAGGATCAGCACGCGCGGGGCCCGAAGGATCGCGCGCGCGAGCGCGACGCGCTGACGCTCCCCGCCCGACAGGGTGTGCCCCCGCTCGCCGACCACGGTCGCGTAGCCATGGGGGAGCGCCTGGATGAACCGGTCGGCAGCGGCGATCTTCGCGGCGGCCTCGACCTCGGCGTCGGTGGCCCCGGTGTCCAGTGCGATGTTCTCCCGCACGTTCGTCGAGAACAGGAAGCTCTCCTGGAACACGATCGCCGTGGACGCCCGCAGCGACGCGGGCTCGACCCGGCGCAGGTCGACGCCGCCGATCGCGACCGAGCCCTCATCGGGATCGGCGAGCCGCACCAGGAGCTGGGACAGGGTGCTCTTGCCGACGCCCGTCTGGCCGACGACGGCCACGGACTCGGAGGGCTCGACCGAGAAGGTCACCCCGTCGAGCACCGGCTGGTCGTCGTAGCGGCGCCGTACGACGGTCACCTCCACCCCCAACGGCCCGGCGGGCAGCGGCGCGGGATCGACCGGCGGCGTCACCGTCACCTGCTCTTCGAAGACCGTCTGCAGCCGATCCCAGCCGACGACCGCCCGGGGCAGCTCGGCGAGGATCCAGCCGATGAACCGCATCGGCCACGAGAGCAGCCCGAACAGCGCGACGAACCCCGTGAGCTCGCCGAGCGTGACCGCGCCGCTGGCCACGCGCGAGGCGCCCACCGCCAGGAGCAACGCGGTCGCGAAGGTGGGCAGCGAGTCCAGGGCGGCCTCGAAGGTGGCGCGCACGTAGCCGCCGGTCACCCGATGGTCGCGAAGCGCGGTTGCGCGCTCGCGGAGCTTCGCGGTTTCGGCGTCCTCACGGCCGAGGGTCTTGACCACGAGCGCCCCGTCGATCGATTCGTGGGCGACCGCCGAGACCTCACCGATCGCCTCCTGGGCGCTGCGGGCCGGACCCTCCATCCGTCGGGCGAAGCTGCGGTTCATGAGCGCGAGGACCGGGAACATCACGAGACCGATCAATGCCAGCCAGACGTCGGTGCGCACGAGCGTGACGAGCGCGAGCAGCACGAGCGCGAGCACGCCGATCGCGAACGGTACCGGCCAGAAGACATCGACGGCCGCCTTCACGTCGGCCTCCATGTGCGCCAGCAGCTCGCCGGTGGGCGTCTCGCGGTGGAACTGCAACGCGAGATCGCGGTACCGGTCCGAGATCTGGGTGCGGAGCGTCGCCATCACGCGCTCGCCCGCGACCCCGCTGTAGTACCGGCGGATCATGATGCCGAGCGCGCGAAGGCACCCGAACACCATCAACGCGGTCACCGCGCTCCAGACGGCTCCGCTCCGGGCATGCCCCGAGAACGCCGGGCGGAGCACGTCGTCGGTGGCCCTCCCGAGCGACTGGGTGAGCAAGATGGAGGAAACCGCGAAGAGGATGGCGCCCGAAACGGAGACCGCGAACGGGGCCGGATGCAGCTTGATGTACGCCGCGACCAGCCGCATGCCGCGCATGAACAACCCGCGCCGGCGAAGCTCTGGATGTTCGATCGCGACGGCCATCGGCTCCCTCTCACGGCGGCTTCGCCCACGTATCCTGCGCGGTGCTCAGGTGCGGGTCGGGTTGAGTGCTCGGCACCCCGCTGCGATGATGCGGGTATGACCGAGGAGCGCCCGTGGCACGCGACCTATCCGCCCGACATCCCCGCCAGCCTCGCGCCGTACCCGCGCGAGTCGGTGTTCGCCCTGCTGGAGAACGCGGCCGCGAGGTTCCCGGACCGGCCTGCGCTCGCATTCTTCGGACGGCATCTTACCTACGCGTGGCTGTTGCGGGAGGTCGAGCGGTTCTCGGCCGTGCTCGCCGGCCTCGGTGTCCGGCCGGGCGACCGGGTCGGGTTGATCTTGCCGAACTGCCCGGAGTACGTGATCGCCTGGTACGCCTGCATGCGGATCGGCGCGATCGCGGTGGGCAACAACCCGTTGTACACCGAGCGTGAACTCGAGCATCAGATCACGGATTCGGGGTCGCGCGTGATGGTGGTGCTCGACCAGGTCTACCTGCGCTTCGGGAGGATCCGTGACGCCGCGGGCGTGCAGCAGGTCATCGCCGTGCGCTTGAACCACTACATGAAGGCCCCCATCAGATGGCTGGCGCCGCTGAAGTTCAAGGCCGACGCGAAGAAGCATGCGACGCCGTTGCCCTTCATCCCGGCGGACCACGAGGTGCGGTGGTGGGGCGACGCGATGAAGGCGGCCGGCCCCGTTCCCCCGGTGGCACGCGTCGAGGACCCTGAGGCCGAGTGTGCCGCGCTGATCTACACGGGAGGCACGACCGGGTTGTCGAAGGGCGCGATGCTCTCGCACATGAATCTCGTTGCGAACGCGCGGCAGGCGGCCGCGTGGTTCCCGGTCGTGCGAGAAGGCGAAGACGGGATCCTCGGATCCCTCCCGTTCTTCCACTCGTTCGGGACCCTCGCGATGAACTTCTCGATGACCAAGGCCGCCAAGCTGGTGCTGCTCCCTCGCTTCGAGATCGACATGGCGCTCAAAGCGCTCTCGAAGGAGAAGCCCTCGCTGTTCCCGGGCGTGCCCCGCATGTACATCGCCCTGAACGAGGACCCGCGCACGCCCAAGCACGACCTGGCGTCCCTCAAGGCGTGCGTGAGCGGCGCCGCCCCGTTGCCGATGGCGGTCGCGAAGCGCTTCGAGGAGATCACCGGCGGCGCCAAGGTCGTGGAGGGCTACGGCCTGACGGAATGCTCGCCCGTCACGCATGCGAATCCCCTGGTGGGGGAGCGGCGCGAGGGCTCGATCGGGATGCCCCTGCCCGACACCGACGTGAAGCTCACCGATCTGGACGAACCCGACCGCGTGGTACCGCAAGGTGAGCGCGGCGAGATGTGCATCCGGGGACCGCAGGTGATGCTCGGCTACTGGAACCGGCCCGACGAGAGCGCCATGGTGATCCGCAACGGGTGGCTGCACACCGGCGACGTGGCCGTGATGTCACCCGACGGCTACTTCACGATCGTCGACCGCATTAAGGACATGATCCTGGTGTCGGGATTCAACGTGTATCCGACCGAGGTCGAGGCGGTGTTGTATCACCACCCCAAGATCTTGAAGTGCGCCGTCGCGGGCGTACCCGACGAGACGACGGGCGAACGCGTGAAGGCGTATATCGTGCTTCGCCAGGGAGCGACCGCGACCGCCGAGGAGATCACGTCGTGGTGCCGCGATCCCGCGCAGGGCCTCACGGGCTATCGCGTTCCCAAGGACATCGAGTTCCGTGACTCGCTCCCCGAGACCCTGATCGGCAAGGTCCTCCGCCGCGCGCTGCAGGACGAGGAACGCAAGCGGATCGCCGCCGACGCCTCGGGCGCCGCGTCCCCGTGATCCAGATCGACTTCGATCTCGGAGAAGGGGTCCGCATCCGCACGCTCGACCCCGGCGACGCCCGGTCGCTGCTCGACCTCGTCGCGGCGAACCGCGAGCGGCTCCGGCCGTGGATGTCCTGGGAACCGACCACACGCTCGACCGCGGATACCCTCGCGTTCATCGAGCGCGCCCGCGCGTCGGCATCCGATGCCGAGGCGAACGGGATCTGGGTCGAGGGATCATTGGTCGGCACGATGGGCCTCTCGATGGACACCCGCGAGAACTCGGGCGAGATCGGGTACTGGATCGGGGGCACGCACGAGGGGCGCGGGATCGTGACGCGCGGCTGCCGGCGCTTCCTCGACGAAGCTTTCGGGGCCTTCGGTCTGCACCGGGTGGAGCTGAAGGCGGCGACCGGGAACGTGCGGAGCCAGGCGGTCGCCGAGCGGCTCGGCATGGTGCGCGAAGCCGTCCTTCGCGACGCGGCGCGCGTGCACGACGGCTATCTCGATCTCGTGGTCTTCTCGATCCTCGAGCACGAGTGGCTCACCGCGTGACTGCCCCCTTCGAGGCCGTCGTGTTCGATCTGTTCGGCACGCTGGTTCCCGAGTACACGAAGGCGGAGTTCTACGGGACGGTGGTCGCGGCCGCCGATGCGCTTGGCGCCGATCGCGATGCCTACCGGGCCGAATGGGACCGCACCGCGCTCGGGCGGCAGACCGGTCCCTTCCCGGACATGCCGTCGAACCTGCGCGCGATCTGCGACACGCTTGGCATCGAGGCGGATGACGCGACGATCGCCGGAGCCCTCGAGGCCCGCGAGGCGATGTACGCGCGCGGGTTCCATCCGCGGGACGGCGCGATCGAGACGCTCACCGAGCGCCGGGCGCGTGGATATCCCATCGGCCTCGTCAGCATGTGTGCCCCCGACACGCCGGCGCGCTGGCGGGCGCTTGCGTTGGCGCCCCTCGTCGACGTGACGGTCTTCTGGAGCGAGGTCGGCCTGCGCAAACCCGATCCCGCGATCTACCTGGCCGCAACCGATCGGCTCGGGGTGTCGCCGCACGCGTGTGTCTACTGCGGTGACGGCGCGTACGGGGAGCTCACGGGCGCCGCGGCCGTGGGGATGACTTCGTTCCTGATCCGCGATGGCTCGCTCGACCAGGACGAGCTGCTGACGCCCGAGCGCGACGACTGGAGTGGCGCGGTGATCGGCGACCTCCGCGAACTGCTCGTCGCGCTGCCGGGACGCTGAGCGGCGCTCGGTCGCAGGGCGGTTCGAGACCTTCGGCCCCTCAAGACGTGGTCTGAGCTGCCGACCTAACGGTCAGCGACCGCTCCCCCCGAGCGCCTCGCGTATCGCCGCCGATGCGCGACGATCGCCAGCCCCCCGAGCGGCATCGGCAACCAGTACGAGACCAGGCGATACGTCAGGGTGGCGAGCGCTGCTTGGCCCGCGTTCACCCCGGCCGCCGCGAGCAGCCCGGTGAGCCCGGCCTCCACGAACCCGAGCCCGCCCGGCGTGAGCGGGATCATCGCGAGCACCATGGAGGCGGTGTAGGCGAGCAGCACCAGCGTGGGCCGTGGGCGGGCCCCAGCCGCGGCGAGGGCCGCGAGGAGCGCGAAGTAGTCGAAGAGCCAGTTCCCCGAGGCGAACAGCAACGCCTTCCACCAGGCGTCCTCGAGCGAATCGTGGATCGCGTTCCGTTCGCGCACGAGCACGTCGGGAAGATCGGTGCGCGGGGTGCGCGATCTGAAGAGTCGGTTGCGCACCCACTGGATCCCGCGGGCCACCGTCCGCAGGGTCCCCTCCCGGCGGTAGAGCACCCAGCCCGCGAGGAACCCCACGGCGAAGAGCGCCCCGCCCAGCCACGCCGCCTGCGCCAAGCCCGAGGGGACGGGGCGTCCGGCGATCGCCGCCGGCACCGAGATGATCGGAAGCGCGAACAGCACGCCGGTGCTGACCAGCGACGCGACCGTGAGCCCGGCTCCCACCCGCGCCGCGTCGATCCCGGCGTCGGAGAGCATCTTGAACTGCATCGCGCCGCCGGCCGCGGCCCCGCCGGGCACCAGGCGACTGACCGCGTTGCCACCGAGCTGCGAGGTGGCCACCGCGAACCATCGGTCGGTTCGAAGCGCGAGCCGCTGCAGTCCCCAGGCGCACACGAAGCTCGCCGCCTCCAGTCCGAGCATCACCGGGTACCAGGCGGGGTTCAATCGGAGCAGCTCGGGCCACGAGCGGAAGACCGAGATCAGGCTCGGCCACAGGACGTAGAGCATGATCGCGGCGACGGTGAGGAAGAGCAGCCGTGGCCAGATCGACCGGAGGATCTCCTTCGCGCCGCGCTCCTCGAGACGCTCGACCGCGGCGATCTCGCGGACGCTCGGAGGTGGGACCGGCTCGCTCACGCAGCCCAGCCTAACGGGGGTATCGCGAAGGGGTAGGTCAGCGCCGTGCGTCGTGCGGCGCTACCGCGGTCGCCGGTCCGGGCGCGAGTTCGGTGGCGAGGGCCGCCACGGCACCGACCACGAGCGTCGCTGGGGGGCCGATCGAGACGGCCCCGGCGAGGGCGGGAAGATCCTCGAGCGTCCCCACGACGGCTCGCTGCTCAGGCGTCCCCGCCCACTGCACGATCGCGGCGGGCTCGTGGGCGGGGCGCCCGCCGTCGATCAGTGCCGCACAGGTCGTGGCGAGCTTCCCGGCGGCCATCAGCACCACGAGGGTGTCGGTCGCCGTCGCGAGCGCGGCGAGGTCGACCCCGTCGCCGTGCGCGGTCGAACCGGTCACGACGGCGAACGAGCGTGCGGTGTCCCGGTGCGTTACGGGGATGCCGGCGAGGGCCGGCGCGGCCACGGCGCTCGTCACGCCGGGCACGACCTCCCATCCGATTCCCGCCCGCGCGCACGCGAGCGCCTCCTCGCCGCCGCGCCCGAACACGAACGGGTCACCGCCCTTCAGCCGGACGACGGTCGCGCCGCCCCGGGCGCGTTCCACCAGGAGCGCGTCGATCTCGGTCTGGGGCATCGCGGCACCGCCGGGCTCCTTGCCGGCGTAGACGCGTTCGGCATACGGCGGCGCGAGGTCCAACAAGGCGGGCGAGGCCAGCCGGTCGAACACCACGACGTCGGCCGTGCCGAGCGCCTCGGCGCCGCGCACGGTGATCAGCTTCGGGTCGCCCGGACCGGCGCCCACCAGGATCACGCGGCCGGTCACGCCGACACCCTGTCGAGCAGCCGCGCGCGGAGCCTCGTCGCGAGCTCGTCGGCGCGGCCCGCCCGGGCCAGGGCCGCGGCCTCCTCGACGTCCAGCGCCTCGCTCCATCGGCGCGCGCGCGTGGCGAAGTCGGGCAGGAGCGGGAGGGTCTCCTCGCGTACCGCCCGGAGCACCGCGAGCACCGCCGACCACTCCTCGCCGTATGCCTCGGCGAGCTGCTCGCGCAGGCGCTTCGCGAGTGCGGGCGACGCCCCGCCCGTGGCGATCGCGAGCACGAGCTCGCCGCGGCGAACCAGCGCCGGGGCCGCCCAATCGCAGGCCGGGATGTCGTCCATCACGTTCACCAACACGCGCCGGGCGCGCGCCTCGCGCGCGATCGCGGCGCGCTCGGCCGGGTCGCGACTCGCGGCCACACACAGGAACGCCCCGTCCAGGTCCTGGGGCCGCCATCCGCGTCGCGCCACGGTGACGCCCTCGACCGCCTCGAGCTTGTCGAGGTGTGTCACCGGTCCCTCGGCCACCACGAGGACGTCGTCAGCGCCGCCGGCGAGCAGTCCATCGACCTTGTCGTCGCGGACGGCGTCGTTACCGATCACGACGGCCCGCCTGCCGGCGAGCTCCACCATCACGGGATATCCGAACGGCATCAGCGCGCTCCCTCTTCGGCCTTCTCACGGTCCGACTTCGAGCCGGTGAGCTCGACACTGCAGTGGATCCCGCATTCCTTCGCGGTGTCCTTCTCCCACCACCAGCGGCCGGCGCGCTCGGACTCCCCGGGCTCGATCGGCCTGGTGCACGGCGCGCAGCCGATCGAGGCGTACCCGTGGTCGAACAGCTCGTGGTACGGCACCTCGTGCTCGCGCACGTACGCCCACACCTGGTTGAGCGTCCAGTCGGCGAGCGGGTTCAGCTTCACGATGCCGCCGTGGTCGCGGTCGAACTCGACCTTCGCGATGTTCGTGCGGCTCGCCCACTGCTCCCGGCGCAGGCCCGCCACCCACGCGTCGAGCGTCGCGAGCTTCCGCTTCAGGGGTTCGACCTTGCGGACCGTGCAGCAGGCGAGGCGAAGGTCGACGCCCCGGTACATCAGGTTCGGGCCCTCGCGGTTCACGAGCGCCGCGACCTCGGCCGTATCGGGGTACTCGAACTCCACCGCGATCCCGTAGCGCTCGCGCACCTCCTCGAAGAGCGTGTAGGTCTCCGGCGGCAATCGCCCGGTGTCCAGGGTGAACACGCGCACGCTCGGGTCGATCCGCCACGCCATGTCGATCAACACCATGCCGTCGACCCCGCCGGCCGCGCTGATCGCCATCCGAGGGTGGAAGCGGTCGAGCGCCCACTTCAGGATGTCCTCGCCGCGCGCGTGCTCGAACCGCTCGGCGGCCTCGTGCACCCAGGTGGCCTCCTCCTCCAGGACCGGGACCGCGTGCTCGTGCCACGGCGCGTGCGGGTCGGCGTCGGCCATCAACGGCCACCCCCCAGCGACGTGATCGAGAGCTCGAACGTTCGGTCGCACGACTCGCAGCGCCAACCGGCCGGATCGGCAGGGCGGAGGTCCTGCTCGCCGCAGAACGGGCAGTAGAAGGGAACCGCTCGCGCGGTGCTCATCGGAGCTCTCCGGAGATCGCGACCGGCGCGGCGAACCGCGCCAGCCCGTCGGCGTCAAGACGGCCGACGAACGAGGTGAAGGTGTCGTCCGCTGCCTTCGCGGCGAGGTACCGGCGGAGCAGCAGCTCCAGGTAGTCGGCCGTGTTCTCGGCGTAGATCTTCACCCCGCGGACCTTGCGGCCGAACGTGGCACCCTCGCCCATCGTGCCGCCCAGGTGCACGAGGAACGCGTCGGACTTCGTGCCGTCGGGGCGGGGCTTCAGTGCGGCCATCAGCCCGATGTCGGCCACCTGGAACCGCGCGCACGAGTTCGGGCAGCCGTTCACGTGGATCCGCAGGTCCTCGTCGAAGGCCGGGAGGCGCGCCTCGAGCTCGGTGTAGAGCCACTGGGCGCGGCCCTTCGTCTCGCCGATCGCGAGCTTGCAGAACTCGATGCCCGTGCACGCCATCGTGCCCTTGCGGAACGCGCTCGGCCGCGCGGCCAGGTCGAGCGCGCCGAGCTCGTCGCCCAGCTCGTCGGCGCGAGCGGCGACCACGTCGGGGATCACGAGCTTCTGCTGCGCGGTCGCGGTCACGCGACCCGACCCGAACCGGTCCGCAAGATCCGCGACGAGCCGCATCTGGTGCCCGGCGATCCTGCCTGCGCGCGCCGCGAACCCGACCGAGACGCGCCCGTCGTGCTGGGGCCGGATCCCCACGTGGTCGCGCAGGGCCATCGGGAGCGCGATCGGCTTCGGTCCGTCGGGCAGCGGCGCCTCGAGGAACTCGCCCTCGAGCACCTCGCGCACCTTCGCTGCGCCCCAGTCTTTCACGAGGAACTTCATGCGCGCGTGATTCCTCGAGCGCCGGTAGCCGTATTCGCGGAAGAGTGTCGCCACGCCCGCCCAGACCTCCCCCACACGGTCGGGCTCGACGAACGCGCCCAGTCGCTGCGCGAACATCGGGTTCGTCGAGAGGCCGCCCCCCACGTGAAGGTCGTAGCCCACGCCGAGCTCGGGGTGCGCGACCCCCACGAAGGAGACGTCGTTGATCTCGTGGTTCGTGCAGCCCGCGCGGCAGCCGCTGATCGAGGTCTTGAACTTCCGCGGAAGGTTCGAGAAGGCAGGGTCCCCGACGTAGCGTTCGGCCACCGCCCGGATCGCGGGGGTCGCGTCGAGCACTTCGTCGCTCGTCACGCCGGCGAGCGGGCACCCCAGGATCACGCGAGGAGTGTCTCCGCAGGCCTCCTGCGTCGAGAGTCCCGCGCCCTCGATCCGCTCCCAGATCGCAGGCATGTCCTCGATCCGGATCCAGTGGAGCTGCACGTTCTGGCGGTCGGTCACGTCGGCGACGTCGCGCCCGTACCGCTCGCTCACCCAGGCGATCGCGCGGAGCTGGTCGGCGCTCATCCGACCCCCGTCGATCCGGATCCGCAGCATGAAGAACTCGTCCTCGAGCTCCTCGGGCTCGGCGCTCCCGGTGCATTCGCCGGGCACGCCTTGGGCGCGCTGGGTGTAGAGGCCCCACCAGCGGAGGCGGCTCCGCAGGTCCTGTTTGCCGATCGACCGGAAGCCGCCCGGCGCGAAGATCCGTTCGACGCGCTCGCGGACGTTCAGGCCGTCGTCCTCCTTCTTGACCTGCTCGGCGGGGTTCAGCGGCTCGTGGTAGCCCAGGCCCCACTGGCCCTCGCCGCGACGGCGCGGGGTGGCGGAACGGGGAACGGTGGTGTCGCTCATCGTCGGACGGTCCTCACCGAAAGGAGTGAACGGGAACGCACGACGAGCCTCGCCGTGCGGTTCGGGCGGCGGGCCGGGGAGCGAGGGTTAGCTGCGGGGCCGCACGCCTGGGTGGGCCATGCCACAGAGACGCGAGGGGATCATCGCGCCCACCAGCCCGGCCGTACGTGTACGGATCATCGTCCGGTACCCCTACTCGAACGTGTCGCCGGAGCGGTGCTGCCCCGGGTCGGCCAATCTCCACCGCGGAGGTGGGATTTGCAGGTGCAAAGGGTAGGTCAGGGGGTGCGGATGCGTCAAGTTCATACCCCCGAGCCGGCGACCTCCTCTTCGTCCCGCCTCCCCGCCGCCGTGGCCGGACCCTGCGTCGGCGCCCAGACTCAGATCGCGCCGAGCTCGGAAGCGAGCCCGAGGACGGTGGCCCGTTCCTCGTCGGTGAGACCCCGCAGCGGCGGGCGCACGTCGGCGCGCAGCAGCACGTCGCGCGCGACGAGCACCTCCTTCAATGCCGCGTGGAACGGGATGCCGGCGAGGCGGTCGCGGAGCATCCCCACCTTCCGGTGTGCTTCATCGCTCCGGTCGTGCACGAGCGCGGAGGTGATCTCGGGGAATGCCGCGGCGAGGCCGCTCACGCACCCCACCGCGCCGGCCGCCATGCTCTCGAGCGCCAGCGGCTCGTTCCCGATGAACACGTCCAGTCGCAGTCCCAGGTACGGCCGTACGGCCTCGAACGGGGAGTCCGAGACCTTCAAGCCGACCACGTTCGGGGCGTCGGCGCGCAGACGATCTACCACGCCTGGGGGGATCGCGTACCCGCTCCGCCCGGCGAACTCGTAGACGTAGAACGCGAGCGGATCGGCGGCGTTCGCGGCGCTCCGCAGGTGAAGGAGCAACTCCTCGTCGTCCAGCGGGAAGTACGGCGGCGCGATCACCGCCACGGCGTCGGCGCCCACCTCGACCGCGTGCGCCGCGAGCGCCACGGTGTCGGCGGTGGTCTGGGCGCCCGCATGGACCGCGACCTGGAAGCCGGCGGGACGGGTGTCGAGGAACAGCTCGGTCACGGTCCGGCGTTCCGCCACACTCAGCAGCACGCCCTCCCCTGTGGTGCCGCACGCGAGCACGCCGTCGACCCCGCCCTCGGCGAGGAACGCCGTGAGGGGCGCGACCGCCATCGTGTCGAGTCCGCGCCCACCGTCCTTCAGGGGGGTGACGCTCGCCGCGATCGCTCCGTGCAACCGTGCCGTCATGCGAGGTTCCGCAGCGCGAGGAGGCTGTTCGTGACCGGCTTCTCGGCGATGCGCCGCATGAACCAGGGGTACCAATAGTCGCCGTACGAGATCAGCGTGCGGATCGTGTAACCGTCGCGTGCGTACCGGAGCTGGTCGTCGGATCGGATCCCGTACAGCATGGCGAGCTCGAACCGGTGCTTCGCCCCCTCGCCCAGCTCGCGCTCGATCCGGGCGACGAGGTCGACATCGTGCGTGCCGAGCACGGTCCGACGCACCCGGCCATCCGGATCGTTCACGAGGTTCGTCGCGATCCGCAGGTACGCCTCGTCGATCAACCGCTTGTCGGTGAACACGTGCTCGGCGGACTCCTTGTAGGCGCCTTTCACCAAGCGGATCGAGGGGCGGTGCGGCAGCAGGCGCTGGATGTCGTCCCAGGTGCGCTTCAGGTAGGCCTGGATGCAGAGCCCGACGTCGTGCCCTTCCTGCAGGAGCTCTTCGTACAGGTCCAGCGTGCCGTCGACGTAGCCGGTCGACTCGATGTCGATCCACACCGTCTTGCCGAGCCCCTTGGAGCGCTCCGCGAGCCGGGTGACCTGCATCGCCGTGTGCTCGGGATCCAGATCGAAACCGAGCTGGGTGAGCTTGACGGACACCTCGCTGTCGACGCCCGTCTCGGCGATGCGGTCCAGCATCCGCAGGTACTCCCCGGTCGCCGCGGTGGCCTGGCTCAGATCGGTGACGTTCTCGCCGAGGACCGTGAAGGTGGTCGGGATACCGTCGGCCCCGAGGCGCTGCGCCGCCGCGAGCGCATCTTCGGCCGTCTCGCCCGGCATGAACTTGTTCACCGTCTTGCGGACGAACCACAGGCGGGGGAGACGCCGGCGAAGGGTGGGGTTACCCGAGGCCCAGAGGATCGTGTCGCGCAGCGGATGCATACGGATCGAGCCTATCGAACGAGCGGGTGCGCGGCCGCCGGCGCGTGCTACCGTCCGCTGATGTCAGAACCCGCAGATACGGCCGCCGCCTCCACCGACCGCACCCGCGTTCGCCGGATCCCCGAGCTGGGCGCTTACGATCGTCCGACGATCGACGGGATCCTCGACGCGGGCATCGTTGCCCACCTGGGGTTCGTGCACGACGGGCAGCCGTTCGTGATCCCCACCCTCCACGCGCGGATCGGCGACCTCCTCTACGTGCACGGGAGCGCCGCCAGCCGCACGCTGAAGTCCGTCGCCGAGGGCATCCGGGTCTGCGTGACCGTCACCTTGCTGGACGGCATCGTCCTCGCGCGGTCGATCTTCGAGCATTCGATCGATTACCGCTCGGTCGTCGTGCTGGGCTCGGCGCGCCTCGTCGACGACCCCCAGGAGAAGCTCGCCGCGCTCCACGCGTTCAGCGAGCACGTGCTGCCCGGGCGATGGGACGACTGCCGGCCGCCGACGGACAAGGAGCTGAAGGCCACGAGCATCCTCGCGCTGCCGCTCACCGAGGCGAGCGCGAAGATCAGCGCGGGTCCGCCCGAGGATGCTGACACGCCCGACGGCGCGCTCGACGTCTGGGCCGGCAACATCCCCTTGGTCGTGACGTCGAAGGCGCCCGTCCCGGATCCGGCGTTGCGCGCGGGCATCCCGGTGCCCCCGTACGCGGCCGACTATCACCGCCCGGGCCTCACCGACTGAGGACCGGATCAGTCGCCGTTCGACTCGATCGCGGCCACGAGCTCACGGCAGAAGTCGGGGATGTCCTCGACCACCCGCCCCCACACGATCGCCCCGTCGCGGAAGGCGGGTTCGTCGACCCACTCCGCGCCCGCGTTCACGAGGTCGTCCTTGATGCCGAGGCTGCCCGTCGCGCGGCCGCCCGCGACGATGTCGGCCGAGATCCCGACGAGCCCCGCGTGACAGATGAGACCTACGATGGCCCCCCGGTCGTAGGTGCGCTTCACGAGCGAGGTCACCGACTGATACCGACGAAGCTTGTCGGGCGCCCACCCGCCGGGCACCAGCACCGCGTCGAGGGATCCGGCATCGACGTCGGCGATCGCCGCGTCGGCCTGCGTCACCAGGCCGTTCTTACCGGTCACCGGCACGTGTGGCTCGAGCCCGGCAACCGTGACGAGGGCGCCCTCTTCCCGAAGGCGCATCACCGGGACCCAGAACTCGAGGTCTTCGAAGCCCTCGCCCAGGAGGACCACCACCGTGCGACCGTCCAACCGACCCGCCATCTCCGCCTCCGACTCGCGAGGGTGCGTGCCATCACAGGCTAGCGGCGCGCGGGCTCAGTGATCGAACTGCGCTTCCTCGGTGCTTCCCTTCAGCGCAAGGGTCGACGAGATGCCGCCCGTGATCGCGGTGGACACCTGGTCGAAGTAGCCGGTGCCGACCTCGGTCTGATGGCGCGTGGCGGTGTAGCCGTCGCCCTCCATCGCGAACTCCTGCTCCTGCAGCCGCACGTACGCGGTCATGCCCTCGGTCGCGTATCCCTTGGCCAGCTCGAACATGCTCGCGTTCAGCGCGTGGAACCCCGCCAGGGTGATGAACTGGAACCGGTAGCCCATCGCTGCAAGCTCCTT
>JANLXF010000051.1:0-1629 GCA_031364965.1 Actinomycetes bacterium | reverse complement strand
GGAAGCCGGTGTCCTCCTGCCAGAAGGCCATCAGGAGCAGCATCATGTGCTCCCGCATCTCGGGCCCGACTTCGCCCACCATCCCCAGGTCCAAGAAGTAGAGCGTGTCCTCGTCGGGTTGCCACATCAGGTTGCCGGGGTGTGGGTCGGCGTGGAAGAAACCGTCGACCATGATCTGCTTGTAGAAGGACTCCAGCAGCTGCCGCGCAGCCTCGTGGCGCGCGGGACCCTGCGGCGCGATCGAGAGCGGTCCACCCTGCACGTCCTGCATCACGAGCAGGCGCGAGGTCGACAGCTCACCGTTCACGGTGGGCACCGCGAGCCGCGGGAACGACTCGATCACGCCGCGCATCCGCTCCATGTTCGCTGCCTCCTGCCGGAAGTCGAGCTCACGGTGGAGGGAGTCGGACAGGTGATGGAAGACCGCCTCCATGTCGATCACCGACTTGAGGCCCTGGCGTTCGCCAACCTTCTCGGCGAACACCTCGAGCAGCGCGAGGTCCTGTTCGATCAGCTCCTTGGCCTCGGGGCGCTGCACCTTCACGACCACGGGCTGGCCGGTCGCGAGCATCGCGCGGTGCACCTCCGCGATCGTCCCGGCCGCGAGGGGTTGCGGATCGATCGTCTCGAACACGTCCTCCCACGGGACGCCGAGCTCTTGCTCCATCACCGCGACCACCTGCTCCTCGGTGAGCGGCGGCACGTGATCCTGCAGGGTGGCGAGCTCCTCGATGAACTCGACGGGCAACAGGTCAGGTCGCGTCGAGAGGATCTGCCCGAGCTTGGCGAACGTCGGCCCCAGATCCTCGAGCGCGTTGCGCAGGCGCTTGGCCTGGCGCCGCCGCCCGATCGCGCCCTCCTCGTCGGGACGGCCGAAGAGCTCCTTCAGGCCGTGCTTGGCGAAGACGGCCGCGATCTGCGTGCCGCGCCGGGTCAGGCGCGGCCGCACCTCCTCGTCGACCTTGGAGCTCCGGATCACCGCGGTGCTGCGCGGATCCCGGACCGGCTGCACATGGCCGTCGGCCCCCGCCGTATTCACGATGATCACGGTGCAGCGCGCGTTGTGGCTGATCCGGTTGGGCACGTTGCCCAGCAGGAACTCCTTGCGTCCGGCCATCCCCGCGTTGCCCACGACGAGGACGTCGATGGCCTGATCCTCCGTCGCGTGCACGATAGCCATCGCCGGGTCGTCATCGATCACGACGTGCGCACGGCCTCGCTCGCCCGCGATCGCGGTGACGTAGGAAGCGAGGTCGTCGGCCGCGCCGCGTGCCCGGGTGCCCTCGGCCGCGCCGTACGCCGTGTCGCCGGGGTTCTGCGGCACGATCACCTGCACGATGTGGAGTTCGGCCTCGTACCGCTCGGCGAACGCAGCCGCCCAGCGCACGGCGCGCTCCGCGGTCTCGGACCGGTCCGTGCCCACCATCACCCGCTGGACGGGCCCGGCCGCGTCGACGTCCATCCTTGCCATGCACGCATCATGGACGAGGAGCGCGCGAGGGGGAAGGGTGGTGTGCGCGAGGGATGCCGGTGGTGCCTCCACCCCTTGGTAGACTCACCCGCTCCCGCCGGAGTAGCTCAGGGGCAGAGCAACCGCCTCGTAAGTGGTAGGTCGTGGGTTCAAATCCC
>JANLXF010000043.1:0-3015 GCA_031364965.1 Actinomycetes bacterium | reverse complement strand
ATCGCGGTGCACGTCTTCACCGGAATCATCTGGGCAGCGCCGTGGATCCAGGTCACGAGCTCGGGGATCGACAGGCCCCGGCACGCGATCTACCTGATCGCGGCGATCACGACGTGGGTCGCCCTCGCCTTCGCGCGCGATCGACGCACCGTGACCAGGTTCGCGATCGCGGTCGGGGCGCTCGCGCTCGGCGTGGTCATGGCGATCCAGCAGGCCCCGCCGGGGGGCTATTGATGGAGGCGTTCCGTGTCCGACGGGCGCAAGGCCGCCTGCTGATCAGACCGAGCGCGCGCACGATCCGCTGGACATCGTTCACGGCAATCGCGGCGAGCGGCGGCCTCGTCGTGTGGACGGGAGCACGCCAGCAGGGCGACCCGGCCCCCGTGGCGTTGCCAATCGCCTCTGCCTTGCTCTGCGTGTGGCTGTGCTTCCTCTTCGAAGACATCACGACCGAATCGACCGCGTCCTCGGCGACCCCACTGCTGTTCCGTCGTGCGCTCCGGGCGGCGATCGCCGTGCCCGCCGTCGCCGCTGTATGGTTCGCGTACGCCTGGATTGGGACGTCTGCAGGGCCGACCTCCCCCATGACCAAGGCGTTCGTCGCGAGCATCGCACTCTCGCTCGCCGCGGGAGCGGTGGCCGTTCGCCTCGCGGACTCGGGCAGAGGTGGTTTCGCGGCGGCCGCGGTCGTGGTCTTCATCCTCCTCGTGTTGCCGGTGGCGATCGGGCGCCCTCCCTCGATCGATCCAGCGCGCCCACCCCTGGGCGAGCCGTCCATGTATTGGTCGGCGATCACGATCGGTTCGTACGCCGTCCTCGCGCTGGCGCACCTGGACTGGTTCCAGCGGCGCAGAGTATGACGGACGCCGAAGCCGTCCGCATCCCGAGCCGCGAGCCGTCCCTCGATCGAGCCCTCATGCGTCTGGGCATCCATGATGATGCCGCGAGGATCGTCGCCGCCACGCCGGCGCTGCGGGCATCCTGGCTGATCGCCGCCTCGACCGCAGCGCTGTTCGCGATATCGGGCGAGCATGCCGACCCACGCATGCTGACGGTTCTGCTCGTGCTCGCGCCGGTCCTGCCGGTGGCCGGGGTCGCGGCCGCCTACGGACCGTGGTCCGATCCGATGTATGAGGTGACGCAAGCGACGCCGTCTTCTGGTTTCCGAGTGCTCTTGCTGCGTTCCATCGCCGTGTTGTCGGCAGCCGGGATCCTCGTGAGCGCTGCAGCGCTGGCCCTCCCCGGTGCTGGGCTCACGGCCGTTGCCTGGGTGCTCCCGGCACTCGGGTTGTGTGCGGCGAGCCTGACGGTGGCGACGTTCGTGCCATTGCGACGAGCCGCGCTGCTGGTGACCGGGACCTGGCTCGTCCTCGCGGCGGGGGCTGGCATCGTGGGTTCTGCCACGAGCCTGTTCCGCGGATGGGCACAGTTGGTGTTCTTCGCGATCACCGTTTCCTGTTCCCTCGTGGTGGCACGACGACGCCAGCATCTGGAGATCGCGAACCTGCATTCGCGGCGAGCGCTCCTGGACGCCGCCGACAACGAACGCCGGCGCATCGAGCGCAACATCCACGACGGTGCCCAGCAACAGCTGGTGGCGATCGGCGTCAAGGCCGGCCTGGCACGGACCATGGTGCTGAAGGACCCCGAGAAGGCGATCGAGATCATCGATCAGGTGAGCGCCGACGCTCAAGCCGCGCTGACGAGCCTGCGCGACATGACCCGAGGCGCCTACCCGCCGATCCTGGCCGACGACGGGCTCGTTGCCGCCCTAACCTCGACGGCGAGAGCAGCGCCGGTCCGTGTCACGGTGGACGCGGAGGAGGTCGGCCGGCTGCCGAAACCGATCGAGATCGCGACGTACTTCTGCTGCACTGAGGCGATCCAGAACGCGGCGAAACACGCGGGCGCTTCCTCGGTCGTGATCACCCTTCGTTCCCGGGTGGGCGCAGTCACGTTCAGCGTTGTGGATGACGGCACGGGCTTCGATCCCTCAACGATGCGGCGGGGAGTCGGGATGCGAAGCATGACCGAACGTGTGGAGTCGCTCGGAGGGGCCCTCGAGGTGCGATCAGAGGTCGGACGCGGGACGAGGATCTCCGCCACGATCCCACACGGTGTGATGCGACAGTAGCCTCGCCGGGTAGGAGGGGCGCCAAGATTAAGGAACCGCCGCCTGCCGACCGCTGACAAGACTCGAGAGCGACGGGCGAACCTCGATCCGACAGGGGGCTCATCACGAGAAGTCGGGCAGCGCCATCAAAGCGCCATTGGTCGCCAGACGAACGAGTGGCCCTTGACGCACCAGCCCCCGACAGCGGCGGCGCCGAGAGCGAGCTTTCCCAGCTCATGGAGAAGTTCGTTGAGTCGGCTCAAGAGTTCGGGCTCATCCAGCCCTCGGCGACATCGATCGAGTTAGGAGACGCTGTTTTGGTCTGGGATTCGGTGCCCGAAGATGCGCTGGCGGCTCTCCTGGTCGAAGCCGACGAGGACCCGATACACGTCAATCGTGTCGCGACATCAAGAGGGGAAGTGCTTTCCTTCGTCCACAGAGAAGCCGACTCGGCTCCCGTCTCGGTGTTGCTGCTCGTCGACCCTCGCTGGGTCCTCGTCTTCACTGGCAAGGACGAGTTAGATGTAGCCACACTATTTGGAAAGGTGCGCGCCTACATGCTCGGGACCTACGGGGCGTTTCCGAGCCACTTGGAGCCCGATGACACAGATAGATAGACCAGATCCTGAGGGCATCCCCCCAGATGCTCCACCAACCCACCATTCTGAAGTGCCGCTTAGGTGGGTCGCGGTGTTTGGCACAGCACTGGTCTTTACCTCGTGGGCAATATTCGCGGTCTCGAGGAGTGACACGCTACGGCCCCTCGGCTCCTCCATGGCCGCCATGAGTGTCCTTTCTGAGATCGGATACCGGTGCCGCGAGCTTAAGGAACCGGAACTCAGTGGGTCGCCAATCGGGCAGGGGCTCATCTGCTGGAAGGGAGGCGTGTCGGTGGCGGTCGG
>JANLXF010000292.1:0-7235 GCA_031364965.1 Actinomycetes bacterium | reverse complement strand
GTGCTACTACATCTCCGAGAGCGCGACGGCCGGGACCAAGTACGGACAGACCGCCTCCGGTACGGCATGCGTCACGCCGACCATGGCGCTGGCTGCCACCTCGGCCTGGACCTAAGCCGAGAGCCACAGATCCAATCGCAAGGCTCGAACGGGGCGGCCCTTCCCGGGCCGCCCTTTCGGTGTCCGCTGCGGCTCAAGGCGACTCGCCGAGATGCCGACGTTATCCGGGTAGCCCCCTCGACCGGAAACGGATGCATGACCCGACGCATGATGCAGCGACGCCTGGCCGCGCTCAACGGTGAGCGTGGCTTCACCATCGTCGAGACGATGGTGGCGGTCACGATCATGTTCGGGATGCTCGTGTCGCTCGCGTATCTGATCACGGTCAGCCTGGGACACCAGCGCATCGCCCGGATCCGCCAGACCGGGAACGGCTTGGCGAACCAGATCATGGAGCAGGTCCGGGGCCTCCCCTATGCCTCGATCCAGAGCGGGATGCTCTCGACCGACCTGACCGGCGACTCGAACATCGTCACGTCGTGCTCGGGCGGCGCCAAGCTGTACGCCTGCACCGCCTCGGGAAGCTCGATCCCCGGCACCGGCGAGCCGATCGTCTCGAGCGCCGGCCTGACCACCGCGGTGCCCTTGGTGCCGCATCGGTCATCGACGTCCCCGAACACCGACGTCTCCCTCGACGGCGTCACGTACGCATGGAAGACCTACGTATCGCAGGCGCCCGCCGTCCCGGCCACGGCCACGCGGCCGGAGTCCCCGTCTCCCTATCGCGTGACGGTCGAGGTCTCGTGGGCGGCGACGGGCGGCGTCGCGGCCTTCGTGCGCCTGCAGAGCCTCTTCTGGTCGCCCGCCGGGTGCCGGAGCATCGCCACGCACCCGTACGCGGCGCCCTGCCAGGCGTTCTTCTACGGCAAGGCCACCGTCCCCCAGGGCACGATCACGATCGACCCCACCGTGTCCACGGTGGGACTGAACAACTCGGATTTCGACCAGGCCGTGCTCTCGCTCCCAGGCGTCGCGGCGAGCGTCCAGCAGGAACAGATCGTGCAGAGCTTGGCGGAGTTCAAGCCTCCGAGCGCGTCGCTCACGACCGACGGGACCGCGGCCTCCACCGGGGGCGCAGTGGGGTCGGTCTCGGCCGACTCGGACCCGAACAGCGGCTCCACGACCTACGCGCGGAAGCGGTGCGGCACCGAGGTCACGTGCAGCGTCCTCACCGCGTCGTCGCCCACGGTCAGCTCGACCGACCGTCTCAACGTATCGCTGCCCGCCTCGACGTCGGCGGAGAGCTCCGGCGCGGTCAACGCGAGCGCGGGTTCCCCGTGTCCACCCACGATCGTGAACGCCACCGGTGAGACCGACACGATCGCGTGCGCGGGCGGTGGCTACGTCCCGGGCGGGTCCGTGAGCTCCACGATCACCCTCGGCAGCACCACACCGGCCCTGGGCACCTTCAGCGTGGTCGACGCGGCCGTGCCCACCGCGGCGGCGCTCGCCCCGCTCTGGGCGTTCGCCAACCGGGTGACGAACCCGCAGACGAACGGATGCACGCCCGGGGTGAACACCGACGGGTGCCTGGCGCTCTCTGCCTCGCGCACGGTGGGCACGATCAAGATCGGCGGCGTGCCCTCGACGATGCCCTCGCCCGGAGCCGGATGGGACGGCGCGCTCGTGAAGATCGTCGGCTACTCGGACTCGGCCACCGCCGCGGTGGGCACGGGAGCGGGCAACCCGACGGTGACGGGCCCGACCGCGGGCAGTCTCCAGTACTGGAACGGAACGGGGTACACCTCGATCGCGCTGACCGCGATCCAGGCGGGCTCATCGACGAACGCGACGACCGTGTCCGGGTCGATCGGCGGCAGAACGGTGAGCGTGACGATGACGATCGACCGGCCCGGCTCGAACAACGCCGCGACGTCCACCGCCTCGGCCGCCACGACGCTTCCGACACCGGCGGGCAACATCAGCGCGGGGGCGCACTCCACGGCCCCGGTGATCGTTCTCCACTACGGGGTGTCGATCCAGACCGTCGGGCAGGTCGTGGATCTGACGATCACGGTGAACCTGGGGGAGCTGGATCTCGACGCCACCTTCCAGCCGACGCCGGCGACGGGGTCGTGATGATGACCCCTGCCGATCTCCGGCGTGACGACGGGATGACCCTCGTCGAGCTCCTCGTGGCGATGTCGATCATGGGGATCGTGATGGTGATCTTCAGCACGGTGCTCGTCTCGATGCAGCGGACCGTCGTCGCCACCGACCGCATCAGCCGCGCGAACGACCAGGCCCGGCTGGCGATCGAACAGCTCGACAAGGAGCTCCGGTCGGGCAACGTGATCTCGGATCCGGCCGCGGCGATCACCGGTTACACGGGCGGTGCCCCGGCGAACCAGCGGCTGCTGCTGTACACGCAGGCGAACGCGACGATCCGCGGCGGCGCCGTGTGCGAGCTCTGGCAGATCACGTCCGCGAACCAGCTGCAGGCCCGTACCTGGACGCCCGGCTCGAACACGTGGCTGACGTCGTGGCTCACCGTGGCCGAGTTCGTCGTGAACCGATCGACTGGCACGAACGCGTTCGAGCTGACCGGCGACCCGCTCAAAGGTTCTCGCACGCTGAACATCCATCTGATGGTCAACCCGGACTACACGAATGCGCCGTCGTCGACGGTCGAGCTCCAGGCCTCGCTGACGGGGCGCAACACCTCGTACAGCTACCCGACCAGCATCTGCCAGACGCTCCCGAGCGCGGCATGAAGGAGGTGCCTCACATGCGAACCAAACTCCAGACCCCACGCGCCTACGGCGAAGAGGGCATCGCGATGGTCACCGCGATGCTGGTCACCTTCATCGTGTTCCTGCTCTCGGCCGTCGTGATCCAGCAGGCGATCCACAACAACGACGGATCGGCGCTGGACCGCAACCGCCTGAGCGGCATCAGCGCCGCCGAGGCGGGCCTCGACTGGGCGTACAACAAGATCGAGGGCACCGAGTCCACCGCGCTGTGGACCGCGCCGCAGACCGGCACCGTCGGATCCGGGCCGAGCTCGGTCACCTACACGGTCACGCCGACCTACTACAGCGACATGGCGGGCACGGTGGCGTTCAGCGGCACCCCGGGGCCCGCCAACTACCCCCTCTCGGTCAAGATCACCTCGGTCGGCACCGCGGTGAGCGGCGCGCAGCGTCGGATGGAGACCTTCATGGTGCTCGATCCGGTCGCCGGCGGCTTCAACGGAGCGATCATCACCAACAACTCGTTGACCCTGTCGAACAGCTTCAACCTGAGCGGCAACAGCGGGAACGACGCCGACATCATCGTGAACACCGGGAACTTCAGCGCACCATCCGGGCTCGAGACGATCCGAGGCAACATCTACGTGCCCGCGGGAACGGCGGTCATCGGCACCCAGGTGCACGTGTTCGGCACCGTATGGGCGCGGGATCTCGTGACGGTGAACCACATCCAAGCGGTGATCGACGGCGATGTGAAGTCCAGCAACAACGGCACGACGGTCTCGTCCGGCCTCGTGAGCGGCCGGGCCTACTACTGCACCGGGAGCGCGCCCTCCACCGCGAGGGTGCCCGCCGGCAGCGTCCAGACCTGCGCCCTGGGGCTCCCGCCGAGCCAGTCGTTCCCGCTGATCCAGTTCAACGCCACCACGTGGGGGTTGCAGGGCTACTACGTGAAGGACTTCTCGGCCAGCACGTGCGCGACCGCGATCGCGTGGGTCACGAACACCGGCAACAACACGTACAACGCGGGGATCCTCGGCACCACCGGCGGCGTGCCGTCGACCAACAATCCGCTCACGAACGCGCCGTACACGGGGGCGGTCGCGGTCATGCCCAGCGGATGCCAGTTCAACCCCGGCAACAACTCCACGATCCACCTCGGCACCAACCTCGCCGTCGTCGCGTCCGGGGGTATCGACCTCGGCAACAACAGCGCATGGATCGGCGACAACGGCACGAAAAAGCTCTTCTTCATGAGTCCGTACAACGGGACGGGGGCCAACTGCCCCACGCAGAACGTCACGATGCAGAACCTCAACTCGTTCACGGCGGTCGAGGTCTCGCTGTACTCGCCGTGCACGGTGACGATCGCGAACAACTCGGGGTTCAGCGGTCAGGTCATCGGCGGGACGGTCTCCCAGTCGAACCAGGTCACGATGACCTACAAGCCGGTGCTGATCCCGGGGATGTCGATCATCGGCTTCCAGCAGGACATCGCCTACATCCGCGAGGTGCCGGTCTCCTGAGCCGGGCTCCCCGGGAACCGAGGAGGCTCGGGGTAGGGTTCGCGCCGTGAACGACTGGATGCTCCGTGCGATCGTCGCGCTCCCGTTCGGCCTGGCCGTGGGCAGCTTCATGACCGTGGCCGTGCACCGGCTGCCTCGCAAGGAGTCCGTGTGGCGGCCGCGGTCGCGCTGCCCCAGATGCGGCGCGGAGCTCCGCAACCGCGACAACATCCCGGTGGTGTCGTGGGTGCTGCTGCGCGGCAAGTGCCACAGCTGCGGCGCACCGATCTCGCCGGAGTACCCCCTCACCGAGCTGGCCACCGCAGGCCTGGTCGTCGGCTCGGCGGTCGTCTACACCGATCCCTGGATCATCGTTGCGGTGGCGGCCCTGCTGTCGATGATGCCGGCGGTGGCCCTGATCGACATCCGACATCACATTATCCCGAACAAGCTGATGTACCCCTCGCTGGTCGGGTTCCCGGTGCTGCTCCTCGTGGCCAGGATCTTCGGCGGGCCGGTGGATCTGCCGCGGGCGGCGATGGGATTCCTCGCCTTCGGCGGGGGGCTCTTCCTGATCGCGTTGATCTCCCGCGGGATGGGCATGGGCGATGTCAAGCTCGCCGCGGTGATCGGGCTGGTGCTCGGCTCGATCGGGCTGCGCTTCGTGGGCGTGGCCGCCGCCGCCGCGATCGTGGCGGGTGGACTGGGCGCGATCGTGGCCCTCCTGATCGGCCGCGATCGCAAGAGCGCGATCCCCTTCGGGCCGTACCTGGCGCTCGGGGCGGTGGTCGCCGCGATGTGGGGGGAGTGGCTCGCCGACCGCTACATCGGGTCCTTCTTGCGCTGACGCTTCCGCCGCAGGGGTTCAGACCCCCCGCGGGCCGGCCGAGAACATCCTGCGTGAGGTGTTTGACTCGACCTGTCACCTGGTGTTTCGTGAGCACGCTCAACGAGCGATACGTGCACGGTTGAGCACAACGTGGCACATGTGGCACATGTGACCTGTGTGACACGAGATGACGGGAGCTATGGATGACGGGCGAACCGCAGCCGTTCGTGACGGGGGGACTCCTCACGGTCTCGGAGGTTGCGGGCGCCATGCGCGTCTCGAACATGACGGTCTATCGATTGATCAAGAGCGGCGAGCTGCCCGCGGTGCGCGTGGGCAAGAACTACCGGATCCGTGAGCACGACCTGGAGCGCTTCCTCGAGGAGCGCTCGGTCCATGTGAGGGAGGGGTAGTGGCCAAGGGCCGGATCGGCCTCGACATCGGCTCCACCGCGGTGCGGGCCGTCGAGCTCACCGGGGGCGACCCGCCCACGGTGGTTCGGGCTGCCCAGGTGCCGCTCGCGGCGGGTGCGGTGGAGAACGGCGAGGTCCGTGACCCCGAGGTCGTGACGGCGGCGCTCCGCGAGCTCTGGGAGCGCGGCGGCTTCAAGAGCCGCCGCGTGTGGATGGGCGTGGGGAACCAGCGCGTCGTGGTGCGCGAGATCGCCCTTCCCTTCCTGCCCGAGAAGGAGCTCAAGACCTCCCTGGGGTTCCAGGTGCAGGAGTTCATCCCGATGCCCGTCGACGAGGCCGTCTTGGACTACGACCTGCTGGGCGAGTTCGAGCAGGACGGGCGGCAGATGATGCGCCTGCTCCTGGTCGCCGCGCAGCGCGTGATGGTCGACCAGATGGTGCACGCCGCGATGGGCGCGAAGCTCGAGCCGATCGGTTTGGACCTGGTCCCGTTCGCGATGGTGCGCGCCGTGGGCACGTCCGACGCCGGCATGGATCTGGAGGAAACCGGCGACGAGGCCGTGATCGACATCGGGGCGCACGTCACGAACATCGTGGTGCACGCCCGGGGCACGACCCGGTTCGTGCGGATCCTTCCCTCGGGCGGGCGCGATATCACGAACGCCATCGCTCGCGGGCTCGGGGTGGAGGACGACGTCGCCGAGCAGCTCAAGCGGGGCGAGACGGTCGAGATGGACGACGCTCCGTCGGCCGAAGACGTCCGGAACGTGGCGATGCAGCGGGCACAGAGCTTCGTGGACGAGATCCGCAGCTCGCTCGAGTTCTACACGGCGCAGGCCCAGGGCGGCCGGATCGCACGGGTGCTCGTCGCGGGCGGCGGATCCAAGCTCGCCGGGTTCCTCGATCTGCTGCGCCAGCGCATCCCGGTCCAGGTGGATCCGGGCAGGGTCTTCCAGCACGTGAAGTCGCAGCTCTCGCTGACCGACGAGGCGATCGCGGAAGCCGAGCCCGTCCTGAGCGTCGCCGTCGGGCTCGCGATCCCCGGGAGGAAGGACCCGTGAGCCAGGTCAACCTCCTTCCCCCCGAGATCCTGGATCGGCAGAAGTACCGCCGCCGCGCCGGGATGATCGCGCTGGTGGGCGCGATCGCCGTCGTCCTGATCCTCGCGTTCTACTTCATGCAGGCGACGCGGCTCTCCGGTGTGAACAAGGACATCGCCGCGCAGGAGGCCACGAACGCGTCGGTCTCGACCCAGATCGCGGGGCTCCAGGAGTTCGCCACGCTCCAAACCACCGCCCAGGCCAAGCAGAACCTGCTGACGTCGGCGTTCGCGAACGAGGTCTCGTTCTCCGGCTTGCTGATGGACGTGTCGCGCGTGATCCCGTCCGACGCGTACCTCGACACGCTGGCGATCGCCCTCACGACCACCGACGCCGCGACCGCGGCCGTGACGGCGCCCACGACCACCACGCCGACGCCCACGTTCGTCGGCACGATCCAGACGGGTGGCAAGGGCCTCACGGTCGAGACGCTGGCGACGTACCTCACGCGGCTCGAATCGGTGAAGGGCTGGGTCAACCCGTGGCTGACCGCCTTGTCGAAGGAAGCCGGCACGGGCGTGTACAGCTTCACGGCCGGCGTCGATCTCACGGAGGAAGTCATCACCGAGCGGGGTCTGGGGGTCGACGTTGCTGGCGGGTAAGCGAGGACCCATCGTCGCCGGCGCCGGCGCGGC
>JANLXF010000256.1:0-10123 GCA_031364965.1 Actinomycetes bacterium | reverse complement strand
CGGGGTCATGCGATCAGCTCCCGGAGTCGTTTCGTTCCTTGAGAGACGTTGGCGCGGGCGGTCGCCTCGCTGCAGCCCATCGACTCGGCGATCTCATCGTAGGCGCGGTCCAGCACGTGGCGGTGCACGACGGCGATCCGTTGCCGCGGCGGCAGCGACCGCACGGCCGCCCACAGTGGATCCCTCACGTCGGCCGGTTCCGGCGACGGCGCAGCCCCCGCGCGGTCCACCGGCTCGGAAACCTCGTCGACCGGCACCGCCCGACGGTTCCCCGCCCGGTGATGGTCGATCGCCTTCCGAGACGCGATCGTGAGCACCCAGCGGTCCAGCTTCGACCCATCCGTGAGTCGCGGGTACGCCCGCAGCGCCGCCAGGAACGTCTCCTGGAAACAGTCGTCGGCGTCGCCTGGCCCGACCGCCACCGTCAGGAATCGGTAGACCGTGGCGCGGTTCGCCTCGAGGAAGTCGCCGAACGGCGGCACGGGCGCCAGGTCCGTCGCCGCCCGCGGCCGCGCGGTCCTCATCGACCCCCTCCGCTCATCCACCGATGCAACCACACCCGAACAACGACCGGGGCCGCACCGACGTGAAATCCCGTGCGCGACCCGCTTTCAGACGGGCTCGCCGAGGAGGCGAGGGATCGCGGTCTCGTACGCCTCGCGCAGCTCGTCGACCGTGGTGTCGAACAACCCGTCGAAGAGCACGCGAGGACCGCCGGTCTCGCCGATCCTCGACAGCGGCACGCCGTGGTCCGCGGCGAGGGCGGTCAGCCGCACCTCGTGTTCGGGCGCCACGCTTACGATCGCTCGAGAGGCGGATTCGCTGAACAGCGCGACGTGCGCCGGCAGGTCGCCGGGCACCGTCACCGCGAACCCGTGCGCGCCCTCGATCGCCGACTCGGCGAGCGCGATCCCGATCCCCCCGTCGCCGCAGTCGTGCCCGCTCGCGAGCAGGGTCTCGGCGGCCGCGGCCTGCAGGAAGCGGAGCAACGCCGCCTCCGCGTCCAGGTCCAGGCGCGGCGGCTGGCCCGCCACCACCCCCAGCACGGCCTCGGCGAACTCCGAGCCGCCGAGCTCGGCGAACGTCTCCCCCAGCAGGTAGACGGCGAGCCCCGGGCGGGGGAATCCGGTCGGGACACGCAGCCGGTGGTCGTTGAGCAGCCCCAGCATCCCGATCACCGGCGTGGGCCAGATCGCCGAGCCCGAGGACTCGTTGTAGAAGCTGACGTTGCCGCCGGTCACCGGCGTCTCGAAGGCGAGGCAGGCGTCGCGCATCCCCCGGATCGACTCGGAGAACTGCCACATCACGAGCGGCCGCTCGGGGTTGCCGAAGTTGAGGCAGTTCGTGATCGCGAGCGGCGTGGCGCCGGTCGCCGCGACGTTGCGGGCCGCCTCGGCCACGGCGTGCGCCGCCCCCAGATAGGGATCGAGCGCCCCGTAGCGGCCCTTCCCGTCGCTCGAGAGGGCGATCGCCTTCAGCGAGTCGGGCACGCGGACCAGGGCGGCATCGCTGCCGGCGCCCGCGACCGTCTGGCCCTGGACGATCGAGTCGTACTGCTCGAAGACCCAGCGTTTGCTCGCGATGTTCGGCGAGGTCAGCACCGAGAAGAACGCCTCACGCACGTCCTTGTCGAAGGGCAGGAGCGCGGGGTCGTTCGAGGCGCTGCTCATCGCTGTGGCGTCGGGCGGGGCCATCGGCCGGTCGTACTCGGGGCCTTCGTCGACGAGCGACCGGGCCGGCACCTCGGCAACCAACTCGCCGCCGAGGGTGACGCGCAACCCGCCACCCTCCACGAGCTCGGCGATCACCGCGGTCGTCAGGCCCCAGCGCGCGCAGACGGCCTCCACGTCGGCGAGCCGCGAGGGGTGCACGATCGCGAGCATCCGTTCCTGGGATTCGCTCGTGAGGATCTCGAAGGCCGCCATGCCGGCTTCGCGGAGCGGCACCGCGTCGAGGTCCAGATGGGCGCCCATCCCGGCGCGCGCCGCCGACTCGCTCACGGCGCAGGTGATCCCGGCGCCGCCCAGATCCTGCAGCCCCTCCAGCAACCCCCGGTCGATCAGCTCGAGCGAGGCTTCGATCAGGAGCTTCTCGGCGAACGGGTCGCCGATCTGCACCGCGGGGCGGGACTCCTCGGACGACGCGTCGAGCGTGGCGCTCGCGAGCACGCTCACGCCTCCGATCCCGTCGCGGCCGGTGGCCGCGCCGTACAGCACCATCAGGGACCCGGCGTTCGCGGTGAGCGACTGCGAGGTCGCGAGCTTGTCGGCGCGCGCGATCCCGACGCACATCACGTCGACGGTCGGGTTCTGGCTGTGGGGCCCGGCGAAGTGGATCTCGCCGCCCACGGTCGGCACGCCGATGCAGTTGCCGTAGCCGCCGATGCCCGCGACCACGCCCTCGAAGAGCCATCGGTTCCGTTCCGCGGTGAGCGGCCCGAACATCAGCGGGTCCAGGAGCGCCACCGGCCGGGCGCCCATCGAGATGATGTCCCGCACGATGCCCCCCACGCCGGTGGCGGCGCCCTGGTAGGGCTCGATCGCGCTGGGGTGAGAGTGCGATTCCATCTTGAAGACGGCGGCCATGCCGTCGCCGATGTCGACGGCGCCGGCGTCTTGACCTGGGCCCACGAGCACGGCCGGCCCCTCGGTGGGCAGGGTCTTCAGGTGGATCTTCGAGGACTTGTAGGAGCAGTGCTCTGACCACATCGCGCCGTACATCGCGAGCTCGGCGGGCCGCGGGTCGCGCCCGAGCGTCTCGACGATGCGGTCGTACTCGTCGTCCTGCAGGCCGAGCCGCCGGTGCAGGGGCTCCTCGGGAGCCGTCACGCGCCCGCTCCGGCCATCGCGGCGGCGAGCAGCGAGGCGAACAACGGCTGCCCGCCGGTGGGACCCACGTCGGGGTCCACGGCATGTTCGGGATGCGGCATCAGCCCCACCACGTTCCCCCGGGCGTTGCGGATGCCCGCGATGTGGTCGATCGACCCGTTCGGGTTCTGCGCGTCACCGGTCGCGCCGTCGGCCGACGCGTAGCGGAAGACCACGAGGGCCTCGTCCTCGATCCGGCGCAGCTCGTCCTCGCGCGCCACGAACTGCCCCTCGCCGTGTTTGACGGGGATCTCGACCGTCTCACCGGCCGTGAGCTCGGAGGTGACGACGCTCTGCGAGGTCTCGACCCGCAGGAACACGTCGCGACAGATGAACCGCAGCGACCGGTTCCGGATCAGCGCCCCGGGCAGCAGCCCCGACTCGCAGAGGATCTGGAACCCGTTGCAGATGCCGAGCACGGGGCCGCCGCGCTCGGCGAAGGCACGCACCTCGTCCATCACCGCGGCGAACCGGGCGATCGCGCCGCACCGCAGGTAGTCGCCGTAGCTGAACCCCCCGGGCAGCACCACCGCGTCCACACCGCGCAGGTCGGGGTCGGCGTGCCAGAGCGCGACGGCGTCTCCGCCCATGAAGGTCACCGCGCGCTGGGCGTCGCGGTCGTCGAGGGAACCGGGGAACGTGATCACGCCGATCCGGGGGGCCCCGTCGCTCACGCTCACGCCTCCTCGGCCTCGAGGATGCGGAACTCCTCGATCACGGGGTTCGACAGGAGCCGCACGGCCATCTCCTCGACCTGGGCGCGCGCCGCGGCCTCGTCGGCAGCCTCCACCTCGAGCGCGATGTGCTTGCCGACGCGCACCCCAGACACGTTCGTCCACCCGAGGGCTGGCAGCGCCGAGGCGACCGCTTTGCCCTGCGGGTCCGACAGTCCCGGCTTCAGCGACACCAGAACCTCGAAGCTGCACCTCATCCGTGCTCCTTCCGCAGGCGATCCAGGTTGATCGCGCAGGTCTCCCAGTCCTTCTCATCGAGGGCGCCCATGCGCTGGAGGTACCAGTCCCACTGCTCGCCGGTCACGCGCTCGTACGCCTCGCGGTACTTCAGGGCGGTGCGGGCGATCACCTCCGCGGGGAGTTCCGGGGGCGGCGGGTCGTGATCCCAGCCGGTCATGTCGAGCCAGTCGCGCACGAACTGCTTGTCGAAGCTCGCCTGCGGCCCACCCCGCGCGTAGGCATCGGCGGGCCAGAACCGGCTCGAGTCGGGCGTGCCCACCTCGTCGTTCAGGATCAGCGCCCCTTCGCAGAACCCGAACTCGAACTTCGTGTCGGCGACGATGACGCCGCGGTCCAGCGCGAGCGCGGCGATGCGCTCGTAGATCGTCAGCGTCAGCTCCCTGAGCTTCTCGGCGAGGCCCCGGCCGATCAGATCGGCGGTCTCGTCGAGCGTGAGCGGCATATCGTGCCCCTCGGCGGCCTTCGTCGTGGGCGTGAAGATCGGCTCGGGCAGGCGGTCGGACTCGACGAGCCCTGCGGGGAGCTCGACCCCGCAGACCGAGCCGCGCTCTCGGTACTCCCGCCACCCGGAGCCGCTCAGGTACCCGCGCGCCACGCACTCGATCGGCACGACCTCGGCGCGCTTGACGAGCGTCGCCCGCCCCGACAGGAATGTCTCCTCCCCGAAGGGCGCCGGGAACTCCCAGCGGTTCGCCGTGAGGAGATGGTTGCCCACCAGGTCCTTCGTGCGTTCGAACCAGAAGAGCGAGAAGGCAGTGAGAACGCGGCCCTTGTCGGGGATCGGGTCCGGCAGGATCACGTCGAAGGCGCTGATGCGGTCGGTCGCGACGAGCAAGAGCGTCCCCCGACCGGCGTCGTAGACATCGCGGACCTTGCCCTGGGCGTGCAGACCGCCGGTGGCGCTCACGCGCTCAGGCCTCCTCGACGGGCAACTTCTCGAGCTTGTCGAACACGCCGCCGAGGTTCCGCAGGAACCGCCGCGCGTCGAACAGCTCGGCCAGCGTGGCGTCGTCGATACCCGCTCGCACTTCGGCGTCGGCCTCGATCGCCTCGCGGAAGCTCGCGTCGTCGACCCAGGCCGCCGCCGCGGCACGCTGCACGATCCGGTACGCGTCGTCGCGCGGCATCCCGGCGTCGACGAGCGCGAGCAGCACCGACTGGCTGAACGCGATCCCGCCGCGCGACCAGACGTGCGCCTCCATCTGCCCGGGGAACACGACGAGCTCGTCGAGCACCCAGGTCACGTCCTGCAGCATGAAGGCCAGCAACCCGGTGGCATCGGGGAAGATCATGCGCTCGGCCGAGGAATGCGAGATGTCGCGTTCGTGCCAGAGCGCCACGTTCTCGAACGCCGCCTGCGCGTGGCCGCGGATCACCCGGGCGAGTCCACTCACGCGCTCGCACACGACCGGGTTCCGCTTGTGAGGCATCGCACTCGACCCCTTCTGGCCCGTGGCGAACGGCTCCTGGACCTCACGGACCTCGGTGCGCGCGAGATGCCTGATCTCGGTGGCGATCTTGTCGAGCGTGGAGCCGACGATCGCGAGCGTCGCCAGGTACTCGGCATGCCGGTCGCGCTGGATCACCTGGGTGCTCGCCTCCGCGGGGCGGAGCCCGAGCCGCGTGCACACGAGCTCCTCCACCCGGGGGTCGAGCTGGGCGTACGTGCCCACGACGCCGCTGATCGCGCCGACGCTCACGGTCTCGCGGGCTCGCCGGAGGCGCTCCCGGTCGCGGTCGAGCTCGAACGCCCAGACGGCGAGCTTGTGACCGAACGAGATCGGCTCCGCGTGGATCCCGTGGGAGCGGCCCATCATCACCGTGTCGCGGTGCGTGAGCGCCTGGCGCTTCACGACCCCGAGGAGGGCCTCGAGCCGCGCGAGCAGGAGATCGGCCGCGGTGCGGAGCTGGAGCGCGAACGCGGTGTCGAGCACGTCGCTCGAGGTCATCCCGAAGTGGATCCAGCGGCCTTCAGCGCCGATCGAGCCGGCCACGACGTCGACGAACGCGGCGATGTCGTGACGCGTGACCTGCTCCCGCTCGAGCACCGCCTCGACGGTGAACGATGCTCGCTCGCGGCAGGCCGCGGCGTCGGCCGCCGGGATCTTCCCCAGCTCCGCCCAGGCCTCCACCGCGAGCAGCTCGATCTCGAGCCAGTGCCCCAGCCGCGCCTCGTCGGACCAGACCGCCGAGAGCTCGGGCACGTCGTACCGCGGGATCACAGCTTGAGGCCCTCCGCCAGGTCGTCCTTGAACTTCCAGAGCGCCTGCTGCACGTCGGGGTCGCCCACGCCCACGATCTGGGCCGCGAGCACCGCCGCGTTCACGGCGGCATCGACGCCGACGGTGGCCACCGGCACGCCCGTGGGCATCTGCGCGGTGATCGCGAGCGCCTCGTTCCCGGCCATCTGCGGGGAGCTCGCGATCGGTACGCCGATCACCGGGATGATCGTGCGCGCCGCGACGGCGGCCGCGAGGTGGCCCGAGATCCCGGTCGAGCAGATGATGGCCTTCAGGCCGCGCTCGAAGGCGGTGCGCGCGTACTCGTCGACGAGGTCGGGGTTCCGCGACGACGACATGATCCGGATCTCGTGGCCGATGCCGAACTTCTCGATGATCAGCCCCGCCTGTCGCATGATCCCCAGCTCCGACGGCGAGGCGGCGAGGACCCCTACCCGTGGTGTCTCGTCGGTCATCTACTCCCCCTCCGCGGCGCGGGCCGCGATGTCGCTCCGATGGGTCGAGCCCGCGAAACGGATCTGCGATACCGCATCGTAGGCGTGCGCTCGCGCCTTGCCGATCGTGGCGCCGATCCCGGTGACGCTGAGCACCCGGCCGCCGGACGTGACCACTCTACCGTCCGCCTCCGCGGTGCCCGCGTGGAACACGACCGCGCCCTCGACCTCGTCCGCGTCCGCGAGTCCCTGGATCGGCACGCCGGTCGCGTACGGCCCCGGGTAGCCGCCCGATGCGAGGATCACGGTGACGGCGGCATCGGGCGTCCAATCGACCTTCGCATCGGCGAGCCCGCCGGTGGAGGCCGCGAGCAGCAGCTCGGCGAGGTCGGAGCGGAGCCGCGGGATCACGACCTCGGTCTCGGGGTCGCCGAACCGGCAGTTGTACTCGAGGACCTTCGGCCCGTCTGAGGTGAGCATCAGCCCGGTGTAGAGGAGCCCCCGATACGCGACGCCGTCGGCGGCCATCGTCGCCACGGTGCGCCGGCACAGATCCCAGATCTCCCGCTCGGTGGCCTCGTCGACCCACGGGAGGGGCGAATAGGCGCCCATCCCGCCGGTGTTCGGACCGGCGTCCCCGTCGCCGATGCGCTTGAAGTCCTGGCCGAGCACGAGCGGCACGACGGTCTCACCGTCGGTGAGCGCGAAGGCGCTGACCTCCGGGCCCTCGAGGATCTCCTCGACCACCACGGTCGCGCCGGCCTCGCCGAAGGCCCCGCCCCGGAGGCAGTCGCGGAGCGCCGCCACGGCGGTCGCTCGGTCAGCCGCCACCGTCACGCCTTTGCCGGCGGCGAGCCCGTCGGCCTTCACGACGGCCCGGCCGCCGTGCGAGTCGACGAACGCGACCGCCTCGTCGAGGTCCGTGAACGTGCCGCTGACCGCCGTGGGGATCCCCCCCCGCGCCATGACCTCCTTCGCGAACGCCTTGGAGCCCTCGAGGCGGGCGGCAGCGGCGTCGGGGCCGAAGGCCGCGACGCCGCGGTCACGCAGGGCGTCGGCCAGGCCCGCCACGAGGGGAGCCTCGGGGCCGATCACGACGAGGTCGGGCGCCAGGTGGTCGGTGAGCGCGACGAGACCCGCGACGTCGTCTGCCTTGACGCCGTGACAGGTGGCGAGCCGCGCGATCCCGGCGTTGCCGGGGGCGGCGTGGAGCTCGTTGACGGCGGCTCCCCGGGCGAGGCCCCAGACGAGGGCGTGTTCGCGGCCGCCGCCCCCGACCACGAACACCCTCATCGGGTGGTCCCGACGAGAGCGCGGCCGTCCTTCACAGGCGGAGTGTATCGGGCAGCGCTGCGGCCCCGGCCGGGAGCCGGAGCCGCAGGTGTCACGCGTGAGCCCGGCGCCGTCAGGCTCGGTACGCCGTCCAGGCCTGCTGCATGCGGGTAGCCTGGTCGGCCGTGAACTCGAACATGCAGCTGTCCTGGGTGTAATCCATGAAGTTCGTGATGGGGTCGAGCCCGGCCGAGGTGCACGTGTCGCGGCCAGTTGGGCAGTAGAACGCGGGAGACGCCTCGGGCGCCGTGTCGGCGATGAAGTCCCCGTCGCCGTTACAGCCGCCGTCGAACGTGTGATACAGGTCGAACCAGTGTCCCACCTCGTGGGTCGCGGTATCGCCCTCGCTGTAGACGTCGAAGTTCCCGCCGGGCAGCGACTGGTAGTGGATCACCACGCCGTCGAGCACACCGACCTTGGCGGCGTCCTGGGCCAGGTAGGCGTACCCCAGCAGGTTCTGCCCCAGGGCAGCCGAGTAGATGTTCAGGGTCTCGAGACCCCCCACCTTCAGGGCCGTCTTCATCTTCTTGTCCCTGCCGGCCCCGGTGAGGTTGAACCAACTTTTGTTCGTCGTGCGGGTGATCCCCTGGAGGTCGAACCGGAAGCCGGTGTTCGCCCCGCCGGTGAGGCCGCCATAGGCATCGTTCAGGACCTGGATCTGCGCGAGGACCCACGATCGAGGGACGTTGCCGCCGGCGACCGTCAGGTCTTCGCGGAGCACGTGGAACCAGACCGGCACCGTCACGGCGCGAGCGGGTCGGGCGGCGCGATCCGCGGCCGCCGGATGACGCCGGATCCAGCGGGCGAGCGGGTCGCGATGGGGCGCGGTCACCAGGTCGCGCACCCGGGCGCTGCGGCCCTCGATCGCGGACACCGGATGCGTCACGCACAGCTTCCCGGCTCCCAGCGGCACGGCGCCCGCCGGCGCGAGACCGGCAAGCATCGCGGTCATCACCGCCAGCACCATCACCAACGAACGCGTTCGCTTCATGCGCGGATCCTCCCTCGCGGTCTGTAGGTCCGGCAGTCTACGGAAACGAGGGTGTAGCGGGAGGGGACGAACGAGCTACTCGACCACCAGGCTCTGCTCGCGCGCGGGACCCACGCTCACGACGCTGACCGGCACGCCGACCAGCTCCTCGATGCGGCGGACGTAGGCCTGCGCCTGCTTAGGCAGGTCGCCGAACCTGCGGCACTCGTCGATCTCCTCGTGCCAGCCCTCGAGCTCCTCATAGATCGGGCTCGCGTCGTGGAACACCGATTGATGCGGCGGCATGTCGTCGAACGTTTGCCCGTACGCGCGATATCCGGTGCAGATCTTCAGGGTGTCGAGGCCCGAAAGGACGTCGATCTTCGTGATCAGAAGCTCGGTGAGACCGTTCAGGCGAGCCGCGTACCGCCCGAGGCACGCGTCGTACCAGCCGCAACGGCGCGGCCGACCAGTGACGGTGCCGAACTCCTTGCCTCGCGTGCTCAGCCGCTCTCCCACGTCGTCGAGCAACTCCGTCGGGAAGGGGCCGGCACCTACGCGCGTGAGGTAGGCCTTCATGATGCCGACCACGCGGTCGACCCAGTGCGGACCGATCCCCGCGCTCGCGAGCGCGCTCCCCGCGACCGGGTTCGACGAGGTCACGAACGGATAGGTGCCGTGGTCGAGATCGAGGAGCACTCCCTGCGCGCCCTCGAACATCACGTGCTTGCCGTCCTTCAACGCCTGATACAGCAGCGCCCCGGTGTCGGTGACATGCGGCTGGATCCGCTCCGCCAGCGCCATGTACTCCTCGACGATCCGCTCGGCATCGAGGGGCAACCGGTTGTAGATCTTCGACAGGATCAGGTTCTTCTCGCGCAGCACGACCTCGAGCTTCTCGCGGAAGATCTTCTCGTCGAACAGGTCTTGGATCCGCAGACCGATGCGCGCCGCCTTGTCGCCGTAGGCCGGGCCGATGCCACGCTTGGTCGTGCCGAGCGCGTTCTTGCCCAAGAACCGCTCGGTGACCTTCTCGAGCTCGAGGTGGTAGGGCATAATCATGTGCGCGTTCCCGCTGACCACCAGGCGCGAGACGTCGACGCCGGTCTCGCGGACCGAGTCCATCTCCTTCATCAGGTGGCGCGGATCGACGACCACGCCGTCGGCGATCACCGAGGTGATGTGCGGATAGAGGATGCCCGAGGGGATCAGCTGGAGCTTCAGCAGCCGTCCCTCGGCGATCACCGTGTGGCCCGCGTTGTTCCCGCCCTGGTAGCGGACCACGAAGTCCATCCGGTCCGCGAGG
>JANLXF010000228.1:0-1612 GCA_031364965.1 Actinomycetes bacterium | reverse complement strand
CATCCGGTAGCCGTAGCGCTCGCCGTGACAGTTCGCTCGCGCCGGTGGGCACGAGTCCCAGCCGCGCGGTGAGCGCCCCATAGCTCGCGCGCTGCTCCTCGTCGCGGTCCGACGAGGTGGACCACCGGTGGTGTCGTCGACGGCAGTGGCCTCGCTCTCAGAGATCGCCGCCGCCTCAGGCGGGCCGTGCACTTGAGATCTCGCTGCTCGGTCACCCTGACACTGAGGCAGCCTAGCGCCCTACCCGCGCGCCGCGAGCCGCCCCGCGCCCATATCGCGCGACAGCCCGCGCCCGGTCTCCTTGACCGCCGCCACGAGCGAGGACGACGCGCCGTCGGGGTGCAGCCGGTCCTTCGGTCCCACCACGCCGATCGCGCCCACCGGACGCCCGCGATGGTCGAACACCGGCGCCGCGATCTCGGCCTCGCCGACGATCGCCTCCTGGTGCTCGACCGCCACGCCCCGTGTCGCCACCTCGATCAGGGCCGCCTCGAGCGCGTCGGGCGCCACCAGCGTCCGTCCCGTCAGGGGTACGAGTGGCCCGTCGGCCAACAGCGCCGCGATCTCTGCTTCGCTCAGGTACGCCACGATCGCGCGCCCCAGCGCGCACGCGTGCCACGGGATCGAGGCCCCCACCTCCAGGATCTGCACCGAGTTGTCCGGACGGAACACGTGGTGGACGATCAGCACGGTCGTCCCGTTCAGCACGCCCACCCTTACGGCCTCGCCCACGCGCGACGCCAGCGAGTCGGCCCACAGGAGCGAGCGCCCGCGCAGCTCGTGGTTGTCCAGGAACGCGTTCCCAAGCTGCAGCATCGCGGGTCCCAGCCGGTACTTGTCGGTGTCGGGGTCCTGCTCGACCATGCCCTGCGCCTCGAGCGTGCGCAGCAGCCCGTAGGCAGTGCCCTTCGCGAGGCCGAGCTGCTCCGCGATCTCGGTGACGCCCAGGCGCGACGAACCGCGCCCGAGCACCTTCAGGATCCGCGCGGCGCGCTCGACCGACTGGATCGTGCCGCGGCGCCCCTCCGAGCTCGCCACCGAGCTCATCCCGAACGCCCCGTGATCCGGGCGAACACCCCGAACAACAACGCCGTCGAGGTCGCCCCCGGATCCTGGTGCCCCACGCTCCGCGGGCCTAGGTACGACGCCCGGCCCTTGCGCGCCTCCATCGGGATCGTGGCCCGGGCCCCTTCGCGGGCGGCGTCGGCGGCGCGGGAGGCGGCCGCGCCCAGCGAGCCCCCGTTCCGCAGCTCCTTCTCGAACCCGGCGAGCGCCGGCACGAAGGCGTCGACGATCGTCTTGTCGCCCTCGACCGCCGCGCCGAGCCGCTGGACCGAGGCGAGCCCGGCGCGGAGCGCGCGGAGCACGTCTTCGGCGTCGACCGAGGCGCCGTCGCCCAGGGCGGCGCCGGCATCACGCAACCAGCTGCCGAAGAGCGGTCCCGCCGCGCCGCCCACCCGGTTCACCAGCGTGCTGCCGGCGCGCGAGAGCAGCGCGCCCGGCCCCAGGGCGTCGGCCGCCGCCAGGTCGCTCACGACCGCGGAGAACCCACGGTCCATGTTGATGCCGTGGTCGGCGTCGCCGATCGCGGCGTCGAGCTGGGTCAGGTAGT
>JANLXF010000195.1:0-8768 GCA_031364965.1 Actinomycetes bacterium | reverse complement strand
GAAGGCCGGCGCGTTCGCGATCGTGCTCGAGGCGATGCCGGGTGAGGCGGCCGCCCGCATCAGCGGCGAGCTCCACATCCCGACGATCGGGATCGGCGCGGGCCCGAACTGCGACGCCCAGGTGCTGGTGATCAACGACCTGCTCGGACTCACCGAACATCCGCCGAAGCTCGCGAAGGCCTACGCGGATCTGCGCGGGACGATCACCGACGCGGTGCGGGCGTTCGCCGCCGACGTCGAGGCGGGCACGTTCCCCGACACCGACCACACCTACTCGTAGGCGGCGCGGGCGGGCGGGCCTAGACTCGCCGCGTGGAACCTGCGTCGCAGCCCGAACGCCGCTCACGCGCGTTCGTCGTCGTGATCGTCTCGACCTTCGCGCTGACTGCGGGCCTGATGCTGACCTGGCCCCTCGCCTCGAGTGGACTCTCCCTGGGCATGCAGGCCGGGATCGCGGTCTACGCGGCGACGGCCGCCTGGGTCGCGGCGGCGCGGTACCGCGACACGCGGGACCCGCACGCGTTGTTCCTGGCCGCCGGGCTCGTGGTGCTCGCGGCCCAGACGCTGTTGTTCGGGGTGCTGTGGACGCAGATCGACCCGTTCCGCACGTCGGGGGGCGCGTTCGGCGGCTTCGGCGTGATCGATCCCCCGGGCGCGGCGATCCCGCCGCTCGCCTGGCAGGGGGGATGGCTGGTCGCGGCCACGTGCTTCGCGCTCGCGATGCCGCCGTGGGACCGTCGTGGCCGCCACCCCTCCCGGCCAGGTCGCGTCGCGCTCGTCGCGGGTGTCGCCCTGCTGGCCCTCGACGTGGCGCTGGTGATCTGGCAGCCGCAACTCTCCACCGATAACTACCTGCGGTTGCTCGACGAGTCGGTCCCCGCCGCGGGCATGCTCGGCCCCGTGAGCTGGATGTTCGCGCTCGCGACGTCGGTGCTCCTGTCGGTGGCGGCGTTCCGCGAGCATCGCGCCCGGCGGGCGTGGATCGCCGCGGCGTTCGTCGTGGGGATGGGGATGCAGGCGCTCGTGCTCGTGCGGCCCACCGAGGGGCTTCCGCCGGTGCAGTGGGGCGATCTGCTGCAGCCGGTGGTGCTCGCGCTCGTCGTGGGCGGGCTGTTGGTGGCGCAGCGCGTCGAGGCGTCCCGCGCGCGGCGGGCCACCGACCGCGCGCAGGAGATCGTGGGCGGCCGCGCCGAGATCGCGAGCATGGTCGCGCACGAGGTGCGTGGGCCCGTGGCCACGATCCGCGGCTTGGCCGGCACGACGCTCGCCCACTACGACCGGCTGAGCGACGCCGAGCGGCGCGAGTTCGTGGATCTGATCGAACAGGAATCGCGCCGGCTGCTCTCGACGGTCGATCAGACCTCGCTCGCCCTGAAGATCGACGCGGGCACGGTGACGCTCGACCGCCGGCCCGCCGACCTCGCCGAGGCCGTACGCGAGGGCGTCGCGCGCGTCGACGTCGGCGAGCACCCCGTGACGATCGGGGCGGAGCGCGGACTGGAGATCCCGATCGACCGGCGCCTCGTGGCCGAGATCGTGCGGCAGCTCGTGGACAACGCCGTGAAGTTCTCACCCTCGGCGGCGCCAATCGGGGTGATCGTGCGTCCGATCGTGGGCGGCGCGGAGCTGGAGGTGATCGATGCCGGCCCCGGGATCCCGGCCGCGATGCGCGACCAGGTCTTCCGCAAGTTCCCCGGATGGCGGCCGACCGGATACGAGGAGCGACCCGGCTCAGGTCTCGGGCTCTTCATCTGCAGAGGTCTGGTCGCCGAACACGGAGGGGCGATATCCGTCGAAGACGGACCGGAGGGCGGTACGATGCTCCGCGTTCGGCTCCCGAGCGAGGTGTGAGAGTGAGCGCGAGCCAAAGACCCGTCACGCTGTTGATCTGCGACGACCACAAGGTCCTGACCGATGCCCTCGCCACGGTCGTCGGGCTCGACGACGGCCTGCAGATGATCGCGCCGCCGGTGCACGACGCGGAAACCGCGATCGCTCTGTGCACCGAGCACCTCCCCGACGTCGTGCTGATGGACATCGTCCTCAAGGGTGGCGGCATGTCGGGCATCGACGCGACCCGCAAGATCAAGGAGGTCTCCCCTTCCACGAAGGTCGTGATCATGACCGCGCACGACGAGGAGCGGCTCCTGGTCGAGGCCGTCGAGGCGGGCGCCTCCGGGTTCCTCGGCAAGGACGAGGCCGCCCAGGAGCTCCTGTCGGCGGCCAAGGCGGCGGCCGAGGGCGAGGTGCTGATCGACCCGGCCACGCTCACCCGGCTGCTCGCGCAGGTGGCCCGAGAGCGGGCCTTGCAGCGTGATGCGCAGAACCTGCTGGACGACCTCACCGAGCGCGAGCGGGAGATCCTCCAGCTGCTCGCCGAGGGCACGCGGAACGACGACATCGCCGCCAGGCTCTACATCAGCCCGCAGACCGTGCAGACGCATGTGCGGAACATCCTGGGCAAGCTCCGCGTGCACTCGAAGCTCGAGGCCGTGGCCTTCGCCGTCAAGCACGGCGCGATCAACGTCTGATCAGACCCGAGGGGCTTCCTGAGTTACCCGAACGCGGGTATGCAGGCACGGGCGCGCGGGGCCGAGGTAGTGGGGGAACAGCCGGTCCGGCCGCCACCCCCTCGGCGACCGAGCCGATCTGGTCGAGGGCCCGACTCCACCCCTCCCGGAGTCGGGCCCTTTTCCATGCCCGGACCCCTCAGCGAAGCTCCGCGCGGCGCACCTTCCCGCTTGGGGTGCGGGGAAGCTCGACCATGAGCACCAGGTCGCGCGGCGCCTTGTGCCGCGCGAGCCGCTCGCTCGCGTGGTCGCGGAGCTCGCCGAGACTCGGCGGGTCGTCGATCGTGGTGGGCACGACGAAGGCGACCACCTGCTGACCCCATTCGGGATGCGGACGTCCGGCGATCGCGACGTCGGCGACCTTCGGATGCAGCTGGAGCACCCGCTCCACCTCGTCGGGCCAGACGGTCTCGGCGCCCGAGCGGATCGCCTCGTCGAGGCGGCCGCTGACGTGGAGCAGCCCCGCGTCGTCGATCGAACCCGCGTCGGCCGTCAGGAACCAGCCGTCGGTGGTGAAGGTCGCACCGGTGGCTGCCGGGTCGTGCCGGTAGCCGTCCATGATGGTGGGGCCGCGCAGCTCGATGCGGTCCTCCCCGCCGATCCTCAGCTCCGTCGCCTCGAACGGCGCTCCGTCGTAGACGACTCCACCGCAGCTCTCGGTGAGCCCGTAGGTGGCGACCACTCGGCCGCCGTGCGCCTCGGCGCGCGACCGGAGCTCGGCCGGCACCTGCCCGCCGCCCAGCAGCAGCACGCCGAACCTCGAGAGATCGGCGTCGGCTTCGATCAGTCGCCGCAGCATCGTGGGCACCAGCGCGACCGCCGCGCCCCCGGGCGCCTGCGCGCGCAGTCGCTCCGCGTCGAACCGATCGAGCACGGTGATCGGCGAGCCGAAGATCGCGGCCCGTAGGAACACGAGCAACCCCCCCACGTGCGCGGGCGAGAGACACGCCACCCACGGGTCGTCGTCGTCGGCGCCGAGGGCGCGGCGGGAACCTTCGACGGCGGCCGACACCGCGTTGCGCGTGAGCTCGACGAGCTTGGGCGTGCCGCCGGTTCCCGAGGTCGCGACGACCACGCCGATGTCGCGGCCGATCGGCGCGGGTTGCGCGAACACCGTCAGGTCCCCGTTGGCCTCCAGCACGGCTGCGGGACGCGCGCGGTCTACGAGCGCCGTGCGTTCGGGTGGGGCGAGCCGGTGGTCGAGCGGCAGGAACGGGACCCCGCGGCGCCACAGGTCCGCCACCAATGCAGCCCACGGAGCGCCCGGCGGCAGCGCGACCGCGACGAGCTCACCGGGTGCCAGGCCAGCGACCGCGTCGCGGATATCCATGCCCGCCAGGCTATCGCCGCCGGGCCGCGCCGGCCGCTCGGCCCGCGTCAGCCCTTGACCACGAAGTCGGCCGCGGCCACCTGCCGGTAGTTGTCGGCCAGCAGGTAGTAGACGGTGTAGCGCCCCGGCGGCAGCGGCCACCGCGGGATCGCGCCGGCGCCGAGGGTTCCCGCGCCTTCCTGGGTCGCGCCCGTATAGCGGTAGCCCAGGTAGTAGGCGACCCACGGGTCGGCGTCCCGTTCGTACACGCCGATCCAGTCGAAGCGGTTCCCCGGCGCGAGCGACCACGTCACCCCGATCGGCTCCCCCACGTCGAACGCCCATGACGTGGTCGCGATCTCGGGGGGCGCTCCGGGCGCGTGCACCCAGAACGGTCCTCGGGAGAGCGGGGCATCGACGGCGTCGACGAGCACGGCTTCGTACGAACCCGGTGACAGGGAAGCCGTGGAGAAGGCGACCGACCCATCGATCGGCTGGGCGCCGGGGATCGGCTGCGCGTCCACGGCCTCGGCCGATGGGTCGCCACCGGCCGGCACCACGACCAGCCGTTCGCCGGCTGCCCCGGGAGCGTGATAGTTGACGGTCACGTCGTCGCCCTGGTCCACCAGGCGCGGTGCCGCCGCCGCCAGCACGGGCGGCGTGCCCGGCACGACGTCGAACGAGGACCGCACCGCGCGGTGGTCGGAGCCCCAGGGCTTCACCGAGATCGAGACACCCGGGCCGCCTCGTTCGCCGACGACGCGGCTCCCGACGGGCGTGACCGTTCCTCCGGCAACCCAGATCTGGTCGATCCGATCCTGAGGGGCGTCCGCGCGAGGGTTCCAGCTGTCGGGAGACCGGGGGCGGCCCGCGGGCCACGTGAGGCCCTCGTCGGTCGTGGGGTCGGGGTGCACCGCCCGCCACGAGTCGACGAACCCGTGCCGCTGCAGGAGCCGGCCGACGGGCCAGGCGACCGGCCACAGGATCTGCGGGCGCTGCCCGATCGTCGCCTCGGTGTAATCCGTGCCGGTGGGCGAGTTCATATCCCCGAGCACGAACGACGGGATCCCGGCGGCGGCGACCGGCATCAGCGCTCGGACGAACGGCCGAAGGTCGGGCAGGCGCACGGCACGCTCGGTCCGCAGGACCTTCTTGCGGGACCAGCCGTCGAGGATCCGGCGCGGGCCGTAGTCCGACGACGCGAGGTGCACGTTCGTGACCGCGACCACCTGCCCTGGCGCGAGCTCCACGAAGACGTACCTGCCGTCGGCGCCGGGCGGGTCGATGAAGGGGTATCGCGAGATCAGGTCGAGGCGGTTGTTCCAGTAGTCGTACCCCGCCTCGCGCGCGAGCTTGCGCACGTGCGCGTAGCCCTCGTTGATCCCCACGACATCGGCATCGGCCTTGGCGACCGCCTCGACGATCTTGGCGAAGTCGATCACCGTGCCGCCGTACTCGACGTTGAAGGTCAGCAGGCTCAGCCGGACCGGCGCGGGGTCGGCCGAGGCCGGCGGGGCGAGGGTCGGCACGAGCAGTGCGGCCGCGAACAGGACTGCGATCGAGGCTGAGGTCGTCCTGCGCGCCATCGGCCGACGCTAGCACGGCCCCCGATCGGGGAGATAGCCTGCCGTCCACTACCCTGTACCGAACCGTACGAGTGCACGCTCTAGGAGTCAGAGGTCATATGGTGGACTGGCAGGGAACCGGCGACTACGGAGACATCCGGTACGAGACCGCCGAGGGCATCGCGAAGATCACGATCGACCGCCCGGAGGTCCGCAACGCCTTCAGGCCGCAGACGACACGCGAGATGATCCACGCGTTCGACGTGGCGCGCGACGACCCCGAGATCGGCGTGGTGATCCTCACCGGGCAAGGCCCCGAAGCCTTCTGCAGCGGCGGCGACCAGAAGATCCGCGGCGACGACGGCTACGTCGACGAGCGGGGCATCGGGCGGCTGAACGTGCTCGACCTGCAGATCGATATCCGTCGCCACCCCAAGCCCGTGGTCGCGATGGTGGCCGGCTTCGCGATCGGCGGCGGCCACGTGCTGCACCTGTGCTGCGACCTCACGATCGCGGCCGAGAACGCCCGGTTCGGCCAGACCGGCCCGCGCGTCGGGTCCTTCGACGGCGGGTACGGGATCGGGCTGCTCGCGAGGCAGATCGGCGAGAAGCGCGCGAAGGAGGTGTGGTTCCTCTGCCGCCAGTACGACGCCGCGACCGCCCTCGAGTGGGGCCTCGTGAACGCGGTCGTGCCGATCGAGGAACTGGAGGCGACCACAATCGCCTGGTGCCGCGAGATGCTCGCCTACTCCCCGCTCTCGCTCCGGTTGCTGAAAGCGGGCTACAACGCGGGCGTCGACGGGCTGGCCGGCGTGCAGCAGCTCGCGGGGGACGCGACGCTCCTGTACTACATGTCGGAAGAAGCCCAGGAGGGCCGCGACGCCTTCAAGGACAAGCGCGACCCCGACTTCTCGCGGTTCCCGAAGCGGCCGTGAGCGGCGCGGCGGTCTGGTGGCGGGGCGCCCGGCCCCGGACGCTCGGCGCGGGGATCGTGCCGGTGGTCGTGGGCGCGGCGGCGGCCGGCGACGTGATCTGGTGGCGGTTCGCCGCCGCGCTCGTCGTCGCGGCCGGTCTGCAGATCGGCGTGAACTACGCGAACGACTACTTCGACGGGGTGCGGGGCGTCGACACGCACGAGCGGCTTGGCCCGCCGCGGCTCACGCAGAGCGGGCAGGCGTCGCCCCGGGCGGTGCTGGCGGCCGCGCTGCTCTCGCTCGGTGCCGCCGCGGTGGCGGGGCTCGCGCTGGCCCTCGCCACGCAGCCGGTCTTGATCCTGTTCGTCGGCGCGCTCGCCCTGATCGCAGCCCTGCTCTATTCGGGCGGGCCCCGCCCGTACGCGGGGCTGGGCCTGGGTGAGCTGATGGTGTTCCTGTTCTTCGGGCTCATGGCGACCTGCGGCACGGCGTTCGTGATGGTCGAGACGGTGCCGGCCGCGGCATGGTGGGGCGGCGCGGCGCTGGGATTCCTCGCGGTCGCGATCCTCGTCGCGAACAACCTGCGCGACATCCCGACCGACGGCGCCACGGGCAAGCGCACGCTCGCGGTGCGGCTGGGCGACCGCCGGACCCGGCTGCTCTACCGCGTGTGCGTCGTGGCGGCGCTGGCGACGGTCGCACTCGGCGTGGTCGCGTTCATCGTCGACGAGTCGGCGGGCGCCACGCAGTGGACGCTGATCGCGCTCGCCGCCTGGATCCCCGCGATCCGCCCGATGGAGAGGGTGGGCGCGGCGAACGGCCGGGATCTGATCGCGGTCCTGACGGGGACCGCGGCGACCCATGCGGCGCTCGGACTCCTGTTCGCCCTCGGCTTGGTGCTCGCGCGTACGGTGTGACGATGGAACAGGCCGATCTCGACCTCGCGTGCGCCTGGGCCCTCGTGGACGAGCTGGTCGCCGGTGGGATCGAACACGCCTGTCTCTCCCCCGGCTCACGATCGACCCCGCTCGCCGTGGCGTTCGCGCGGCATCCCAGGCTCACCGTGCACGTGCATCTCGACGAGCGGTCGAGCGCCTTCTTCGCGGTGGGCCTGGCGCGTGCGTCCCGGCGACCGGTCGCGATCGCGTGCACGAGCGGCACCGCGGCCGCGGAGTTCCTGCCGGCCGTGGTGGAGGCGTCGCAATCGCGTATCCCGATCGCCGTCTTGACCGCCGATCGTCCTCCCCGTCTGCGCGGCACGGGGGCGAACCAAACGATCGACCAGAGCGCGCTGTACGGATCGTATGCGCGCGCTGCGATCGAGATGCCGCTGCCCGAGACCGAGGGACAGGACTCGTGGTGGCGCCAGGCCGCCCGCGAGGCGCTCGAGGCCCTCGTGGGCGACCCGCCCGGTCCGGTCCACATCAACTGCCCCTTCGATGAACCCCTCACGCCCTCGGCGGAGATCCCGATGCCGGCGCCCACCGACGAGCGGCCCGAGCTACCGCGTCGGCCCGATGCGGAGCTGACCGCCGAGGAAGGCGACCGGCTCGCGGCCGAGATCTCGGGCACGCGCGGCGCCGTCGTGATGGGCGCGTGGCCGGGTGACCTCTCGGCCGACGCGGCGTACTGGGGCCAGACGCTCGGATGGCCCGTGATCGCCGAGCCGACCTCGACCGCGCGCCGATTCGGCGAGGCGCTCGCCGCGGGCCAGGCGCTGCTGGGCGACGCCGGGTGGTCCCAGGCGCACCGACCCGAGCTCGTGATCCAGGTGGGTGCCGCGCCGACCTCGCGCGCGACCCAGGCGTTCGTCGCGTCGGCGGAACGCCTGATCGTCGCGGATCGCTGGCACCTCGACCCCGACCCGGAACGGCTCGCCTCGTGGCGCATCGCGGTCGATGCCGACGCCCTGCGCGACGCGTTGCGCACCCGCCCGATCGATCAGGCGGGCGGAGTGGCGCTGATGGGCGAGCACACGCCGGAAGCAGCGCGCGAGCTGTGGGAGGGACGCCTCCACGCGGCCCCCACCGTGTGGCGGTCCGCCTGGAGCGCGGCCGACGACGCGGCGCGGACGGCCCTCGACGCGTTCCTCGACGGCCAGGACGAGCCGTTCGAGCCGAAGGTCGCGCGCGACGTCGCCGCCTGGATCCCCGACGGGGGCACGCTCTTCGTCGGAAACTCGACGCCGATCCGCGACCTCGACCTTGCCATGGTGCCGCGCGACGGGCTCCGGGTGTTGGCGAACCGGGGTGCGAGCGGGATCGACGGCCTGGTCTCGAGCGCGCTGGGGATCTCGAGCGCGGGACCACGGAGCGGTCCGGGTGGGTGGGAGGCGCGGCAGACCACGGTGGCCCTGCTCGGCGACCTCTCCTTCCTGTACGACCTCGGGGCCGTGGCCTGGAACGCGCGC
>JANLXF010000176.1:0-10953 GCA_031364965.1 Actinomycetes bacterium | reverse complement strand
GGCGACGAGCACCAGCACGCCGAGCACGATCCAGATCCCCATATCGGTTCAGTCCTCCTCGAGCATGCGATCAGGCAGGGAGCCTAACCCAGGAGCAGACACGCGAGCCCGGTCACACGTCGTCCCCGATCGGGTCGGGCGACCACCGACCCTGCAGCCATCGGTCTTCGTGCGGCCCCTTCATCGGGCGGGGCGGGTACAGGCTCGCCACGACCTGTGGCACATGGCGCCGCACCGCGCGAGCGGCTTCGAGCAGCAACAGCACCTCGCCCGCGGGAAGGAGGGACGAGATCAGGAGCATGCGATCCTCGTTCACCAAGATCGAGATCCCGGGAGGAAGGGTCATCATCGCCCGCATCATGCGCTGGTCGAGGAACGCGACGGCGAACCTGCGATCGTCGGCCCGCACGTCGAACCGCCGGTTGAACGATTCGAGTTCGAGATCGAGTCGTTCGCCGTCGACGAGCTCTCGCACCACGTCGGGTACACCCTGCGGCGCGACGTCGAGCCGCCGGCACGCGAACGGGAGCGCGACGATCGCGCAGCTGAACCGGCGGATCGCCGGTATGCGATCCTCCCCCGTGCGCTCCTCCAGCCAGTAGTCGAAGGCGCGCGCGTCGTCCCCGTCTTCGCCGTTCCAGACCACGTTCTCGGTGCCCCGGCTCGTGCCGCGGCCGAAGAGGCGGAAGGGCAGCCAGGTCGTGTCCGGGAACGGATCGAAGGTAGAGAACTCCAGGGACGCCCGCATGCAGAGCAGCATCAACTGACGCTGCCGGTCACGCCGGCGCTGGGCGCGCCACGCGGCGGCGACAGCCACGGCGATCGCGATCGCGATCCAGATGACGCTGCGCATACCCAGAACGGTCGACCGAGCACCGCTCCAGCTTGACCCGGGCTTGACCCCGAGCGAGCCCCGACGTGCCGTTCGGCGCTCAGCCGGTGGAGAACACGAGACCGTCGTCGCCGGCGTCCACCGTGACCGCGTCGCAGTCATGGATCTCTCCTGCGAGCAGCTTCATCGCGAGCGGATCCTGAACCTCGCGCTGGATCAGCCGCTTCAGCGGCCGCGCCCCGAACGCCGGGTCGTAACCCCGCTCGGCCAGGTACGCCTTCGCCGCGTCGGTCAACACGAGCGTGAGCTTCCGCTCCTCGAGACGGCGTGTGAGCAGCCCTAGCTGGATCTCCACGATCTGGGCGATCTCCTCACGCCCCAGGGGGTCGAACACCAGCAACTCATCGATCCGGTTCACGAACTCGGGGCGGAAGTACCCGTGCACGTCGTCGAGGACGGCCTCCTTCTGCTTCCCGAGGTCCAGCGCCTGGTCGGCGAAGTTCGCCGACCCCAGGTTCGAGGTCATGATCACGATCGTGTTCCGGAAGTCGACCGTGCGGCCTTGGCCGTCGGTGAGCCGCCCGTCGTCGAGCAGCTGCAGCAAGATGTTGAACACGTCGCCGTGCGCCTTCTCCATCTCGTCGAGCAGCACGACGCTGTAGGGCCTTCGCCGCACGGCCTCGGTCAGCTGGCCGCCCTCCTCGTACCCGACGTAGCCGGGGGGCGCGCCCACCAGACGCGACACCGTGTGACGCTCCTGGTACTCGCTCATGTCGACGCGCACGATCGCGCGCTCGTCGTCGAACAGGTAGTCGGCCAACGCCCGCGCGAGCTCGGTCTTGCCCACGCCGGTAGGCCCGAGGAACAGGAACGAGCCGATCGGCCGGTTCGGATCCGAGAGTCCGGCACGCGAGCGTCGGATCGCGTTCGCGACCGTCTCGACCGCCTCGGTCTGGTCGACGACCCGCTCGTGGAGGGCTTCTTCGAGGTGGACGAGCTTGTGCATCTCGCCCTCCATCAGGCGCAAGACCGGGATGCCCGTCCATTTCGAGACGACCTGGGCAACGTCTTCCTCGGTCACCTCTTCGTTCAGGAACTTCCGGTCGCGCTGGACCTCGGCGAGAGCCTCGTTCTCGGTCTCGAGCCGCTTGCCCAGGTCCACGAGCGTGCCGTACCGAAGCTCGGCCGCGCGCTGCAGGTCGCCGTCGCGCTCGGCGCGCTCCGCGTCCATCCGTGCCTCCTCGATATCGGACTTCAGCGAGCGGATCGCGTCGATGCGCTCCTTCTCTTGCTGCCAGTGCGCCTTCATGGCGGCGCTCTGCTCCTGGAGATCGGCGAGGTCGCGCTCGAGCCGCTCGAGGCGGTCGCGCGAGGCGGGATCGGTCTCCTTCTGCAGGGCGGCCCTCTCGATCTCGAGCTGGCGGATCCGCCGCTCCACCTCGTCGATCTCGACGGGCATCGAATCGATCTCGATCCGCAGCCGGCTCGCGGACTCGTCGATCAGGTCGATCGCCTTGTCGGGCAGGAACCGCGACGTGACGTAGCGATCGGACAGCACGGCCGCGGCGACGAGCGCGGGATCTTGGATCCGGACGCCGTGATGGACCTCGTAGCGCTCCTTCAGCCCCCGCAGGATGCCGATCGTGTCCTCCACGCTGGGCTCCTCGACCAGCACCGGCTGGAACCGCCGCTCGAGCGCGGGGTCCTTCTCGATGTGCTGGCGGTACTCGTCGAGCGTGGTGGCGCCGATCGCCCGGAGCTCGCCACGGGCAAGCATCGGCTTCAGCATGTTGCCGGCGTCCATCGCACCCTCGGCCGCGCCCGCGCCGACGATCGTATGGAGCTCGTCGATGAACGTGATGATCTCGCCGCCGCTGTCCGCGATCTCCTTGAGGACGGCCTTCAGGCGCTCCTCGAACTCACCGCGGTACTTGGCCCCCGCGACCATCGCGCCCAGGTCGAGCGCGATCAGCCGCTTGTGTTTCAACGACTCGGGCACGTCGCCCGCGACGATCCGTTGCGCGAGCCCTTCGACGATCGCGGTCTTCCCGACGCCCGGCTCCCCGATCAGGACGGGGTTGTTCTTCGTGCGGCGCGAGAGCACCTGGATCGTGCGCCGGACCTCCTCGTCGCGCCCGATCACCGGATCGAGCTTGCTCAAACGCGCCTGCTCCGTCAGGTCGCGCCCGTACTTCTCGAGCGACTGGAACGTGTCCTCGGGGCTTTGGCTCGTGACCCGGCGGTTCCCCCGCACATGGGCCAGCGCGGCGAGCACCCCGTCGCGCGTGAGACCCGCGTCGGCGAGCGATCCGGCGGCGGTCGTCCCGGAGGCCTCGAGCAGCGCAAGCAGCAGGTGCTCGGTCGAGACGTACTCGTCGGTGAGTCCCTCCGCCTCGCGCGCCGCGGCCTCGAGCACGCGACCGGCGGCGGCCGAGATCCGGATCTCTCCCTGCTGCGTGTAGACCTTGGGCATGCGATCCAGGGCATCCACCACGCGGGAACGCAGCTCGGCCGGGTTCGCGCCGGCAGCGTGGAGCAACGGCAGGACGACGCCTTCGGGGTCGGCAAGCAGCGCCAACAGCACGTGCTCGGGCTCGATGGATTGGTGATGGCGTGCGGCGGCCTGCTGCTGTGCCTCCTGCAGCGCCGCCTGCGACTTGATCGTCAGCTTGTCGATGTCCATGCGGATCTCACATCCCGGAAGTCGGTCTCGGTCATGCCGTACATCGCATAGTCGCGAGGCCCATCCACCGACGGCATGAACCCGCGGAGCACCCCTTCGAACCCGAAGCCGAGGACGTCGGCCACGCGGCGCATCGCGGCGTTCCCGAGGTCGGTGGATAACTGCACGCGGTGCGCCTCGCCCGCCTCGAAGAGCTTCGCCGTCAGCTGGGCGACGGCATCGCGACCGATCCCGCGACCGCGATCGGTCGCTTCGTACAGGCCGATGCCGATCTCCACGACCCCCCCTGGCAGCACCCCTCGCGAGCGACGGGCCTGGACGTCCCCGACGAGGACGCCATCCGCCTCGACGGCGAACAGGAGCCCGGCAGGGGTGTCGGTCCACGTGCCCGAGTTCGCGACGCGCTCGGCCACCTCCTCGTGGGTCGACGGACCCCACGACGAACCATCGGCGATCTCACGCCGGCGCCGAGCCCAGAGCTCGTCGACCTCGTCCGCACGGAAGGGGCGGAGCAGCACGCTCACCGCAGGTCCTCCCACGGGAACCTTCCCGACGTGCGCATCGGCACGATCGCGGCGCTGATCCGCCGGCCGGGCATCGGGATCGCGCGGCGCGCGAGCTGTGTCTCGAGCCCGTCGATCCGATCCTCGAGCGCGTCGATCTCGCGCTGCAGCTCGATGATGCGCTTCACGCCGGCGAGGTTGATGCCCTCCTCCGTGAGCGACTGGATCGTCTGCAGCCGTTCGATGTCGGCCTGCGAGTAGCGGCGCGTGTTCCCCGAGGTGCGCTGCGGTCGCACCAGGCCCTTCCGTTCGTAGATCCGGAGGGTCTGGGGATGCACGCCCGCCAGCTCCGCCGCCACGCTGATGATGTACACGGCTCGGTCGTGCGCCGCCCGCGCGGCCTCGGCGGCGCGCTCGTCGATCGCACGTTCCCCGCCTCGATCCTCGATCGTCACGTCACGACACCCCCATCCCCTCGCGCGGGGAACTCGCCCGCGCCTCCTGCAGCTGCTGCAGCAACTGCTTCTCCTGCTTCGAGAGCTTCTCGGGCACGTCGACCGCGGTCGTCACGAGCAGATCGCCGTGCCCCTTGCCTCGCGGCGCCCCCTTGCCCTTGAGCCGGAAGGTCTTGCCGCTGGGCGTTCCGGCGGGCACCTTCAGCGTCACGGGCCCGTTCAACGTCGGCACCTTCACCTGTGAACCGAGCGCCGCCTCGGAGAAGGTGATCGGCAGCTCGAGCGTCAGGTCGTCGCCTTTTCGGCCGAACAGCGCGTGCGGCCGGACATGCACGCGGACGAAGAGATCGCCCGCCGCTCCCCCGGCACCGCCCGGCTCCCCACGACCCTTCAGCCTGATCCGCGCGCCGTCGTGTACGCCGGCGGGGGTCTTGACCTGCAGCGTCCGGGTCCGCCGCTCGGCCCCGGCGCCGCGGCAGGTCGGGCACGGAGACTCGATCCTGCGACCGGCGCCCTGACACTCGGGGCACGGCTGCGCCATCGAGAACACCCCTTGATTCACCGCCACCTGGCCGCTGCCTGCGCACCGCTGGCACGTCACGGGCGCGGTACCGGGTTTCGCCCCGGTCCCGCGGCAGGTGCGACACGGCGCGGGGCCTGTGATCGTGACCGGCACGGTGGTGCCGCTCATCGAATCATCGAACGACATCGTGAGGTCGGTCTCGAGATCGGCGCCACGCCGGCCGGCACGCCTGCCGCCGCCCCCTCGGCCGGCCCCGGCCGAGACCCCACCTCGACCGCCGAACATCCCCAGGAGATCGTCGAGATCGAAGGGCACTTCCTCGTACCGGACCCCCCCGCCCGGCCAGCTGCCCGCGCCGCCACCGGCGCCCGGCCATCCACCGGGACCGGCGGCGCCCGCGGCTCCCATCGCTCGCACCTCGTCGTATCGCTTGCGCTTCTGCTCGTCGCCCAGGACGTCGTAGGCCGACGCGATCGCCTTGAAGCGCTCCTCGGCGCCGGCGTTGCCGGCGTTCGCATCCGGGTGATGTTGTTGCGCGAGCTTGCGGTACGCCTTCTTGATGTCGGCGGCGGGGGCGTTCTTGGCCACGCCGAGCACCTGGTAGTAGTCCGTGTCGAACCACTCCCGGCGCACGTCGTCAGCCATCGAACCTCACCCCTTCCGTCGGTCGCTCAGCGGTGTTCCACCCGAACGCCGGCGGGGCGCAGCACCCTGCCTTTCAGCGTGTACCCGGGGCGGAGCACGTCGACGACGACCGGCTCGCCCTCGCCGTCGCCCGTCTGCAACAGGGCTTCGTGGAGCTCGGGGTCGAACGGCGCGCCCTCGGCCGGCATCCGCTCGAGTCCCTCCGCCTTCAGCGCGTCGGCGAGCTTCGCGTACACGAGCTCCACGCCCTTGACGAACTTGTCGAAGTCGTGCGTCTCGTCGGCCGCCGTCAGCGCGAGCTCGAAGTCGTCGAGCACCTCCAGCAGGCGCCGGGCCACGGGCATCGCGCCCAGCTCGGCGAGATCCGTCTGCTCCTTCACCACGCGCTTGCGGTAGTTGTCGAACTCGGCCTGCAGCCGGCGCAAGTGATCCAAATACTGCGCGGCCTCGCCCCTGGCCGCCTCCAGCTCGTCGGCCATCTCGGCCCCCTCGGACTCCGCGGTCTCCCTCGGTGCCGGCACGACCTCCGGCGCGGTGGGCGGCGCCCCGGCCGGTGAGGCCGGGGCGGTCGCATCCGTGTCGGCGAATCGCCGCCGGTCCGTGATCCGGAGCCGGGGCGCCTCGTCGGAACGCTCGCGGTCGTCGCTCACTTGGCCACGACCTCGATCGTCCGGGGCTTCGCCTCATCGCGCTTGGGCACCTCGACGGTGAGGACACCCTTGTCGAACGAGGCCCCGATCTTCTCCGCGTCGGCCGTGCGAGGCAGCCGCACCGACCGAGCGAACGAGCCGTAGCTCCGCTCGATGCGGTGGTAGTTCGCTGCGTCGTTCACCTCTTCGATGAACTCCCGCTGGCCGCGGATCGCGAGCAGTCCGTCTTCGAAGGTGACCTCCACCTGTCCCGGCTCCATGCCGGGCAGGTCGATGGTCACGACGAAATTGTCCTCGGTCTCCCGCACGTCGAGCGGGGGTACCCAGGCGTTCCTCGCGATCGCTTGCCCGAGCATTCGATCGAGCTCGCCTTCGGCGGAACGGACCTCACGGAACGGATCCCACTTCGTCAGCATCACGATGCACCTCCTTCCTCGATGATCTCGCCCTCGACCACGTCGTCGTCGGACGCGTCGTCGGACGTGTCGCCGTCGCCGGCGTCCTCGGTCGACGCGGCCTGGGCGGCCTGCTGGTTCTGCACCATCGCGGTGCCCACCCGCTGGAAGACCTCCATGAGAGCGTCGGCCGCCGCCGTGAGCGTGGCGGCCTCCGCGCCCTCGTCTTTCAGCGCGTCCTTCAGCTCATTGCTCTTGTCGGTCAGCTCAGCCCGGTCGGCGTCGGAGATCTTGTCGCCGTCGTCGGACACGAACTTGTCCACCTGATAGGCCAGCTGGTCGGCTCGGTTGCGGGCTTCGGCGGTCTCCCGCCGCTTGTGGTCCTCGGCGGCGAACTTCTCGGCGTCCGCCACCATGCGCTCGACCTCGTCCTTGCCCAGGGCGGTGCCACCCGTGATCGTCATCGCCTGCTCCTTGCCGGTGGCCAGGTCCTTGGCGCTGACGTTCACGATGCCGTTCGCGTCGATGTCGAAGGCCACCTCGACCTGGGGCATCCCCCGTGGCGCGGGCGGGATCCCCATCAGGTGGAAGCGCCCGAGCGACTTCACGGCCGGCGACATCACGGTCTCCGCCTCGCCCTGGAGGACGTGGATCTCGACCGTCGTCTGGTTGTCGTCGGCGGTGGTGAACGTCTCGGACTTGCGGGTGGGGATCGTGGTGTTGCGCTCGATCAGCTTCGTGAAGATGCCACCCTTGGTCTCGACACCGAGCGAGAGCGGGGTGACGTCGAGCAGCAGGATGTCCTTGACGTCGCCTTTGAGCACGCCGGCCTGGACCGCGGCGCCCACGGCGACGACCTCGTCAGGGTTGACGCCCTTGTGCGGCTCCTTGCCGCCGGTGAGCGACTTGACCAGCTCGAGGATCATCGGCATGCGGGTCGAGCCGCCGACCAAGATCACGTGGTCGATCTGCTCGGCGGGCTTGCCCCAGTCCGCGATCGCCTGCTCGAACGGCACCTTGCAGCGCTGCACGAGATCCTCCGTCATGCGCTCGAACTCGGTGCGCGTGAGCTTCTGCTCCATGTGGAGCGGGCCGTCGGCTCCTGCCGAGATGAACGGCAGGTTGATCGTGGCCTCGGTGACCTGCGACAGCTCGATCTTCGCCTTCTCGGCGGCCTCCTTCAGGCGCTGCACGGCCATCCGGTCCTTCGACAGGTCGATGCCGTGCGCGTTCTTGAACTCCTTGACGATCCAGTCGATCACCCGCTGGTCCCAGTCGTCGCCGCCCAGGTGGGTGTCGCCGTGCGTCGCTTTGACCTCGAAGACGCCGTCGCCGATCTCCATCAGGGAGACGTCGAACGTGCCCCCGCCCAGGTCGAAGACGAGGACCGTCTGCTCGGTGTCCTGCTTGTCGAGGCCGTAGGCGAGGGCCGCGGCGGTCGGCTCGTTGATGATCCTCAGGACCTCCAAGCCCGCGATCTGCCCGGCCTCCTTCGTGGCCTGGCGCTGCGCGTCGTCGAAGTACGCGGGCACCGTGATGACCGCCTGCGAGACCGAGTCGCCGAGATAGGCCTCCGCATCGCGCTTCAGCTTCAGCAGGATCTGGGCCGACACCTCCTGGGCGGTCCAGGCCTTGGCGTCGATGTCGATCTCCCACTTCTCGCCCATGTGCCGCTTGACCGAACGGACCGTGCGATCGGGGTTCGTGATGGCCTGTCGCTTGGCGACCTCGCCCACCAAGATCTCCCCGTTCTTGGAAAAGCCGATGACCGAGGGCGTTGTGCGCGTGCCCTCGGCATTGGGGATCACCGCCGGCTCTCCGGCTTCCAGCACGGCGACCACGGAGTTCGTGGTGCCGAGGTCGATCCCTACCGCTCGTGCCATGTGGATGCAGCTCCCTTCGGGTATTTCACGCTCGCGGGGCCGGTCTCCGGTCCCCTCTGACAACGACCTAAGGATAAGACCTGAGCGTGGTATTGGCAACTTTCTTGCCGTCATGACCAGCTCCCCCCTCCCGACGGGAACCCACCGTTCGGCGACGCGAGGGTCTTCGGTTGGTCCGAACGGGTAAAGGCCGGCGCCTTGCGAGCCGAAAAGGGACTAGAACCAACGGCCCCGAACGAACCAACGGCCCCGAACGAAAAGGAATGACTGAGGATGCGGACCAGCCACGCCCGCGCGTCCGAGCGCGTGACCCCGGCCGTCGAACGGACGGTCGAGTCGCTCATGCTCGAGGAACGCACGAAGTGGGCGATGCATATCCACGACGGGCTCACGCAGTCGGTGACGAGCGCCGTCTTGGAGCTGCAGACACTCCGCCATCGGATCGAGGCCGAGCCGGGCATCGCGTTGGACGCGCTGCAAGAGGTCGAGGACGCGATCCGGGTCGATCTGAAGAAGATCCGCGAGGTGCTCTTCGAGCTCGAGCGGGGAGAGCTTCGAGCCGAGCCCCCCTTCGCGATGTTCATCGCCGACCTGGTCGAGCGCTGGAAGCTCACCGCTCGGGTGTCGGTCGAGGGCGACTTCGACGCGATCCCCGAGGCGATCCTCGACACGGCGCACGCGATCGTGTCCGAGGCGCTCGCGAACGCGGCGAAGCACTCGGGCGCACCCGACGTGACGGTGAAGGTGATCGCCGGAGACGAGACGCTCCGTATCGAGATCGAAGACCGCGGCCGCGGCATCGTGGCCGTGACGGACGACGACCCGCACTTCGGGCTCCGGTTGCTTCGGACCCGCACTGAACAGCTGGAAGGTTCCATCCGATTCGAGTCGACGCCCGGGAGTGGCACGCGAGTTGTCGCGTCGCTCCCCGTCGGAGGGCGAGGTGATCAAGGATGAAGATCTTGGTGGTGGATGACCACGCCCTTGTGCGGCGTGGGATGACCTATGTGGTGAAGGAAGGTTTCCCCGATGCCGAGGTGATGGAGGCCGAGTCGACCGTCGCGGCGCTCGAGATCCTCCACGGCGGCAAGACGTTCGACCTGATGTTGGTCGACGTCCGGATGCCCGACCTGGACGGGTTGGAGCTCCTGCGGTCCGTCAAGGCGGAGTGGCCCGACGTCCCGGTGATCATGCTGTCGACCTATGAGAACGCGCCGTACGTCAAGCGCGCCCTCTCCGACGGCGCTGCCGGCTACCTGTTGAAGGACGCCACGCCCGAAGACCTTTCGCAGGCGATCAACGTGGCGATGTCGGGCAGCGGCAACGTGCTCAGCCCTCGCGTGATCCAGAACCTGTTCGACGATCAGATCAACGGGAGCAACGGCGGCAACGGCGGGAACGGCCGGCGGGGCGAGCACTCGCTCACCCAGCGCGAGCAGGACATCCTCGCCCTGTTGTCCGAAGGCCGATCGAACCGCGACATCGCCCAGCACCTCTACCTGTCGGAGAAGACGGTGAAGGCGCACCTGGCGGCGGTCTTCCGCAAGCTGGGCGTCACGAACCGGACGCAGGCCGCGATGATGGCCGTGCAGATGGGCATGGGCATGGGCGACGTGCAGGGCGCGCTAGCGAACGACCTGTAACCCGCGACCTCAGTCGGCCTGGAAGTCCCGATAGAACCGGCTCGCCGTCGGCCCGCGCTGACCCTGGTACTTGTTCCCGGCCGTGCCGTAGGGCACATCCGCCGGCGTCGTGAGCATGAAGAACGAGATCTGGCCGATCTTCATCCCCGGGTAAAGGGTGATCGGCAGGTTCGCGACGTTCGAGAGCTCGAGCGTGAGGTAGCCGTCCCACCCGGGGTCCACGTAGCCGGCGGTCGAGTGGATCAGCAGTCCGAGCCGACCCAGCGACGACTTGCCCTCGAGGCGCGCGACGAGATCGTCGGGCAGGGCCACCCGCTCGGCCGTCGATCCCAGCACGAACTCGCCCGGATGCAGGATGAACGGCTCGTCGGGCTTGACCTCGACCAGCTCGGTGAGGTCGGGCATCTCCTGCTTCACGTCGATGTAGGGATACCGCGAGTTCGCGAACACCCGGAACTGCGAGTCGACGTGCAGGTCGATCGACGAGGGCTGAACGCACGTGGGATCGAACGGATCGATCACGATGCGGCCGGCGTCGATCGCTTCGCGGATCGTGCGGTCGGAGAGGATCATCGGGCGAAGATGGTACACCGCCGTCCGTGGGGGTCGCCCGCCTGGGTGGTCGGGGGGGGGGGGGGGGGGGGGGGGGGCCACCGCTAGCGGGGGGAGGGGGCGGGGGGGGGCGCGCTAGCAAAGGGGCGGGTCGCCCGCCCCCGCCCCCCCCCGCCGAGGCGCCACCCC
>JANLXF010000154.1:0-4189 GCA_031364965.1 Actinomycetes bacterium | reverse complement strand
CGTCGGTACAGGAGATCGGCTTCCGCCAGGTTCCGGGAGATCGCCGCGCGGAACTGCGCGGCACCGTGCGCCCAGAAGGCGAGCCAGAGCTTCAGGGCGCGGAACGGTCGGGAGTACTCGAGCGTGATGTCCACCGCGTGCAGCTCGTGCTGCTGGTGCGGGAGGTACCCCTGCTCGTGCGCGAACGCGCCCGCCAGAGCGTCGGCGTCCTTCGCGAGCACGACGCCGCAGGCCTTCGGTAGGTACAGCCATTTGTGCGCGTCGACCGAGCACGAGTCGGCGCGCTCGAACCCCGCGAACTCGGCCCGGTGCGAGTCGACCGCGGCGGCCGGAAGCCCGTAGGCCCCGTCGACGTGCAGCCACACCCCACGTGCCTCGCACACGTCGGCGATCGCCCCGATCGGGTCGATCGCCCCCGTCAGGGTCGTGCCCGCGGTCGCGACGACCGCCACGGGGACGACGCCGGCGGCGATGTCGGCGTCGATCGCATCGGCCAGCGCGTCCGGCCGCATCCTGCGGAGCCCGTCGAGCGCGATCGTGTGCAGGTTGTCGGAGCCGATCCCGAGCAATTCGACCGCGCGCATCACCGAGTAGTGGACTTCCTCGGAGCAGTAGACGGCCACGTGGCGTCCGGCGAGCCCCTCGTGACGGGATCCGGGGAGCGCCCGCTCCCGCGCGGCAGCGAGCGCGCTCACGTTGCTGATCGTGCCGCCGCTCGTGAACGCCCCGCCGGTAGCTGGGTATCCGATGAACTCGGCCACCCAGCGGACGGCCTGGTCCTCGACCTCGGTCGCGGCCCGGGCATCCACGGCCAGGTTGATGTCGTACGTGTGCGCGAGGAAGTCGGCGAGCGCGCCGATCTCGAGCCCGCTCGACCCGATGAACGCGAAGTACCTCGGCCGGGCCTGCGCGATCGACTCGTCGAGGATGCGCGCGGCATCGTCGAGCGCCTCGTGCGCGGGCGTCGGCGCCTCGGGCAGCCCGGCCCCCAGGAGCCGCCGCACGGCGTCGTCGAGCGGCGGCTCCTCGGCCCGGAACCGATCGAAGCTCGCCCACGCCTCGGCGGCCAGCCGCGCCGCGTGCCCGAGCACCTCCTCGCGGGGGACGTCGAGCTGCAGCGGACGTTCGGGATCGGTCATCTAGCGGACGGCTGCACCGGCGGTCCTCACGCCCCCTCGGACCGGAGATCGCCCAGCACGCTGCTCGCCGGCTCACGGCCCCGGACCGTCAGCGCGACGACCACCCCCAGGATCAGCCATCCCAGCGCGTACAGCGGCACCAGCTTCGCGGGCGACGGCACCTTGTAGAGCGCGCCGTAGATCGCCCCGCCGGCGATCACGACGCCCACCACGGAGGCCACGTACACCCCCGCCATGTTCGGATGGTCACGCAGGCCCCGGAACGCGCCCAGCGCCATCACCCCGTAGACCACCACCAACGCGAACCCGCCGAACGTGGAGAGCCAGGCGAACATCGAGAAGTACGCGGGCGCCAGCGGCAGGGCGAAGGTCTCCGACCGCCACTCGGTCAGCAGCACCATCGCGAGCGACCACAGCGAGACGAACGCGATCGCGCCGACCGGCGTGCCGCGCGTGGCCGACACCTTGGCCAGCCCCCCCGGGATCCGGCGGTCGCGGGCCAGCGCGAAGATTCCCCGCGTCGACGCGACCGCGGCGCCCAGACCCACGGCCATCACGTCGAGGATGACGACCACGATCAGAAGCTTCAAGATCGTGTCCGACCCGTAACCGCCCGCCGACTCGGGCGACCCGAGCGCGAAGAGCGGCGCCGCGGCTGCCGGGCCCAGGATCGTCTTCAGGTCGAAACCGAACCCGGCCACCTGGGCGTAGGCGAGGATCACGTAGAAACCGGTCGCGATCACGAGCGTGAGCATCACGGCCCGCGGGATCGATCGCTTCGGCTCGGCGGTCTCCTCAGCGAGGTTCGCGGCGGTCTCGAACCCGACGAAGATCAGCACGCCGTACATCACCGCGAAGAAGATCCCCGACCAGCCATCGGCGGCCTCCGACGGGTTGAATGCCTTCAGGCTGTTGTCGCCGCCGACCTTGACGATCACGTCGATCGCGAACGCCAGGACGACCACCGCCGACACCAGGGAGAGCGCGAGCTGCACCCGCGTCGAGATCTGGACCCCCAGGTACATCACCAGGAAGACCGCCGCGACGAACAGGAGGCTCCACCCCCAGACCGGCAGCGGCGACTCCATGTTCAGCACGCCGGGCGCCGCGGGATCGGGCGTGAACAGGCTGTCGTGGATCAACCCGCCGATCAGCACGGCGATCGCCGAGGCGAGGACGGTGGTGCCGCCGTAGTACAGCCAGCCCGCCACGCCGCCGACCTTGCCGCCCAGGCCCATCGACACGTAGTCGTACAGGGAGCCCGCGGCATGCACGCGCTTGGCGTACTGCGCCACGATCCAGCCCAGCGCGAAGATCCCCACCGCGCCCAACAGCACGGCGAACGGTGTCGCGACGCCCGCACCTTTGCCCGCCGCTCCCAGGCCGGCGATCAGGGGGATCAGGAACGCGGCCGAAAAGACCGGCCCCATGAATCCCACCGACTGCGAGACCACGTCGACGAGCGAGAGCTTCGCCTCGCCGAGCCGTTCGTACCCCAACTCCGAGTCAGACACCGAGGAACCCCTTTCTGCTCGTGCTCCCTCGGATCGCGCCGCGCTAGGCGGCGGGACCCGCCCCCGTCCATCCGTCGGCCGGCCGTTCGAACCACACGTGGACCTGGCCGGTGCCGACGGACGCCTCGTACTCGCTGAAGAGCTCGCCGGGCGCCTGACAGCGCGCCCCGCCGATCGCCGACGCCATCATCAGGTAGTGCCCGAAGTGCCCCTCGGGCGCCGCCTTGCGGTACTCGGGCATCCAATCGATCACGCCCGCGTGGTCGCCCTCCTCGAGCATCCGCACGACGCGCTGGTCGGCCTCGTAGCTCTCGAGGTTCAAGATGTTCTCGGGCGCCTTCGAGCTCTCGTGCGCCCGGAGCTCGCGGAACGGGAAGAACCGATGGGTCATCCCGCCGCTCGCGAGCAGCACCGCCCGGCGGTCGCTCTGGCGGATCGCGTCGCCGATCAGCTGCCCGAACAACAGGAAGTCCTCGGTCGTGCAGGTCTGGTTGATCGCCACGCTGATCCACCGCGTGTCGGGGTCCCCCAGGAACGTCCAGATGTTGACCGTGCCGTAGAAGATCGGCAGATACGGGTCGTCGCACGCGAGGATCCAGCAGTCGTCGCGGCCCTCGGCCTGCGCGGCGATCAGCCTCGCAAGCTCGGGGTCCCCCGGCATGTCATAGGGGATGCCCGCCATCCCGCGCGGCAGCTCGTGGCTGGTGAAATGCCCCTGGCGCCGGTCCTGCGCGGTCACGATGTGCTCGAAGGTCGACTCCCAGTGCGTGTCGAACACGACGACGGTGTCGGGCCGCAGCCGGTCGAGGCACTCGGCCTTGAGGCGACGCAAACCCGGGACGAGCGTGATCTCGTTCCCGTCGTTGATCTCGCGCCGGGTCTCCTCCGGCAGCATGATGGTCGGAACGTGCGCGACGAGCCCTGCGCCGACGATCTCACCCATGTCGTGCTCCTTTTCAGTCTCGTGTCAGTCTCGTGCCCACGGTGCGGTGCACACGTTCTTCACGTCCGCGTAGAAGTCGAAGCTCCAGACGCCGCCCTCACGCCCGATCCCGGAATGACGTGCGCCCCCGAACGGCGCGGCGAGGTCGCGCACGAAGAAGCAGTTCACCCAGACCGTGCCGGCGATCAGACGGTCGCTCACCCGCTCGGCGCGCGCCTCGTCGCCGGTGTACAGGATCGCGGCGAGCCCGTATTCGGTGTCGTTCGCGAGCGCGATCGCCTCGTCTTCGTCCTCGAAGGTCTGGAGCGTCAGCACGGGCCCGAACACCTCGTGCGTGAGGATCTCCGATGCCGCGGACGCGCCGGTGAACAGGGTGGGCCGGTAATGCAGGCCGTCCAGATCATCGTTCGGTCCGCCGCCGAAGACGACCTCGGCGCCAACGTCTTTGGCTCGCTGCACGAACCCGTCCACGCGCACGAAGTGCTCGCGTGTGATCAGCGGGCCGATATCGGTGGCCTCGTCACGCGGATCGCCCTGCACGATCGCGCCGACGGCTTCGATGAAGCGCTCCAAGAAGGCATCGCGCAACGACG
>JANLXF010000216.1:0-1610 GCA_031364965.1 Actinomycetes bacterium | reverse complement strand
CCCCGGGGGATCGATGTGGGGCACGAAGGCGCGACGCCTAGGGGGGCCCGCCCGGCACGCGGACGGCCCGGCCCGGGGGCGGGGGCCTACCTCGACGAGCCGGTGTCAGGCCCGCTCGATCTCCCCGTCGTGCCACTCGGGATCGTCCTCCATGAGGGCCCGATACTCGACGTACCGCTCGTTCTGCGCGGGGTCGTCGGCGTTGCGATCGTAGGACTCCCGGTCCTCGAAGATCGCGAATAGCCAGGCCACCTCGCTGTCGTTCTCGAACAGCGTGTACGAGGTCACGTATCCGGAGACCTCGTCGTACTTCTGACGCTCCATCAGCTTGCGGAGATCCTCGCGGTGCTCCGGCTTGACGCGGGTGCGTGCGACGGTGCCGTACATCCATGTCTCCTTCCAGCGGGCAGGACAGGCGGGCAGGTAGCACGCTACGCCCATGCCCGCCCGTTGAGAAGCCCGCCGAGGTCCGCGGCGGGATACGCTCCGCCTCGATGAACCTCGCGCCCTCACGCTCGCACCGACGAGCATCGCTCGTCGTCTCGACGCTCTCGATCGCCGTCGCGGCGGCCGGGGCGTGGGTGGTCGCCCAGCATCGCGCAGACCCCTTCGCGGCGTTCCACCAGGCGCGACCGCAGACGATCCCGGGTACGTTCGGGTACATGCTCACCCCGGCCGACGGCGTCCCACGGGTCGAGCCGGGGGCCGCCTATCGAACGCTCCTCGGCTCCGGGCGCGGGCTCGACGTCTCGCTCACCTACGCGGTCGTGCGCAACGAAGGCGACGGGATCGAGTGGGGGCCGGCCTGGGTGTACCTCACCCACGATCTCTGCTACTTCACCGCCAAGGGCGACTTCGTCTCTCCGAGCCGAAGCGGCGAGGATGACGGCTGCACGCCGGACAACATCCTCGTCCAGGTGGTCGACGCCCAGACCGGGACGTTCGTGGCGGCCTTCGATGCGTTCGACGTGAACGGAGGCTGGCTTCCCGAGCGCGCCGGCGATCCTCAGACGTCGCCCACGACCCGGTTCCACTGAGCGAGCCAGCGTGCGCCTTCGCTCGGCCCGAACCCCACCAACATCTGGCCGCCCGTGAAGTCCGCCTCCGACAGGATCGTCGTGCGCAGGTTCGGCGGCACCGCGTCCCGCCACTCGAACGACGGGTCGTCGAACCGCTCGCGGGTGAGCGCCGTGAGCGGGGGCTGGTAGCCGTTCCAGGCGAAGTTCGCCATGCCGACGTCGACCTGCAACAGATGGTCGATGAACGCGTGCGCGAGCTCGGGGTTGCGACCCCTGGCGCAGATCGCCATCAGGTCGCACCCGACGATCTTGCCGGCCGGCGGCGACCAGTATCGGAGGAGCCCGACACGCTCCGGATAGCCCTCCTCCTCGGCGTACCGGCGCGCGGTCAGGATGTCGCCCGACCACGCCTGATGGATCGAGAACTCCCCGCTCGGAAGCCCGTCCCACGCGCCGTCGGCCGTGAACTCGATCCCCACGTCGCGGACCGCGGCCGCCAGGTCGCCTGCAGCGGCCGAGAGCTCGTCGTCGGTGGCGGCGCGCACGTCGACGACGCCGCGCCGCTGTAAGGCGAGCGACAGCGCCTCGAGG
>JANLXF010000074.1:0-6594 GCA_031364965.1 Actinomycetes bacterium | reverse complement strand
GCGCGGCGGCCAGACCCGCCCGGCGGAGGTACGAGCGGCGGTCCATCGGAGCACTCACGGTGCCCATCCTGTCCGACGCGCGACCACGGCCGCAAGGCACGGACGCCTCACGGTTCCAGGGGCGGCGGCTCTGCGCCGATCCCCCAGGCGTCGGCGCCCCCGTCGATCACCACCGTCGTCCCGGTGATGTACGCAGCGCCGGGCGAGGTCAGGAACGCGATCGTCGCGCCGACCTCCTCGGCCGAGGCCGCACGGCGCGCCGGCACCATGGCCTCGAACGCCGTGAACGTCTCCTCGCCGCCGTACTGCATGACGCCTTCGGTCCGCACGAGGCCGCACGCTACACAGATCGCCCTGATCCCGAACCGGGACCATTCGATCGACAGGCCCGACGCCATGTTCTCGAGCGCCGCCCGGGCCGAGGAGGAATGGGCCATCGTCGGGATCCCACGCCGCGGGCTGAACCCCACGAAGATGACGACCCCGCGTCGGCCCGGGATCATCCATCGGGTCGCGACCTTGTGGGTGACGTCCCACGGTGCGTCGACGTTCAGGCGGTGGACGGCGCGGAACCCCTTGAGCGCGATGTCCTCCGCGGGAGCGGCGAACTGTCCGCCCGCGTTGTTCACCAGCACGTCCACGGTGCCGAACCGTTCGCCGACTTCGTCGAGGAAGGCGTCGACCTGTTCGGGGTCCCGGACGTCGCACGTGCGCGCGAGGATGGAGCGCCCCGCCGCCTCGAGCTCGGCGCGGACGGCCTCGAGGGGGTCGGGTCGGCGGCCGCAGATCGCCACCGATGCCCCCGTGCGCGCCAGCTCTCGCGCGACGGCACGGCCGATCCCCGTACCCCCGCCGGTCACGATCGCGACCGCGCCCTCGTTGGCGTCCTCGGCGAGCGGAGACCTGAAGCTGGTCGTCATCGAACGCAGTATGGAACACCGTCGGCCGAGACCGACATATCGGCCCGGTCGTAGGCTAGGGGCATGTTCGTGTTCGTCTTGATCTTGCTGCTGATCGCCGCGGTCTTCGGCGTGCTCGGGGCGGTCCTCAAATGGACGCTGGTCCTCGTGCTCGTCTCGCTCCTCACCGTGGCCGTGTTGGGCGCGATCGCCGCGTGGATGGTTCGGCGCCAGTTGCGCGCGCTCCGAGCCGACGGCTCCCAACAGGTCACGATCCGGCGCGTACTCCGCCGCGACGCCCCGGCGCCGACGCCCGACGGGCTCCCGGGCGAGCGGGACGACCGGTACTAGGCCCGGCGACCGGCCCGGGCGACCACACGCTCCCGCACCTCACCCGGCGCGTAGCCGACCCGGTCCCTGATCCATCCGCGCGGGGCGCCGGCATCCTCTCGCAGATCGCCGGACCGCAGCGCCCATCCCGCGGCGCGTGCGGCGAGATAGCGGAACGGCTCCGGTGGCACCTTGGCGATCTCGGGCCCCACCACGGGCAGCGACGTCCAACGGTCCTCGACACCTTGCACGAGCGACGCGAGGATCCGCCCGCCCACCATCGTCTGCGACAGCCCGTGACCGCTGAACCCGAGCCCCGCGTGGACGTTGCCCGGCGCGAGCGTCTTGTAGAAGGGGAGGAAGCTCATCGACTGGTCGATCGGGCCCCCCCACGCGTGGGTGAACCGCACGCCCTCGAGCTGCGGGAACAGGTGGATCAGACCCTCGGCAGCCGCCCGGGCAACCGCCCGATCGTGGGTGACCGCTCTCCCGCTCGCCCGCCCGCCCAGGACGACGCCGATCGCCCCGCCGCCGATCGCGATCCTGCCGTCGTCGGTGGGACGCAGGTAGTACAGCAGCTCCCGCCCGTCGGCGATCCCGACCTGCGAGGTCCACCCGATCTCCTCGAGCCGATCGGGGATCGGCTCGGTCACGACGACGTTGTCCACGATCACGGCAAAGCTCCGACGGAACCCCGGCCACGAGGCCGCCCACGAGCCGGTCGTCAGCACGACCTGATCGGCGCGCACGGCGCCACGCTCGGCGCGCACCGCGGCCGGGCGGGATCGCTCGACGTCGACCACCGTCGTGCGTTCGAAGATGCGCACGCCGCGCTCGAGGGCCACGCGCCGGAGCCCGCGGGCGAGCCGAGCCGGCTGCACGATCGCGCCCTCGTCGATCATCCGGGCGCCGACGATCTTCGGGGAATCCGCGATCGCTCTCGCGTCCGCGACCGGGATCGGGCGCATCTTCTGACCGAGCCCGCGCGCCGCGAGGAACTCCGCCGGTCCCTCGCCGCCGGGGCCTTCCTGCCAGGCGGCGGTACGGATGCCCATGAGTCCTTCCCGGTGGTACCACGCGTCGACGTCGTGCGCGGCGAGCCACTCGCCGACCTCCGTCACGGAATCCGCCAGCACTTGCAGGTAGTGAAGTCCCGCGTCGTCGCCGAACAACCCGCACACGGCGGGCGCGTCCCACCACGACGATGAGAAGAACCCGCCGTTGCGCCCGCTCGCCCCGCCGCCACAGATGTCCTGTTCCAGCAGAACGATCCTCATCGTCGGTTCCCGGCGCGACAGCTCGACCGCGGTCCACAGCCCCGCGAAGCCGCCACCGACGATGCACACATCGGCCGCGACGTTGGCCTCGAGCGGCGGGCAGGGGGCACCTGGGTCGGCGGCCAAGGCCTCCTGCAACCAGAAGCTCCGCGCGGAGCCGGGATCGGGCAGGTCCAGCCGGGGAAGACCGCTCATGCCGACCGTCGCCGCGCGGTGCCGAGCCCGTCCGCCACGAGCCGGGCCAGGACGCGGCCGATCGCGAGGAACAGGAGCGTGAAGGAGAGACCGACCGCGAGGAAGGTGAGGAACGGCGTGATCTCGGAGGGCGAGCCGACCCACAGTGATCGGACGACCAGCGCGATCGGCACGGCCACGATCCACGTTCGCAGCAGCGTCGAGACGCCGGGACGCCGATACGTCCCGAGGGCGACCGCAACGATCACCCAGGTCCCCAGCAGCGGTACCGCGTTGCGCAGGAAGATCTCCACCAACGTGCCTTCGTGATGCGACCGCATCCCCGCGAGTACGAACGTCACGAGTGCGAGCAGGTCGGCCGCCGCGAGGACCGCCACCGACGCCCTCCCGGCCGGCACAGGTCCACGCACCGTGGGCGATCGGGGCTGCGAGGTCGACATCGCTCCATGATGGCAGCCGCACGGACGGGCCGCCTGTGCCACGATGGCCCCTCATGGCCACCCCGACCTTCCCCGTCGGCGGGCACCGGATCGCGGCCCTCGCGTGCGTCATCGCGCTCGCGGCCTGCGGCGGCTCCTCGCCTCCCCCGCCCCCACCGCTCCGCCTGTCCGTCGACGGTGTGATCCGCGAGGTGGAGCCGGGGACCACGCTCAGGGACCTGGGTTTGCACGCCCACGACGGACGCCTGCTGTCCGTTTCGGGCAACGTGCTGGATCCGCTCGCCGATCCCGGACGGATCGTCGTGAACGGCCACGTGGTGCCACCCCGGAGCCCGCTACACGATGGGGATGCGATCCGTGTCCTCGACGGTGAGACGCGGACCGAGGGCACGCGAAGGATCGTCGCGGAGCTCCCGGGCCGGCACGTGGGCAACCCCGAATTCAGCCTGCGCACCTACCGGATCCGCCAGGTCACCGTCGAGGGACGGCTGAGCGGCGAACCCGTTTCGTTCGTCGAGATCCCCCGAGGAACGGGGCGGGGGCCCAAGGCGGTCGCCCTCACGTTCGACGACGGTCCGTGGCCGGGCGCGACCGACCGCGTGCTGACGATCCTGCGCCGCCTCCACGTGCGCGCCACGTTCTTCATGGTCGGCCGGCAGGTCGAGGCATATCCGGAGATCGCCCGGCGGGTGCTCGCCGCGGGCCACGAGATCGGAGATCACTCGTTCGATCATCCGGAGGGCTTCTCGTCGCTGCCGGACGAACGCGTGGTCGCCGAGATCGCCGACACCGCCGCACGCCTCGCCGACCTCGGGGTGGTGCCCACGAGCTTCCGCCCGCCCGGCGGCAGCTACGACGACGGCGTGGTGGCGGCCGCACGGAGCCAGGGCATGCGCACCGTGCTCTGGGACGTCGACCCCCGCGATTGGGTCTCGGGCGTTCCGGCCAAGCTGATCGTGTCCAGCGTCCTCCGACGCGTGGAACCCGGCTCGATCATCCTGCTCCATGACGGAGGAGGCGACGCCCAGCACACGATCAAGGCGCTGCCGACCATGATCCGCGAGCTCAGGCGGCGCGGCTATCGGTTCGTCGTGATCCCCGGGCCGAACGGGTAGGCAGCCCGTAGGCTCGGACCATGGAGCGGTTCACGCAGGACGACGCCCGCGCCGACGCCAGCGCCCTGGTGCTGTACGACGAGGACTGCGGATTCTGTCGATGGTCGGCCGATCGGCTCCGGGTGTGGGACCGTCATGCCCGGCTGGCGTTCAGCTCGATCCAGGCGGCCGATCGTGCGGGGCGGCTCGACGCGATCCCCCCGGAGCTGCGCTACGAGTCATGGCACCTGATCACGCCCGACGCTCGGATCTGGTCGAGCGGGGCCGCCGTGGCGCCGATGATGCGGCGGCTCCCCGGCGGCCCGACCATCGCCGCGATCGCCGACACGTTCCCGGGCACGATCGAGCGCGCGTACCGCTTCGTCGCGCGACATCGCCGCCGGCTGGGCGCGATCCTCGGCCAACAAGCGTGCGCCGTGGACCCCGGGCGTGAGGTCCGCCGATGAAGGCCGCCACGCAACGGATCGTCGACGAGCTCCGGGCGGCCGCCGACCCGGACCGCAAGCCAGGCATGGCGCGCGTCGGCATCCGGGTCGACCACGCCCTGGGCGTGAGCATCCCGGCGTGTCGTCGGATCGCGCGAGGTCATCGGAGCATGCACGAACTCGCACTCGACCTCTGGACGAGCGGGATCCACGAGGCGCGGATCGTCGCATCGATGATCGACGACCCCGCCGACGTCACGCCATCGCAGATGGAACGGTGGGTGGCCGACTTCGATTCGTGGGATGTCTGCGATCAGGTCTGCAGCAATCTGTTCGGCCCCTCGGCCCATGCGTACGCGGCCGCACGGGCGTGGGTGCGTCGCGACGAGGAGTTCGTGCGCCGCGCAGGGTTCACGCTGATCGCCGAACGGGCGGTGCGCGACCGCGTGCACGACGACGCGTTCTGGCTCGGCTGGCTGCCGGTGCTCCGCGAGGGCGCCACCGACGATCGGAACTACGTGAAGAAGGCCGTGAACTGGGCCCTGCGTCAGATCGGGAAGCGGGATGCCGCGCTGAACGCCGCGGCGATCGCCGAGGCCGAGTTCCTGCTCGAGCTCGGCTCCCCGAGCGCCCGGTGGATCGCGCGAGACGCGCTGCGCGAGCTTCGGAGCGACGCGGTGCGGGCCAGACTGCGGGAACGCCGCTAGCCGGCGAACATCACGGCGGCGAGCTCCCGGTAGGCAGGCAGGCACACGTCACCGTCCTTGGACGAGATGAACTGCACGCAGACGTGGTCGGCTCCGGCGTCGAGATGCTCGCGTATCCGGGCCGCGATCGCGTCGACGTCGCCCCATGCGATCGTGGCGTCGATCAGCCTGTCGCTGCCGCGTCCGTCGACATCGGCGTCGTCGAATCCGTGCCGCAGCAAGTTCTTCGCGTAGTTCGGAAGCTCCAGATAGTGGACCGCCCAACCGCGCGCGACCTCCCGGGCGAGGACCGGGTCCGGCTCGATCACGGCCGTGAGCTCCACGGCCAGGACGGGCTCGGGGCCGAGCTCCGCGCGAGCGTGGTTCGTGTGTTCGACGGGCACGAAGTAGGAATGCGCGCCCATCGCCCGCTCGCGCGAGAGGTGGAGCATCCCGTCGCCCAACGCGGCCAGCAGGCGCGCGACCGGGGTCCCGGGCGCCCACCCCCACGGGGTGGCGTCCATCCGCTCGAGGTAGTCGCGCATCCGCGCGAGCGGTCGATCCCACGCGATCCCGCGCGATTCGGTCGAGTACTCGTGCCCGACGCCGATCCCCAGTACGGCCCGGCCCGGGTAGGCATCGGAGATCGTGCGGCCGCCTTGGGCCATCACCTCGGGCTGTCTCGCCGTGATGTTCGCGATCCCCGACGCGACCGTCATGCGGCTCGTCGCCGAGAGCAGCAGCGAAAGATGGGCGAACACGTCCCGTGACGAGGACCCCTCGGGCACCCAGATCGCTCGGTAGCCCAGGGTCTCGAGCTCACCAACCTGCGCGCGCACCGTGTCCGCGGGCTGCGCGTCGAACGCGAAGGTCCACGCCCCGATCCGCCCGAGCTGCTCCCGCAGCGCGTCGTGTTCCGTCGTCATGCCGGCACGCTACACGACGCGAAGGAGGGGGCCACGCGGGCCCCCTCCTTCGTCGCGCTCGGTCGGTGCTACTCCTACTCGCCGGCCTCGATCAGCGCCGCGGGTGAGTCGGGCACCACCACGGTGGCCTCGACCCCGTGGCCCTCGACGTCGACCCGAGGCAGCCACTCGAGCCACCCCGGCAGGTACCAGTTGCGGTCGCCCAGGAGCTTCATCGTCGAGGGGACCAGGATCGAGCGCACGATCGTGGCGTCCAAGAAGACGGCCACCGCGAGCCCGAAGCCCATCTGCTCGAGCGACG
>JANLXF010000068.1:0-3835 GCA_031364965.1 Actinomycetes bacterium | reverse complement strand
GGCAGGAACATCCCCTTGTGCGGATCGAGCGTGATCGAGTCTGCTCGCTCTATGCCGCGGAACCGGTCGCGGCCTCGATCGGTGAGCTGGAAGAAGCCGCCGTACGCGCCGTCGACGTGCATCCACAGGCCCTCGGCCTCGGCGATGTCGGCGATCGCGTCGAGCGGGTCGATCGCGCCGGTGTTGGTCGTGCCGGCGCTGGGCGCCACCAGGAACGGTCGCCTCCCGGCCGCGCGATCCTCGGCGATCATGCGGCCGAGCGCCTTGGGGTCCATCCGGAGCTGGTCGTCGGTGGGCACGATCCGGACGTTCCGCTTCGAGAAGCCCGCGATCGTGGCCGCCTTCGTGACGCTCGCGTGCGCTTGTTCGCTCACGTAGTACGTGCCGTCGAGGAAGTCCTCGCCGAGCTTCGCATGACGCGCGGTGACCATCGCCGACAGGTTCGCCATCGAGCCGCCGGACAGCAGCAACCCCTGCGCGGCGGGCGGGTACTCGAACAGGTCGCACAGCCATCGGGTGACGTTCTCCTCGATCTGGACCACGGCGGGGCTCGGCTGCCAGAGCCCGGCATAGCGGTTCACGCCCTGGGCGATGAACTCGGCGAGCGCCGCCGTGTACAGCCCGCCGCCCGGGATGTAGGCGAGATAGCCGGGCCCCGCGTACTCGAAGGTCTTCGCGATCGCGGCCCGCGCCTCGGCCATCAGCTCGGTGAACTCGCCGCCCTGCTCGGGGGCGGTGGCCCTGAGCTCGCGCGCGAGCTCGATCGCACCCTCGGTGGCATCGGCGGGCGCGTCCTCGAGGCCCTGGATGAACCCGATCACGTAGTCGAGCGCGGCCTCGCCCATCGCGCGCATGTCCTCGGGGGCCGGGTCGAGCGGATACATGGCGACCATGGTAGCCGCGGCGGTCCCGACGCCGGGATGCGGCTCCGGCGTCAGGGTGCGGGCGGCGCGACGGCGTCGAGCAGTGCGCGCGATGCCACGGCGATCTCGTCGACCGCGGCCTCGAACGCCTCGGCGTTCTTGCGGGAAGGCTCGCGGAAGCCGCTCACCTTGCGCACGTACTGGCGCGCGGCGGCGCGGATCTCGTCCTCGGTGGCAGGCTCGTCGGGCCGGCGGAGGGTCTTGATGCTTCGGCACATGCCGTCGAGCCTAAACGAGGTCGGCGACCTGTGCGGCCGCCGCGCGGGCCCGCATCACGTCGGCCTCGCTCGGGCGGGCGTCCTCGGGCGCGAACCGCGCGCGCTCGAAGGTGCGGACCACAAGCTCTGCCGCCCGCACCACCGCGGCGGCGAGCGCCGGATCGGCCGAGATCGACGCCAGGTACTCCCCCGGGGTCTGGCTGGGGATGCGACCGTGGCCGGCTACGGCGAGCGCGGAGCGCAGCTCCTCGAAGGCTGCCTCGGCCCCAGTCGGCGCAGGCTCGAGCGCGCGGGTCCGCCGGTGGCGCCCGGCGATCGCCGCGATCAGGGCCGCGACCGCGGCGCCCACCAGGACGAACGGCCACGAGGCGAGCGCGCCGCGCCCTGCGAGCGCGATCGCACGACCGGCGCCCCGTGCCACGGCCTTGATCGGATCGGGGGTGGCTCCCAGGAACCGGCCGATCGCTGCGAAGACCGGGCCGGCCATGAATCGGCTCGCCACGCCGGGCGCGGCGGCCGGCACGCCGAAGGTCGGGTCGTAGGCCACCCACCCGTGCCCGCCGAAGTAGACCTCGACCCAGGCATGCGCATCGGACTGCTTGACCTCGAAGTACCCGGTGAACGCGTTCCGCTCGCCCGGGCCGTAGCCCGTCACGAGCCGCGTGGGGATGCCGATCGAGCGGAGCATCACGGCCATCGAGCTCGCGATGTGCTCGCAGAACCCGCGCCGCGTCACGAACAGGAAGTGGTCGACCGCATCGACACCCACGGGCTCGCGCGGCGCCTGCAGGTCGTAGACCGTGTTGGCGCGCAGCCACGACTCGATCGCGTCCGCGCGGTCGATGTCGTTCGTGAGGCCGGCGGTGATCTGTCTCGCGAGGCCCTCCACCCGCGAGGGCAACGATGCCGGGAGCTGGAGATAGCGGGCCGCGAGCGCGGGCGGCACCGGACCGTCGGCGCGCCGGATGCCGTCGGCCTCGGCGACCGGGACGTCGGACACCACCGAGTACACGAGTCCCTCGTCGAGCGCGATCGGCGATCGGATCGACCCCGACCGATCCACACGGAGGCCGCCCGAGGGGAAGTAGACCGTGCGCGCGTTCGCAGCGGCGAAGAGCACGTTGGGCTGCGGGGTGTCGATGTAGAAGGTCTGCGTCACCTCGTTCGTCCCGAGCGTCGCGCCCTGGCCGGCGTCCCGGGCGAGCTCGAACGACCCGACGTCGAACCCTTGGGCGACCGGATCGGTCCGGTCGTCCGCGATCGTCCAAAGGGTCCCGTCGAAGGTGTCGAACGTCTCCGCGCGCCAGAGCGCGGCCTGCGAGGTTCGCACCCGGAAGGCGATCTCGTCCGAGAGCCGTCCTCGCGCACGCAGGTCCACGACGTCGCCGAACCCCGGATACGCGTCGGGCGAGAAGTCGACGACGCCGTCGCCCGCCTGCGACGCGAGCCCGGGGTTCTGGATCCCGCCGTCGAACGCCTGCAGCTGCGTGGCGTGTTGGATCGAGAACGGCGGCGTCTTCACGAACGATCCGGGCACCCGGGGCATCGCCAGGAACACGAGGAAGGCGCCGAGCACCGCGGCGGTCCCGGGCACGACGACGGCCCGAACCGGTGCCGTGCGGCGACGCCGGTCGCCGTGCCGCACGCGGCGCACCGACACCGGGATCGCCACCTCGTCGGGACGCGGCCGCGACGACAGGAAGAGCCAGGTGCCGCAGAGCCCGGCCCACGGCGCGAGGAACCACACGAACGAGGTCGTGAGCGAGAGCGCGCCCGCCTCGGCCACCAGGATCAGGCTGGAGATCATCGAGAACGACAGGTCTCGTCGGCGTGGCACGTCGAACGCGTGCAGCACCTGCACCCACAGGAAGAGCGCGGCGAGCGGGAGCCGGGCCGCGTCGACGTTCGTCGCAAGCCGCACCGACGACAGGAACTGGCCGGTCGCGGCGAGCAGCGCCACCGTGATCGCGAGCTTGAGCGCGAGGTTCCCCCGGTGGCGTCTGCGGTAGGAGACGAGGTACCCGAGCGGCGCGAGCACCAGCGCGGCGAGCGCGACCGGCGCCTCCACGGCATGCTGCGCCACCACGGCCGCGATCGCGACCTCGACCGCGAGGGCCACGACCACGCGCATCGGGATCGAATCCTCGGGCGGGCCGGTGGGGCGCTTCAGCTCGTACCTCATGCCGGGCGCGCCTCCTCGCGGCCGGCGAGACGGGCCGCGAGGTCCTGACCCTCACCCCAGGTCACGACGTCGGCTCCGGCCGCCCGCAGCGACCGCGCGAGCGCGTCGGTCCCGGCGTCGTCGAGGGCATGCCGCCCGGACTCCTGCGGGTCGGTCGTCACGAGGATCGCCACCACCGTGGGTATCCGGTCGGCGAGCGCCGCCACCGCCGCGGGCAGCGCTCCGGCGGCGGCGTTCGCCTTCCAGGTAGGGGCGATCAACACCGCGGTCTCGACGCCGCGGAGCTCGGAGCCCAGGCCGGCGAGCAGCGCGGCGAACGACCGCCCGGCGGGCATCACGAGCGCCAGGTACCGCAACAGGTGATCCTCTTCGGCCCGGCTCACGACCTCGGGGCCGTCGTGCGTGCCCGCGATCAGCCGCGCGCCGTGTCCCTGCGCGGTCGCCGCGAGCGCGACCGAGGCGGCGGCCGCGCACACGCGATCCACACGCTACCGCGGCGCGGGCAGGGGCCC
>JANLXF010000049.1:0-7919 GCA_031364965.1 Actinomycetes bacterium | reverse complement strand
GGAGGACTGAACCGATATGGGGATCTGGATCGTGCTCGGCGTGCTGGTGCTCGTCGCCATCGGCGCCGTGGTCTCGTACAACCGCTTCATCTCCCAGAAGAACCTGGTCAAGGACGCCTGGGCGAACATCGACACCGAGCTCCGCCGCCGGTACGACCTGATCCCGAACCTGGTCGAGACCGTCCGCGGCTACGCCACGCATGAGAAGGAGGTCTTCGAGAACGTCACGAAGGCCAGGGCGATGGCGACCTCCGCGACCGGGTCGCCGGCCGCCCAGGCCGCGGCCGAGGGTCCGCTGATCGCTGCGTTGCGTCAGTTGCTCGCCGTCGCCGAGGCCTATCCGGACCTCAAGGCGAATCAGAACTTCCTGGCACTGCAGGCCGAGCTCTCTAACACCGAGGACCGGCTGCAGACCGCGCGCCGCTTCTACAACGCGAACGTCCGCGACTTCAACCGCAGGGTCAAGCAGTTCCCGTCGGTGCTGATCGCGAGCATGTTCGGCTTCAAGGAAGAGGAGTTCTTCGAGGTCGAGGAGGCGATCCGCGAGGGTGGCCCGCCGCAGGTGAACTTCTCTCAGCCAGGTCCGTCGATCTCGTTCGAGGGCGAGCGCGGATCCGAGTCGTCGGTGACCCCGTCGGATCCGGCGCCGCCCGCGCCGCCCCCCGATCGCCCCGACGACTGATCGGTTCGACCGGCGGGCGCCTAGCCCTCGATCTGCCAGATCCCGAACTTGGCGTTCGCGCCGCAGTCCACGCGAGCGAAGTACACGATCGGCCCGGCGCCCTCATCCACCCCGCTCATCTGGCCGAGTTCGATCCCGTTCGGGAACGCGTAGAGGGCCGTGGCCGCGCCGCCGTTCCACCGCATCAGCTTCGTGTGGAAGCCGCAGAAGTCGGGGCTCCCGAGTGCGTAATACACGGTGCCGTCGGTCGTCACGGTGGGCCAGTACGTGGCCCGGTTCGGATTGGGGACCTTCACGGTCTGGTCGGTCGAGAGCTGGTAGCGGAACACGTTGCATACCCAGTTGGCCCGGCACACGGTGTAGACGGCCCAGTCGCCCGCCACGGCGTTCGCCGTGACGTTCCCCCCGGCGGGCGCCTCCACGAGCGTGACCGTCGTGTCGGTGGAGAACCGATAGAGGAGGACCCGCTGGGAGAACGTCGTCGCCCGGGGCGCTCTGCCGAAGAGCAGGTAGTCGCCCGAGAGCGAGGGATTCTCCTCATCCTTCGCGGTGTTGATGCCGGCGGGAAGCGGGAGGTCCGCCTTGCCGACGAGATCCCAGAGCCGCACGTCGTACCGCGGGCTCGACTGTGAGGGCGAGGAGGCGTACGCCATCACGTTGCCGAGCGGGCCACCGATGTCGATCGTGCCCACCAGCGAGACCTGCGAGGTCGAGCCGACCCATTAGGCGCCGACCCCCGACTCCCTGACCCGGATGCGGAAGTGGTTCGTCACGTGCGGGGCCACGCTGTAGGCGCGGAACCCGGCGGCGGCGGCGACCTGATACTCGTCGGCGCGCGTGTCGACGTACTTGGAGGGCACGGCGGCCTGGGCCGCGGTCGCCGTGAGGGCGAGGAGACTCGCCATCGCAACGGGAACGAGCCATCGTCGCATCTCGGGTTCCTTCCGCTCGAGGCCGGGGGACCGCGAGGATAGGGCGCGATCTCGCGCTGACGCAAGCCCTCAGGCCGGCGGTTCGTCGAACGGCGGCCGGCGCCGCACGGCCCGCGTCAGCACCCACCACGCCGCGGACCACGCCACCGCGACACCCCCGAGGATGCCCGCCGCCACACGCGGTCCCACGGAATCGGAGAGGGCGGCCGCGAGCAGGCTGGACCCGGCGAGCGAGAGGGTGACCATCGCGAAGTCCACTGCGAATACCCGTCCGCGGATGTAGTCGGGCACGAGCCGCTGCAGGCCGTAGCTCGAGAGCACCCATTGCGAGCCCCCGCCCAGGTGCGCGACGAAGATCACGACTGCCGCGGTCGCGAGCGTCGGGGCAAGGCCCAGAGCCATGTAGCTCAGGCCGAACACGGCGAGGGCGATCCCGATCGCGGGGAAGATCCGACGATGGCCGGGCCCGGCGAACCGGTGGCCGATGAAGGGGCCCACGATGGCGCCGACCCCGCGGGCGGCCATCAGCGTCCCGAACCCGATGTCGCCGGCCCCGAAGACCTGTTTGGCGAACACCGGGATCAAGACGAGCACGCCGGCCGCGAGGCCGAACCCCGCCTTCACGCCGATCAGCGAGAGCACGCGGTGGTCTTCCTGCGCATATCGAAGGGTCTCCATCGTGGACTCGAGTGTGCCCGGATGTTCCTTCGCCTCGCGGTCCTCCGAGAGCGGCCGCCGGATCCCCGACAAGAGCCAAGCGGAGACGAGGAACGATGCCGCGTCGACCAGGAAGGCGGTCTGGTTGCCGAACACCGTCGACACCACGCCCCCGAGCGCCGCGCCGACCGCGAGCATCGTGCCCCACAGCGACCCACCCAGCGCGTTCGCGATCGTGAGGTCATCTCCTTGCGCGAGGTTCGGGATCGCGGCCGACGAGGCGGGGTCGAAAGGTGCCGAGAAGATCGACAGGATCGCGAGCAGCGGGAACGCGAGCCAGATCGTGTCGGGCCCGACGAGCAGGAACGCGACGCAGACGACCGTGCGGGCGAGATCGCAGGCGATCATCAGCTTCTTGCGGTCGAGCCGGTCGGCGAGGGCGCCCGCCCAGGGCGAGGCGAGGAAGAACGCGAGCTCCTGCGACAAGATCGCGAGGCCCACGTCGATCGCGCGTCCGGTCGTGTCCAAGATCAATCCGTTGATCGCGACGAACAGGAACCAGTCGCCTCCCAGCGAGATCACCGACGCGAAGAACAGGTGCCGGAAGTCGCGGTTGCGGCGCAGGAGCGAGATACTCGCCCGGACGCTGCCGTCGGCGATCGTCAGAGGCACGGCGTCGATTTGGTCGCGCTCGGTCACGGAGCTTGCCACACTACGGCAGCCGTACGGAGAAGGAGGGCATGTGCTCGAAGGGTTCACCTGGTTCCGGCAGTCGGCGTTCCGCTGGACCGACGGGCAGCGGACGGTGTACATCGACCCGTGGGGCACGCCCGAGGACGCGGCGCCGGCCGATCTGATCTTGCTCACCCACGCGCACTTCGATCACTTCCAGCCCGGGGAGATCGCGCGGCTCAGCACCGACCGCACCGTCGTGGCCGCTCCCCACGACGTCGCGGCCGAGCTCGCCGGGAACATCACGCCGGTCGCGCCCGGCGAGTCGCACGAGCTCGCGGGGGTGTCCTTCAGCACTGTGCCCGCGTACAACACTCGCGAGGAGGCGCTCGCGTTCCACCCGCAGGCGAACCGTTGGGTGGGGTACGTGATCGAGCTCGGGGCCGTCACGGCCTACCACGCGGGCGACACCGACCATCTCGCGGAGCTCGAGACGATCCGAACCGACGTGGCCCTGGTGCCGATCGGCGGCCACTACACGATGAACCCCGAGGAGGCGGGTGAACTGGTCCGAGCGATGACGCCGGCCGTCGCCGTCCCGATGCATTTCGGGTTCGTGGTCGGCACGCCGTCGGATGCCGAGCGGTTCGGCGCCGCGGCCGCGCCCGTTGCCGTGGAGATGCTGACCCCGGTCGATCCGTTCGAGCAGGTCGAACCGGTAGCATCACCATGACGGTGCGCCCGGAAGGGGTCCCATGACGCTCGGCTACGACGGGAAGCTCTACATCCTCGCGTTCGACCACCGTGGGTCCTTCCAGAAGCGGTTCTTCGGGATCGAGGGGATGCCCGGGCCCGAGGACGCCCGACGCATCATCGATGCGAAGCAGGTGATCTTCGACGGGATGCTTGCCGCCCTGGAGGCCGGGGCCGATCCGGCGGCGGCAGGCATCCTGGTCGACGAGCAGTTCGGGACCGAGGTTGCGCAGAAGGCGGGCGCCATGGGCGTGCCGCTCTCGATGCCCGTCGAGCGCTCGGGCCAAGACGAGTTCGACTTCGAGTACGGGACCGAGTACGCGGCGCACATCGCGTCGTTCGACCCGACGTTCGCCAAGGTCCTCGTTCGCTACAACCCCGAGGGCGACGGCGCGGTGAACGCCCGGCAGGCGGCGAAGCTGAAGGAGCTGGCCGATTGGCTGCACTCGACCGACCGGCGCCTGCTGTTCGAGCTGTTGGTACCGGCCGAACCTCACCAACTCGAGACGGTCGAGCACGACGCGGTGCGGTTCGATCGAGAGGTGCGGCCGGCGCTCATGCGGGTGGCGATCGCCGAGCTGCAGGAGAGCGGGGTCGAGGCGGACGTCTGGAAGATCGAGGGCGTCGACGAGCCCGAGGATTGCGCGATGATCGCCGAGCAGTGCCGCATGGCGGGCCGGGACCACGTGGGCTGCGTCCTGCTCGGCCGCGGCGCCGACGACGCGGCGGTCGACGCGTGGCTCCGCGCCGCCCGCGACGTCCCCGGGTACCTCGGCTTCGCGATCGGCAGGTCGATCTGGTGGAACCCCCTGAAGTTCTTCGTCGACGGCGCGATGCCTCGGGCGGAGACCACCGCCCAGATCGCCAAGAACTTCCTGCGGTTCATCGGTGTGTACGAAGGAGGCTAGCGATGGGAGTCATCAAGACGATCGATCTGGTGGGCGTCTCGGGGGAGTCGTGGCGCGATGCGGCGCAACAGGCGCTCGCCGAGGCGGCCAAGACGATCCGCGGCATCGACGGCATGGACATCCTGGAGACGAGCGCCAAGGTCGAAGGGAGCGAGATCGTCGAGTACCACACCCACGTGCGGATCCGGTTCCGGATCGAGACGGCATAGGGACTGTGCTCCGGCTCGCGCCGGGTCAGTCGGTGGTGAGCAGGCCGCGCCGGCGTTTGATACGTCGATCAAGGCGGCCGAACACGAGGTAGTCGACGGATACCCCGATCGCGACGATCACCGCGAGCGCTGCCAACAGCGTCGCTACGTCGTTCTGCGCTCCCGCCAGCAGGCGCCCGAGACCGGCGGCACCGGCGGCGGCGACGAGCAGCTCGGCCGCCATCAACGCCTTCCAGGCAAAGCCCCAGGCCTGCTGCAGGCCGATCATGAACCCGGGAAGCGCCGCGGGGAAGATGACGCGCCGGTACAGGGTCCAGCCTTCGGCGCCCAGGGTGCGCCCGGCGCGCCGGTAGAGCGGCGGGACCTGGCGCATCGCGGCCATCGTGGCGAGCGTCATCGAGGGGAATGCGCCGACGATCGTGACGAAGACCACGGCGCGCTCCGTCGCGCCGAACCAGACCACCGCGATGGGGAGCCACGCGATGAAGGGCGTGATCTGCAGGGCCACGATGAGCGGGCGGACCGAGCGCCGGGCGAACTCGTTCAGCGCGAGCCCGATCCCGATCGCCGTGCCGATCACGATCGCCGCGGCGAACGAGAAGGCGAGTCGGATCATGGTTTTCGCCGCGGCGTCGGGGATCGTGCCGTCGCGCATTCCGGCGACGAACCTCTCCCAGACCGCGAGCGGCGAGGGGATCGCGGACGACGAGGTCAGCGATGCGACGATCGCCCACGCGAGGATCGAGCCGGCGATGCCGGCAAGCGGCGGGCCGAGCTCCCTAAAGATCCATCTCATGCGCGACACCCTTGTCCACCTCCCGCATCAGCTGTTCGTGGATCTCGGAGACGACCCGCGCCACGAGCACGTCGTCGAGCGCCCGCGGGCGCGGCGAGCTGATCCGGACCTCCTCGAGCAGCCGGCCGGGCGCCGCGGACATGACCAGGACGCGGTCCGCCAGCAACGCCGCCTCCCGCACGTTGTGGGTCACGAAGACGAACGTCGCGTGTCCCTCGCGCTCGGCCCACACGCGCTGGACCTCGTCCTGGAGCAGCTCGCGGGCCTGTGCGTCGAGCGCGCCGAAGGGCTCGTCGCCCAGGAGCACGTCGGGCTCGGCCGCGAGGGCCCGCGCAAGCGCCGCGCGCTGCCGCATCCCCGCCGACAGCTCGTGCGGCTGTGCGTCGGCGAACTTCCCGAGATGCACGTTCTCGAGCCAGTGCATCGCTCGGTCGCGCCGTTCAGCCTCGGGCACACCGATCAGCCGGAGTGCGAGCTCGACGTTGCCGGCGACGCTCAGCCACGGAAACAGCGCTGGCTCCTGGAAGAGCACGGCCCGGTCCGGGCCGGGGCCGGTGATCGGGCGCCCGTCGAGGAGCGCCTCGCCGCTGGTGGGCTCGTCCAGGCCGGCGAGGATGTGCAGGATCGACGTCTTGCCGCACCCCGAGGGACCGAGCACGCAGAGGAACTCGCCGCGGCGCACGTCGAAGGTCACGTGATCGACGGCGACGAACGATTCGCCGTCGCCGCTGCCCGCCCCGCGAACCCGCGTCTTCACGAGGTCGCGGACCGAGAACTTCGCGGGCGCGACGGCGGCCGTGCCCGGCTCGAGCTGCATCACCCCGCTCATCGGAGCCTGAACTTTTCCGCCATCTCGATCTGTACGACCTTGCCGTCCTGGATCACGAGCACGACGGTGCCGAACTGGATCTTGCGAACGATATCGGCGACCTTCGCGAGCACCTCGCGCTCGTCGTCCGTGAGACCGGCGAGGTGGGCGTCGACCTCACTCGGCGTCTGTCCGCCGGGGGTCGGTGCTGGTCGATCGGCCACGGGTCTTCGTCCTCCACAGATGGAAAGGGCCGCGGCACGGTGCGGGCACCGGTTCGCGGCCTCCAGTGTGTCTGGTCAGCTCCGTCGGCGATAGTACCAACGCTTGCCGCCCCGGACGCGCACCGCCGATACCTGCAGGTCCGAACCGCCTCTACCCCAGCGGGGAGTAGATCAGGCCGCTCAGCAGGAGAGCGATCGGCACCACGAACAGACACCCGACGAAGATCGCGAGGCGGCGGTTGCTCTCCACGAGATAGTCGTCGAGCCCGATCACGGCGGTCTTCACGGGCTTGTAGAAGAAGGCGAGGATCAGCAGCGAGACGATCGTGACGCCGATCGCCTCCGCGAGCACGATCTGCGCGGCTACCGGGGTCTTCTGGAGCATCGCGACTACGAGCGTATCGGCGAGCGTCGTGATGTTCGCTCCCATGATGTAGGGGAGCGCTTCGTCCCGCTTCACGTATCCCTTCGCCGCGAGCGGCACGAGCACGGTGAGCGCGACCGACACCGAGAGCGTGAGCATCGCCACCAGACACCCGAGAGCGAACATCGTCCACGGCCGCTTCAGCCACGCCTGGCGCTTCGAGGCGGTCGCGTCGCTGCTGACGCTCGGGAGCACACGATCGATCAGGTTGAACGAGATCAGGATGACCCCAAGTCCCGTGAGGAAGAGGCCCCAGCCGGGCAGGTGTGCCTCGGCCAGGTCGACGAACGGGCCCCAGAGCTTGCTGAGGATCGCGTCGATCTTGCCCGACGCGTGCAGGTTCAGCCCGTCGAGTCCTCCCGCCCTGATCAGCGAGTAGCCGATCAGCATGCCCGGGATGTACGTGACGGCCGTCATCGTCATGGCCTGGATACCGATGCCGATCGAGTCGCCCCGCGGCCGGTCCTTGTGTTTCATCGCATACAGGAAGCCCGTGACGAGGACGATGAACGAGGCACCCAGGCGAGAGCCCGAGAGCATCGTGAACGCCTGGAGCTTGTCGATCGTGCCCGCCCCGAACAAGCTGATCGCGGTCGCGGCCACGGGCGAGCCCGACAGCACGAAGTACGCGCCCAGCCATCCGGTGCCGAGCGTCGAGAAGCCGTTCGCGAACGGGAACTGCCCCTGGATCGAGGGCCCCACCGCGGCCGCACCCGACTTCATCAGCTGGATCGCGAGGATGAACAGGAACATCGCGGGGATGAAGAGCAGGATCTTCTTGGCGACGTACCAGGGGCTCCGCTCGACCTCGAACGGCCCCAGGTCGATGTAGTGGCGCCGCTGGCCTTCCGCGA
>JANLXF010000033.1:0-2866 GCA_031364965.1 Actinomycetes bacterium | reverse complement strand
CCGAGCGCGAGGCCGCCGTGAACAAGGCTTGGCGCGACGCCTCCACCGAGCTGGACCAGCTCCGCGAGCGCTACGAAGACGAAGACCGCACGCGGGGCGACATCGAGCGCCGGATCACGGAGGCCGAGCGTCTCTTGCGAGAGGGCCACCAGACCGATCCCGAGGCACAGGTGGCGTCGCTCGGCGATGAGGAATCGGTGGAGACGCTGGAGAAGCGTGCCGAGCTCGTGCAGCGGCGCCTCGGTCTGCTCGGCCGGGTGAACCTGCTGGCCACCGGCGAGTTCGAAGCGCTGCAGGAGCGCCACGACTTCATGGCGCGTGAGCTCGACGATGTTCGCAAGGCACGACGGGACCTGCTCGAGGTCGTGGCCCGGGTCGATCAGGAGATCACCGAGACGTTCACCACCGCCTATCGCGACGTCGCGACGCAGTTCGAGCGGCTGATCGCCGAGCTGTTCCCAGGCGGCGAGGGCCGGTTGGTCCTCACCGATCCCGCGCAGCCACTCACGAGCGGGATCGAGATCGAGGCGAGCCCGGGCCGCAAGCGCGTCAAGCGGATCTCGCTCCTGTCGGGAGGCGAGCGGTCGCTCACCGCGCTCGCGTTCCTGTTCGCGATCTTCACCGCGCGCCCGTCGCCGTTCTACCTGATGGACGAGGTGGAGCCGGCGCTCGACGACGTGAACCTGCACCGGTTCCTCCGCCTGGTGGAGGGCTTCGCGAGCGAGTCGCAGGTCCTGATCGTCACGCACCAGAAGCGCACGATGGAGATCGCCGGCATGATGTACGGGGTCTCGCTGAACAAGGACGGCACGACCAAGATCGTCTGCCAACGGCTCGAGCAACCGCAGCTCGCGGCCGAGGAAGCCGCGCGCGCCGAGGCCGACCAGGAGCGCTTCGAAGCCGCACACGCCCTGCAGTCTTCCGCCGACGACGAGCCGCTCGTCCTCGACGTGCCGCAGGACGAGCCGGTCGGCTAGCCTCTCGGCCATGTCCCTGTCCGTCGGCATCTTCGCGATCCTCGCGCTCGTGCTCGTGGTGGCCGGGTTCACGGTCTTCCGGCGCCGAGGGAGCGAGCTCCGCGAGATGGAGCGCGACATGCACACAGGCCTCGGGCATACCCGCGCTCCGGTGCTCGAACACCCGGCCGACCGGCGCCCCGTCCGCGTGCCCCACGAGCCCGGTCCCTCCGGCGGGGGTTTCCACCACGAGGGGCTTGGTGCGAAGGTCAAGGCGCTCTTTCGCCACGGCACGGGCGACGACACGTGGACGGAGCTGGAGGACCTCTTGCTCCGCGCCGACATCGGGCCGAAGGGATCGCGCGACCTGGTGGCGCGGATCAAGGCGGACTACACGCACGGCGCGAACCCCGTGACGTTGCTGGAAGACGAGATCGTGGCGGTGCTCGGCGAGGACGAGTCGCTCCACCTGCCGCAGGGGCGCCTCGGCGTGATCCTGGTCGTGGGCGTGAACGGGACCGGCAAGACCACCACGATCGGGCGTCTTGCGAAACGGCTCGCGCACGAGGGCTATCAGGTGAGTCTCGCCGCGAGCGACACGTTCCGGGCCGCGGCCGGCGGACAGCTCGAGGTCTGGGCGAAGCGGGCGGGGGCGCACCTCGTGAGCCAGGAGCGCGGCGCCGACCCCGGCGCCGTCGCGTTCGACGCCGTGAAGTCGGCGACCGCGCGCGGCGCCGACGTGCTGATCGTCGACACGGCCGGCCGCCTCCACACGCAGGCGCCGTTGATGGATGAGCTGGCCAAGGTCAAGCGTGTGATCGAGAAGGCCGGCGCACAGGTGGATGAGACGCTCCTGGTCCTCGATGCGCAGACCGGTCAGAACGGCATCGCGCAAGCCCGCGCGTTCACCGAGGCCGTGCAGGTGACCGGCGTGGTGCTCACGAAGACCGACGGCTCGGCCAAGGGCGGGGTCGTCCTGCAGGTGCGCGAGGAGCTCGGCGTCCCGGTGCAGTTCGTGGGCGTGGGCGAGGGTCCCGACGATCTGCGGCCGTTCGAGGCGCGTGCGTTCGCCGAGCGACTCATGGCGGGCTGATCGCGATGGAAGCCGCTCGCATCCTGATCGTGGAGGACCACCCCACGATGCGTGAGGCGATGCGGCTCGTGCTCGAAGGGGAGGGGTTCGAGATCTCCGAGGCGGCCGACGGGCCGTCGGCGCTCGAACGGATCCGTCAGGAGGTCCCCGACCTCGTCTTTTTGGACCTGCACATCCCCGGAACGAGCGGGGCCGAGGTGCTCGGCGCCGTGAAGGCCGACCCCGCCACCGAAGGCGTTCGCGTGATCATCGTGACGGCCGACGGCGAGGAGGGGCGGGAGGCGGCGCTCGCGATGGGCGCCGACGAGTACTTCACGAAGCCGTTCAGCCCCATCACCCTGCTCAAGACCGTGGAACGCGTGCTGGCGTCGCGGGAAGAGTGAGCCGGAAGCTCGACCCCTCGCCCACGACCGAGGTGACGCTCAGCTGCCCGCCGAGGGCTTCGGCGAGCCGTCGCGTGATCGAGAGCCCCAGACCGAAGCCGTCGGCCGCAGCGCGTCCCTCGGCGGTCCGGTAGTACGGCTCGAAGATCCGATCGAGCTCGAGGAGGGGGATCCCCTGTCCGCGGTCGCTGACCTCGAGCACGAGCCGCTCGCGCTCGGACCCGACGGTCAAGGCGATGGGTTGGTCCTGCGAGGAGTACTTCAGGGCGTTCGCCACGAGGTTGGCCACGATCTGGTGCAGGCGCAGGGGGTCGGTTTCGATCGTGGCGGGCGTCACGGCCGAGACCCCGAGCGTGACCCGGCCTTTGCCGCCCGGCTGGTCTGCCCCGACCCCAACGAGGAACCGCACCAGCACCCCCGGCGCGAAGGCGACC
>JANLXF010000030.1:0-1504 GCA_031364965.1 Actinomycetes bacterium | reverse complement strand
AGGCCCGTGCCGCCGTAGTTGCACTGCCACCAGCCGCCGACATACATACCTTCTGGACATCCGAAGTTGTCACCGCCGGGCAGCGTGCAACAGAACGCGGTGTAGCCGCCGCAGCATCGGCTGTTCGGCGGACAGTCGGCGCAGGTGCGGCGCAGGACCTCCCGGGCGGAGACCGGCTTGGTCGCGAGCGCCACCGGCGCGACCGCCATCGCGGCCGCGGCGACGGCCACCTTCGAGAGGCCGCCTCCGTCGTCGCTGCGGCCCACGGCGGTCGCGAGCCGGTCGACCCAGCTAGCCACGGACGTGCTTCCCTGAGGCGGCGGCGCGGAGCTCTTCGGGATCGATGCCCGGCCACAGGCTGGGGTGCAGCGCACCCACGCCGACCGAGGCGAGGGCGGTGTCGGCCCGGGCATGGCGGTCGTGATCGGCCTCGACCGGGTGCCCCTGTGGCCTGCGGTACGCCGCGAGGGCCGGCGGCAGGTCAGTCGTGGCCACGACGGCGAGGGCCGCGGCCACGCCGAGTCCCAGCGCGAACGGCACGGACGCCATGCCGAGGGAAGCGAGCGTCGAGCCCAGGTTCGGCGGAAGCCGGATCACGGCGGCGAACGACCCCGACGCCGCGAGCAGGTTGAGGGCCGCGTGCAGGCGGCTGGGCGGCACGTCCTTGCCCCCCGCGCACCCGCATGACGTCGCCTCCGGGTGCGCGGTCACCAGGTACGCAACGAACGCCGCGAAGACGAGATAGGTCGAGCCCAGCGCGACCGCGACGGGCGCCGAGGGGGCCACCAGGAACCAGACGCCCACCACGATCTCCGCGAGGCCGAGGCCCCGCACTGCCCAGAAAGGTCCCGGCAGGCCCGCGGCATACATCGCCCGTGCGGTCGGCAGCGGCCGGACGAGCTTGATCGCCCCGGCGCCGGCCAACAGGCCCGCCGCAAGCGTGGCGACGACCAGGATCAGCCAGGAGATCACGGGTCGGGCCTCTCGCTCGGGCAGGTCAACGGACTCGTGGCTTCCGATCAGCCGGGGACGCGCGCAGGGTACGCGAGCCCGTAGCGGAGGGTCAACCGCACGAGGGTCCCAGGCAGGATGCGACGATGGACCCCAGCATCCTTCAGGGCGCCATGGCAGAGTGACGACAGCAATGCCCGTCGAGCGGATCGGTCGGTTCGAGCGGGCGTTCGGCGCCCTCGGTGAGCGGACGCCTCGACGGGAGGAAAGGAGAAGCCATGTGGACCGCCGTACTCATCTTTCTCGGCGTGCTGCTGGTGTTCGTCGCGGCCGGGATCGTCTTCTTCGTGGGGATGCGCACGAAGTCCCCTCCCGTGCTGAACGCCGTCCGCCGCTTCAACCGCCGATTCACGAACCCGCGCGCGATGAAGAAGGCCGGCGCTCCGGGGGCGTACGCGGCCGTGGTCCGGCACGTCGGGCGGACGACGGGCCGTCGCTTTGAGACCCCCGTACGGGTGTTCCCGAGCGAGGGGGGGGTTCGTGATCGCGCTGC
>JANLXF010000013.1:0-7186 GCA_031364965.1 Actinomycetes bacterium | reverse complement strand
GCGACGCGTGCGACGCGAACCCGACGCGGCGGTATGACGCTCGTGTGCTGCCCGGGTGGCGTTCGGGTCGCGCCCCTTCCCTACGACCCGTGGGCGCTCGACAGTGGGCGCGTGGCGATCGGAGCAACGAACGTCGAGATCGTGGGGGCGAGCTTCGCCGGGCTCGCATGCGCCCAGGCGTGCGCGGCCCGTGGCCTCCGTACGGTCGTGTGGGAACGCAAGCGCGATGCGGGGGAAGCCGTGCGCACGACGGGTCTCCTCGTGAAGGAGGCCGCCGACGAGCTCGACCCTCCCCTCGAGCTCACGCGGAAGATCCACGGCGTCCGGCTCTACGGGCCGTCGCTCGCGTGGGTAGATCTGGAGGCGCCCGGCTACTACTTCCTGGCGACGGACACCCCGGAGCTGCTGCGCTCGCTCGCCCGGCGGGCCGAGGACGCCGGCGCCGACATCCGATGGGGGCAAGCCTTCTCCGGTGAACGCGCCGCCCCGATGCTCGTGGGCGCCGACGGGCCGCGCTCCCATGTCGCGCGCAGCGCCCGCCTCGGGATCAACCGGCGCTTCCTGACGGGGGTCGAGGTCGAGCTCGCCGATGTCGGAGGCGTCGAGGACCGCCTGCACGTCTTCCTCGATTCCCGCCTCGCCCCCGGCTACATCGGGTGGGTCGTGCCGGGGGTCGGTATCACGCAGGTGGGACTCGCGAGCAGCCGGCGGGGCCGCCCTCCCCTCGACGCGTTCCTCGGGCGGGTCTCGACCCTGTTCGATCTGACGTCGGCCCGGCGCGTGGGGAGCCGCGGTGGCCTGATCCCGGTCGGCGGCAGGGTTCGGCCGTTCGCCTCGCGCGACGTCGTGCTCGTGGGCGATGCGGCAGGCGTCGTGTCGCCGCTGACCGCCGGCGGGATCCACACCGCGCTCGGGTCGGGCCGGGCGGCGGGGATCGCGATCGCGAGTCACCTGCTCGACGGCGGCCCGGCGCCCGAAGCCTCGCTCCGGGACGCCTACCCAACGTTCGGGGCGAAGCGAGCGATGCGCGCGGCGCTGGACCTCCGTCCACCGAACGCGCTCGTCGACCTCGCGCTGGCGAACCCGCGGTTGCAAGCCGTCGCGCGAACGGTCTTCTTCCACCATCGCGGGCTGTGGTCAGGGGAGGCCTGGCGGGACCTCGTCCGCGCCCAGAAATAGCGACGCCGGCCCTGGGAGACGAGAGGTTCGGTGGTGTGTTACAAGGCTCAAGACGGCATCGACCATCGATGGGGCCCAGGGCCGCGAAGGAGCGCAACGATGAGCAAGGTCTCGATGATGGGCTCGTTCTCGTGCCAGGACGGCAAGGCGGAGGAGATGGAGGCCGTGCTCGCCACGATGGTCGAGGCGGCCCGCGAGGAACCCGGGATCGAGATCTACTCCTACCACCGTGGCGACGGGAACACCTTCTGGTTCTTCGCCCTGATGGCCGACGCGGAGTCGATGCAGGCTCATGGCCAGAGCGAAGCGATGCAGACGGCCATGTCGGCGTTCGGGCCACTTGCCGCAGGGCCGCCGCAGATGACGGTCACCACTCCGGTGGCCGCTCTCGGACTCGACCTCTGACGCAGGTCGACGCCCGCAGGGGTGTGGGTCGAGTCAATCGCCGGCGTAGCATGGACAGGCGCTTCGCCAAAGGCGTCTGTCACGGTCCTCCCACGTGCCGTGCCGTCAGCGGGCCTATCTGGTTAGGACGGGATCGTCTCTGAGACCCCCGGCTACGGCCCGATGATCTGATAGTGGAACACCGATCCTGAAGGCACGTCCTCGGTGTTGCCCGACCTCGTGCAGATCACGAGGTTCGCGATCGCGCCCCCTTGCGACGTCTCGCTGATCACGGTCGGCAGCACGATCCCGGCGTTGTCCATGGCTGCGTCGCCGCTCGGGTCCGTGACATACCCGACCACGAGACTCCCGATGAGATGTTTCGGGGCGGGGTTGAACAGATTCACGCTCGTGCCGCCGCACCCCCACGCAGGCAGGCTGATGTTCGAGCCCAGGGTGCTGGTGCCCTTGTTGACCTTCCCGCCGAGGTCGTGCAACCGAAGCGTCCGATCGTGCACCTTGGGTGACGTAACGGCCCCGGTCTTCAGCTGCCTGGTGCCGACGCTATCGGCCGGCAAGGACGTGGCGGCATACCCCACGCCACCGAGGGCAAGCACGAGCGCAAGCGTGGAGGCCACGTTGGCGTAGGTCAGACGTCGCACGGTATCTCTCCTCTCCAGCGGGTACGGCCCACAGTAGGGGCTTGACGGTCCCGTGAGTATCCCTCGATGAGACCACCGAAACTCAGCTCGCGTCGAGTCTCCGACCACTTGCGCGGCGGAGCGTCTGTTATGGGTGCCGGCGGTACTGCAGTTCGATGATTCCGCTCCTGGAGGCAGAGCTGGAGACCAGGTCGAGTCGGTAGGACCTGGGGACGCCGTCGAACAGCCGGGTGCCCTCGCCCGCGACGTAGGGGAACATGCTGACCTGGAGCTCGTCGATCAGGTCGAGCTGCATGAGCGAGCGCCAGAGGGTGACGCCTCCCCAGACCACGATGTGGCCGTCTCCGCCCAGCCTCAGCTTGTCGATCTCTTCTGCCGTGTCACCGGCGGCGATCGTGGTGTTGGCCCACTCGGCCGTCTTCAGGGTCCGGGAAAAGACGACCTTGCGCCCAGCGGTCAGGATGTCGGCGAACGGATGATCGGAGGCCGTCGTCGTCATCGCCCCGGCGATGGCCTCGTAGGCGGTTCGCCCCATGATGTGCGCGTACGCGCTTCGGAGGAAGTCGAGCTGCGCCGGGTCGTCGGGCTCACGGTTCTCGGGCAGGTCGAAGCAGAACGTCCAGAACTCGGTGCCCTCGTCGGCGAGGAGACCGTCGAGCGAGTAGTTGAACACCGTCGCGATCAGCTTCCGCATGATCAGCACTCCTTGGTCTCGGGGTTGCCGTGGGAGCGCCCGTCGCTTCCGACCTGGTGCCGCCCATCGGCGGAAGCGGCAGCTTAGAGCGGCAGAGCGGCTCACGGCAGCGAGCGCGCTCCGCCTTGGGTTTGCTCAGGCAGAGGTTGCGCCTGTAGAACGACCTCATGCGGAAGATGGGAGTGGCGACCTCGCTCGGCACCGTGTACACCATCGCCGCCTTGATGCTGCTCCCGCTCGCAGGTTCCTCCGGCGCGGCCGTCTCCTGCACGATCTTCGGGACGCTTGGCGATGACTCGCTCATGGGTTCTCCGGGTCGCGATGTGATCTGTGGAGGACCGGGCGGAGATGTGATCCGCGGTCTCGGCGGCCATGACGTCATCCTCGGAGGTTCCGGGAAGGACACCCTCGCCGGCGGCGACGGGGACGATCGCTTACTGGGTGGCTCCGACAGTGACCTGCTCGGCGGGGGACGCGGCAGGGATCAGCTCACCGGCGGCAGCGGGCGAGACGCGCTCAGCGGCGGCGCGGGTAACGACATCCTTCGTGGTGGGTCGGAGAACGATTGGCTCGAGAGTCGCGGAAAGAACACGGGCGACGACGTGCTGCACGGCGGCACGGGGCGGGACAACCTTGCCGACGGTTGGGGTTCGGACACCGGGTACGGGGGTGCGGAGAACGACTGGATCTTCATCGAACCGCCCCGCCTCGATCAGCCCGACCGCGCATACGGCGGCGTGGGGAACGACTGCATCTTCCTGCGAGACGGGTTCGGCGGTGATGTCGGGAACGGCGGACCTGGCCGGGACTTCTGGATGATCGATCGCGGCGACGTGCTCGTGGCCGTCGAGAGCCGAAGCTGCGGTGGCGGCGGCGCCTTCTGACCGGCGCCCTTCCGAGTGAAAGGCTTCTTCCCCGGAGCTCACGGGGATGGTGAAGCACACGGGATATTCGGCCCGCTCGTGCCCTCGACCAGATACTTGCCCGTCTCCGCGTCGATCGTCACCGTCCAATCCCCGACATAACAGTTGACCGAGTCCGGAGGTCCGTGGGCCGGGATCCGTACGTCGTGGTACGTGATCGCCCACACGTGACGTTCCGGCGAGTCGGACGACCGGCGATAGATCGTGAGGCGAGCCTCCGCAGCGAGGATGTTCCCCATCCCGCTCTCATGGTCGGCAATCTGCAATGCCTCCTCGCACGAGATGAGACCGTCCTCGCCCCTTGCCCGAAGCTTGCCCAGCGAAGCGATCCCAGACGCCGCGTCGCTTGCCCCTGCGTGCCCGGCGACTCGGGGGCATTCGGCACCCCTCTCACCCTCTCCCGCGTAGCTTGCACTGCAGCAGTTCTGGTGGGCGCTGAGGGACTCGAACCCCCGACCTCCTCCTTGTAAGGGAGGCGCTCTAACCAGCTGAGCTAAACGCCCGCGCTCACGCGCGTTCCGTGTGGCCGCAGGCCCGGCACACCACCTCGCCGAGCATCGCCGACAGGCGTGTCCCTCCGCAGGCCCCGCACCGGTCCAGCCCGTCGGCCCAGTCGGGGACGTCGCGCTGACACTCCGGGCAGATCAAGACCTGCGCGCCGCCCGAGACCGCCCGCACCCACGCCACCCCGCGCTTGTCGGGATCGTAGGTGGGTCGGCCGCAGCGGGAACACCCCGGCCGGTCGCCCCGAGACGGCGATCCGTCCTTCGGCCTCACGGCCACAGAGGATACCGCCCCGGGGTCCTTCGGCCGTCTGCGAAGGGTCCGTTCGGCCCGCATCGCCTCGGGGCGGACAGGTCTATGACTGGACCGCAGGAGGCGACACATATGGCGAGATGGGAAGGCTTCAGGGCGTGTCCGGGGTGCGGCTACGATCTCGCGACCGGCGAAGGGACCCGCTCGTGCTCTTGGGGCGAGTGCCCCTACCTGCCGCAAGAGCTGGATGTCTACTGCGCGGACTGCCGGTTCAACTACTTCACGATGGAGGGCAACCCACCCTGCGGCGACCCCATCCACTGCGACCACGGGATCGAGCCGCGCTCGCACATCGAGAACCTGCGCGCATGGATGGCAACGCAGCCCCCCAAGCCCGCACCGCGCGCGTAGAACGGCGTTAAGCGAACCGTCGGCACGACCGATACTTCTCCTTGCTGCACCGTTCCCGCTCCCCGTGGGCGGCCAGCGCCTCGTGTCGCGCCGATCGCGCGCCCAAGGAAGGACCGAGAGAATGATCCGTCGATACCTGACCGTGCTCACGACCGCGTCGATGCTGCTCGGCCTCGTGGCCCTGCCGGCGTCGGCCGCCCCACTCAACGACACGTTCACTGCCGCCACCGCCCTCACCGGCACGCGCGTGCTCCGCACGGGCGATTCGAACACCGCGGCCACGTCGGAACCGGGCGAGCCCCAGCACGCGGGCACCCCGGGCGGCGCATCGGTCTGGTACACGTGGACGCCCGCGACGAACGGCCCGGCGACGATCTCGACCGCGGGCAGCAGCTTCGACACCCTGCTGGCCATCTACATCGGCACCAGCGTCAACGCGCTCGCCGGCGTGGTCTCCAACGACGACGACCCGAACCACGACGTTCTCACGAGCATCGTGCACTTCGACGCCGTGGCTGCCACCACCTACCGCATCGCGGTCGACGGCTACGCCGGCGATCAGGGCACCCTGAAGCTTCGTCTGCATGAAGGCCCGCCGAGCACCACTCGCGTGAGCGTCTCCGATCTGGAGGCCGAGGCCAACAACACCAGCGAAACCGCGGTGTACAGCGACCAGACGAACCCATCCGGTACGACTGCGCTCAGCGGCGACGGCGGCGTGATCGCCTTCGCCTCCGACGCGACGAACCTGATCTCCCCCACAACCGACAACAACGGCTGCACCGACGTCTTCGTGCGTACGCCGGCCCTCGGCACCACGACCCGGGCCAGCATCTCCGACCTGGAAGCGCAGGGGAACAGCTGCAGCTGGGATCCCTCGCTCAGCGGCGACGGCGCGCTCGTCGCGTTCTCCTCCGACGCGACGAACCTGATCTCGCCGACCTCCGACGGGAACGCCTGCACCGACGTATTCCTGCGGAACCTGACCCTGACCTCGACCCAGCGCGTGAGCCTGACGAACGGCGGGGCGCAGGCGAACGATTGCAGCCAGAACCCCTCGATCAGCTCCGACGGGACCGCCGTCGCGTTCGAGTCGTGGTCGACGAACCTGACGACCCCGGCGCCGAACGGCCGCCTGCACATCTTCGTGCGCAATCTCACCGGCGGCACGACCGTGCAGGCCACGAAGACGAGTGGCGGCACCCAGGCGAACAACGACAGCTTCGATCCGGCGATCAGCGCGAACGGGGGCTTCGTCGCGTACGAGTCCCGCGCCACCAACCTGGGCATCACCGACACGAACGGCGCGCGGGACATCTACCTCACCGACCTGACCACCGGCGTGATCACGCGGGTCTCCGAGGGCGCGGGTGCGCTGCAGAGCGACGGCACGAGCCGTCACCCCTCGATCAGCGGCGACGGCCGCTACATCGCGTTCGACTCGTCGGCCACGAACTTCGTCGCGAACGACACGAACGGCACGAGCGACGTCTTCTTGCACGACACGCTCACCGGGACCACCGCGCGGATCAGCGTGCGCAGCAACGGCACGCAGGGCAAGGGTGGGAGCTACGACCCGCAGATCAGCGCCGACGGACACTTCGTCGTCTTCAGCTCCGATGCCACGAACCTGGTGGCCGGGGACACGAACGGCGCGACCGACGTCTTCCTCCACGACATGGTCACCGGGTACACCACCCGGCTGTCGGTGGACTCCGGCTGGAACGAGGGCGGCCAGGCGAGCTACTACCCCTCGATCGCGGGTGACGCGAGCGACGTTGCCTTCACCTCCGACGCCGACAACCTGGTGGCCGGCGACAACCTGGGCAACACCGACGTCTTCGCGCGGCCGGTGGCGTTCCAGGGCGATGCGCTCGTCAAGAAAGGCGTCGCCACGACCTTCACGGGCAACGATATCTACGAGGCGGTCGCCGCCACGCAGAAGCTCCCCGCGCAGAAGGTCCGCCACGGCAAGTCCACCACCTTCACCGTGCAGCTCCAGAACGACGGCTCGGCCGTTGACGGGTTCACCGCCATCGGCTGCGCGACCTCGAAGGGCTTCACGGTCACGTGGAGGGCGGCCGGCGTCGACGTGACGGCGGCGGTAGTTGCCGGCACCTACGCGACCGGGGTCCTGCAGCCCGACGACACGCTGACCCTCGATGTCACGATCCTGG
>JANLXF010000287.1:0-4095 GCA_031364965.1 Actinomycetes bacterium | reverse complement strand
AGAACTTGCGGTCGGATTCGTTCCGGGTCCCGCAGCCTGGGCAGATCACACGTGTTCCCTTCAGGCGATAGGACGCAAGCGTACCCAGCCGTGCGCGCGCACGCACGGGGACTCCCGAGCGCCAGGCGCTCAGCCCCGCCCGAGCAGGAAGAACGTCTCGGTCTCGCCCTTGCCCTTCAGCTCCACCGAGCCCCGGGACTCCACCACGAACTCGTCACCGAGGCCCTCCGCCACCGGTGCCGAGATCTGGATGTGGTCGGGCTTAGACGACGACTCGAGCCGACTCGCCGTGTTCACGGTGTCGCCCCAGACGTCGTACGCGAACTTCCAGCTGCCGATCACGCCGGCTACGGCGGGGCCCGTATGCACGCCGATCCGGATCCGCCACCCCCGCTCCGTCGCCTCGTTGATCCGGCCGAGCGCGTCCATCATCCCGAGGGCCATGTCGGCCGCCGCAGCGACGTGGTCCTCGCGCGTCCCGGGCAGTCCGCCCACCGCCATGTAGGCGTCGCCGATCGTCTTGATCTTCTCCATGCCGCTCTCGGCGCAGATCGTGTCGAACGCCGAGAACATCCGATTCAGCTCCGTCACGAGCACCTTGGGTGACAGTCGCGAAGAGATCCCAGTGAAGCCGACCAGATCGCTCATCAACACCGAGACGTGTTCGAAGCGGTCGGCGATCAGCGTCTCGCCCGCCTCCAGACGGCCGACGATCTGCTGCGGGAGGATGTTCAACAACAGCTCGGTCGATCGGGTGCGCTCCTCGTCCAGCTCGTGCATCAGGCCGGCCAGGATCTTCGAGTTCACGTCGCGGATCTCTTCGAGCTGGCGCGTGTTGGTCTGCAGCCGGTCGAGCTTGCGGGCCAGGACCCGGATCTGCTTCTCGAGGTCGGCGGCGGGGCCCGGATCCGACACGGCGCTAGCTCGTGCCCAGGAGCAGGGCGACCATCGTCTCGTTGTGGTAGCGAGCCTCGCCCCCTTCGTCGAGCGGCGCGATCTCTCCGAACGAGTAGAAGCCGCAAACGGGCACGCCGCCGCCGAGCATCTCCTGCGTGATGTCGTACTCGGTGCCCGTGCGGGTCCCCAACAGGTACTTGCGGATCGCGCACGAGAAGATCAGCGCGGCCTCGGGTTTCCCCCCGCCGGGGAACTGGTCGATCGCCTGCGTCAGCGCGGAGCGGGTTCCGTCGAAGATCTCGTCGGTCGCGGCCGTCGTGAGCTGCACCTGGGCGCCCTCCTGCACATCCCCGCTGACGGTGATCGCCCCGGTATCCGGGTCGTGGTGCACGGGCGCGCGGAGGTAGAAGCGCTCCGAGCCCTCATCGAAGACCGCGAGCGGGGTGGCGAAGGCAGGCTCGAACCCCTCCCCCAGGTAGCGCTCGTAGAAGGACAGGGCGGGCTTGCCGTCGATCTGCCGAACCACGCCACCCGACACGTCGGTGACGCGACCCTTCGGCCCGATCGGGCGCCACCCGGCGTCCGTCCCGAACGAGTACGTGAGTGGTCCCGAGAGCAGCAGGATGGGGATGGAGTCTCGCACCACTCGGTCGCCGTAGAACTGCCAGCTCTCGCGGGTGGGGTGGCGGTTCGATCGTGGCGATGCCCCACCCCCGATCACCGGGACGTCCGGGCCCAGCTCATGGCGGAGCGCGTCGAGCAGCGCCCGCATGTCACCCCCGGCCGAAGGCGTGATGACGCAGAGCTTCGGCACCTTGTCGGTCTTGGCCCGGGCCTGCTCGACCGCCGCGTGCACGGCCGCAGGGACGTCGTCCCACAGGTGGGTGGCGATGCCACTGGTGATGTCGACGTTGTCGGAAGCGAACAGCGCGAGGGTGATGGAGTCCTCCTGGTAGCCCATCTCCGACGACATCTCGGCCGACGAGGTGGAGCCGATCAGCTCGATCCCCGGCAAGCGCTCCCGGACGCATCGGACGACCGCCTCATGATCGGTCTCCCAGGCGGAGAAGAGCAGCCCGGCCTTCGGTTCGACGCCCGCGAGCCCCTCCAGGCACCGATCGACGATGGCACGCGCGGCGATGTCGGCATCGATGTCATCACTGTGGCCGACCGCCATCCGGAACATGTCGGCAGTATGGCCGCGGCAGACTCATGCGGCACCCGGGGATGCACGGGTGAGGACCGGCCAGGCGACATGGAGCGAACGATCCCTCCCGCGCCGTGCCGGCAAGGGCGTTCCTCGATACGTGTCCGGTCGGCGTCCATGCAAGGTCAGGCGTCGTCCGCGAACGGGTCGCGCACGTCGACCCCGTCGAACCGGCGGTAGTCGCGATCGCTGGACAAGATGGTCCGCACGCCGTGCTGGCGCATCAGCGCCGCGACATGCGCATCTGAGATCAGGTTGCCGCGTGCGTCCGCATCGGCCGCCACCTCGCGGAACCGTTCCCAGAACCCCTCCTGCTCGCCGGGCGCCACGACGTGCGGTACCTCCAGGAGCGCCTCGACGTTGGCTCGGGCCACGTCCGGGGCGAGAGGACGCTCGAAGATCGAGGGATGCGTGACGATCCGCAGGTACGCCATGATCACCGGCCAGAAGACGTAGACGATCTCGGGGCCGGCGACCACGTCGTCGAGCCTCGCGCGGGCCCGATCGTGGAAGGGACTCGAGTCGTCCGACGCGTACAGCAACAGGTTCGCGTCGAGGGCCAGGCTCACGGATCCTCCAGCGCCCGGCGAACCGCTTCCTTGTCCGCGAGGTCGACCCTGGCGGTCATCGGGCTCGAGACCCAGGTGAACGGCGCTCGCTCCGGCTCGGGCTCGGACCGCAGGGCGACCGCCAGCAACTCCGACACGAGCCGCCCGAGGGACTTGCCCTCCGCACGTTGGCGCCGCTTCAGCGCCCGGAGCACCGAGGCATCGATATCGAGCGTCGTACGAGGCATGATGCGTGATGCTAATACTCGGCGCATCAGATGTCCATACATGGTCGGCCGCACAGGCTGACCCTATGTCCGGGGTCCGACACGCGCCGGCTCACGCGCGCCCTTACTCGCTGGTCCGGGTACTAAGGTGGCCCGATGCTGTCGGTAAGCGAGGTCGTGGCCCAGGACTCGGGCGGAAACACCTTCAACGAGACGATGCTCCTCTTGCTCGCGTGGTTGCTCGTCGCCGCCGTGTTCCTGATCGCGGGACGGAAGAACGGGGGGCGTCCTTCGATGAAGGTCGTCGGTCTGGCGTCGATCTTCAGTCTCATGGGCGGCTTCTTCGGGATGCTGTGGGGATTCAGCGTCGAGGGCACCTTCCTGGGGAGCAACCTCATCGCGACCCGATGGAGCGCTGCCGCCGCCGGTGTCGGCTGGGTGGCCGGCGCGGTGCTCGGGGCGTCCAGGACGCAGGGCGCCCCGCTTCCCACGCCGGGCGAGGCGGGAGCGCTGCGGCTCTGCGCGGTCCTCTTCATGGTGACCGCCCTGGTGTTCGCGAGGTGGATCATCGTGCCGTCGTTCTTCGAGACCGATGGCGGGTTCTACATCGATTCCAGCCGCCTCGTCTCGATCCAGCTGATCTGCCTGCTGGACGGTGCCGTTGCGGCCGGTACCTGCCTCGTGCTGGCCCGGCCACGACGGCGTGCGTTGCCCGCCGGAGAGCCGATGGGCCGCGCGAGCACGGTCGGCTAGACACCCGAAACATCCGGAACTCTTAGGATGTCGAACATGACAACCTCGGACGAAGACCGGCCGGTATCGAACTCATCGCGACGACCATCTCCGAGCTCGGGGACTGGCGCGGGGAAACCCTCGGCAGGATGCGCACGCTCATCAAGGAGGCGGACCCGGACGTCGTCGAGGAGTGGAAATGGAAGAAGCCATCCAGTCCAGGGGTTCCGGTCTGGTCTCACCAGGGGATGATCTGCACCGGCGAGACGTACAAGCACGTCGTGAAGCTGACCTTCTTCAAGGGTGCGTCGCTGAAGGACCCTGGCCGGCTCTTCAACTCGAGTCTGGATGGCAACGCGCGCCGCGCGATCGACATCCACGAAGGGGAGAAGGTCGACGCGTTCGCTTTCAAGGCGCTCGTTCATGAGGCGATCGCTCTCAACAGCAAGGGCAAGTCGAAACCTGCGAAGAAGGCGAAGGCCTA
>JANLXF010000274.1:0-13038 GCA_031364965.1 Actinomycetes bacterium | reverse complement strand
CGCTCGAGCGCGCGCCGTGCGTCCTCGTCGAAGGAGATGATCTTGGCGGCCATCCCTTCCCTCCTCGTGACTCGTGGCTTCTCAGCCTGGGTATCCGACTGCTAGCACTCATGTGTGCCGAGTGCTAACGATTGTAGCCGGAACTCCCCCTCTCGTGGCAAGGGGTTCCCCCCGTTCGAACTCAGTCGCGGACTGCCCACAGCAGGAGCGGGGGCAGGGAGATCACGCCGAGCACGGCCGCCCCCCCGCGGAACTCGGTGAGCATCAAAGGGGTCACCACCGCGGCCCAGACGGCAAGCGCCCCAAGCGCCCAGGCGAAGGAGGGGCGGTATCGGTGTCCCGAGCGCCAATCGGCCACCTGCCTCGACGCGACCACGCCGGGAACGACCAGGAGCAGGAACCCGAGGGCCACGCCAAGCGTCGCCAGCCAGCGCGAAGGCCCGTCGGTTCGAGCGCGCCAATCGGTCGGCGCGGGTGGAGGGCGCCAATCGTCGGGATCTTCTCCGAGATGGGGCGCGCCGGGAGACTCACCCGGGCGCAGCACGAGGCGGTCGAGCATGTCGCCTTTGGGTGCACGCTTCCGACGACCGCTGGGCCTCGGCGCCACCCTCAGCCCCGGTGCACGTGCACGTCGTCACGCATGCCGAACCACATGCGCTCATCATGCCCCACGGCGAACGGAGCCAGCGGCGTTCGCGCTAGGCTTCGCCCGATCGAGACCCGGGAAGGCCCGATGGCCGACGACGTTCGCTGGCGACGACGATTCACCGCCCCACGCATCGATCAAGTGGCGTGGTCGAACGCGGCTCCCGACCGCCTCGGGGTCGTCTCGAACGAAGGCGGCACGGCCGAGGCCTGGTCGTGGGATCTGACGACCGGAGATCGCCGGCAGGCGTCGGAGGGCGGCGTGGGTGCCGAGGAGGTGCACGTCACCCCCGACGGCGCGGGCGTGGTCTGGTGGCTCGACCCGACCGGCGACGAACGCGGCAGTTGGATGGTGACCCCGTTCGGGCACGGCCCGGCGACCCCGCTGTTCGACGTGCCCCAGGGCTGGGCGATGGGCCTGTCGATGGTGCCGGGCACGACGGCGTGCGGACTCGCCGACGACGAGGCGTACGCGATCTACGTGGCGCACGGCGACGAGACGCCTCGTGTGCTCTATCGCCACGTGCAGCCCGCGGGGGTCGGAAAGGCATGGCCCAGCGGACCTGGCGGTCTCTCGGCCGACGGCTCGCTCCTCGCGATCCGCCACGCCGAGGGGAGTGACATCTCCCGCCCGGCGGTCAGGGTGCTCGACGCGCGCACCGGAGACATCGTGGGCGAGGTCGTCGACGAGGGTCTCTCGATCGATCCGGCGGGGTGGTCACCCACGCCCGGCGTCCAGCGGCTCGTGCTGGTTCGAGAGGTGAACGACGTCGAGCGACCGTGGCTGTGGGATCTCTCCTCGGGGACCCTCACCGAGCTCTCCGTCGGGCGTCCCGGCGCGATCTTCCTGGAGGACTGGTACCCAGACGGGACGGCGCTGCTCCTGCGGCACTCGCACGAGGCGCGCGATCAGCTCGTGCGGTTCGACCTTCCCACGGGTACATCCACCGAGTTGACCCCGCTCGACGGGACGATCTCGAACGCGCGGGTACGGCCCGACGGCGACGTCTGGTTCCGGATCGAGCGCGGCACACACGCGCCGCAGATCCACGATCTCGGGGGACGCGAGGTGCTCACGCTGGGCGGCGAGGTCGCGCCCGAGGGCCGGCCCTTCGAGCCCGTCCGGTTCGAGAACCCGCACGGCGACCGCATCCATGGTTGGCTGATCCGTCCCGACGGAACCGGGCCGTTCGCGACGGTCGTCTCGGTGCACGGCGGCCCGGAATACCACAACACCGACGCCTTCGATCCGCGGCGCCAGGCGTTCGTGGACCACGGGTACGCGGTGCTGCTCGTCAACTACCGGGGCTCGACCGGCTACGGCGCGCGGTTCCGGCAGTCGCTGCACGGAGACATCGGATTCCCCGAGTCCGAGGACATCGTCGCGGGGCTCGACCACTTGATCGCGATCGGCGTGACCGACCCGGACCGCGTCGCGATCGAGGGATGGTCGTGGGGCGGCTACCTCGCCACCCTCAACGCCGGCCGCCACCCCGAACGCTGGAAGGCGGTGATCGCCGGCATCCCCGTCGGCGACTACGTCGCGGCGCACTACGAATGCGCGCCGCCCCTGCGAGCGTGGGATCTCGCGACGCTCGGCGGCTCACCGATGGACCTGCCCGAGCTCTACGCCGAGCGCAACCCGATGACCTACGTGGACCAGGTCCGAGCGCCGGTGCTGCTGATCGCCGGGGAGCACGACAGCCGGTGCCCGCTCGGCCAGGTCATGGTGTACGCCCATGCCCTCAAGGCTCGGGGGGGTGAGGTGGACGTGCACCTCTATCCGGGCGGTCATCACGCGAATGACGTCATCGAACAGACCGCCCATGTGGAGATCATGATCGCGTTCCTCGGACGCCACCTCGGCGCGAACGCCGGTTAGACCCCCCGGTTAGAACCCCCAGGTCACGACACGGTCGGCGCGGACCTCCACGATGATCGCCTCGCCTTCGGAGATCGGTGCCTCCGCCTCGTACTGCGGGAACTTCTCGTAGAGCAGGGTCCGGTCGCGCTCGAACTCGAATCCGGAGTCGATCACGTAGGCCTCGCCGTGCACGATCACCTGCACCAGCTGCTTCCAGTCCTCGTCGTAGCGGTCGAACGCGATCGCCACGAACGGGTTCCCCTCCAGGTTACGGACCTTCTGGGTGTCCCGCTCGGTCGCGAAGACGAGGCGGTCCAAGTCGAGGACGGGCGAGATCGGTACGACGTGCGGCCGCCCGTCGGGGTACACCGTGGCGAGGTAGCCCACCCGTTGCGACGCGACGAAGTCGGCCACCCCGCGCCCGAACATCGGTCCTTCCACCGTCATCCCGCTACTCGTCGGCGGGAGCGGCCGCCGCCTGCGCTCTGATCTGGTCGACGATCTCGGCGTTCGCGAGCGTCGTCACGTCGCCGAGTGCGTTGCCGCGGGCGACGTCGCGCAACAGCCGACGCATGATCTTGCCCGAACGCGTCTTGGGCAGGTCGGGGGTGAAGATGATGTGGTCCGGCTTCGCGATCGGGCCGATCATCTTCGACACGTGCTCGCGCAGCTCTTGCAGCGTCGCCTCGTCGCCGTCGAGCCCGCCCTTGAGCGTCACGAACGCCACGATGCCTTCGCCCTTGAGATCGTCGGGCTTGGACACGACCGCCGCCTCGGCGACCTTCGGGTTGTCAACGAGCGCGCTCTCGATCTCATAGGTCGACAACCGATGGCCGGCCACGTTCATCACGTCGTCGATGCGGCCCAGCAACCAGTAGTACCCGTCGGCGTCGCGACGCGCGCCGTCCCCCGCGACGTAGACCTCGGGTCCGTACTTGCCGAAGTAGGTCGACACGTAGCGGTCCGGATCGCCCCAGATCGTGCGGGAGATCGCCGGCCAGGGATGCCGCAGCACCAGGTACCCGCCGCCGCCGAGCGGCGAGGAGTTCCCCGCCTCGTCCACCACGTCGGCCTGGATCCCGGGGAACGGATCCGTGGCCGAGCCCGGCTTCAGCGGGGTGACGCCCGGCAACGGCGTGATCAAGATCGCGCCCGTCTCGGTCTGCCACCAGGTATCGACGACGGGGCAACGTTTGCCCCCGATGTGCTCCCAGTACCACATCCACGCCTCGGGGTTGATCGGCTCCCCGACCGAGCCCAGCAATCGAAGGGACGACAGGTCGTGCTTGTCCACGTGCTCGGTGCCCCACCGCATGAATGCCCGGATCGCGGTGGGCGCCGTGTACAGGATCGTAGCCCGGTACCGCTCGGCGATCTCCCACAGCCGGTCCTTGTCGGGCCAATCCGGCGCGCCCTCGTAGATGATGCCCGTGGTGTGGTTCGTGAGGGGCCCGTAGACGATGTACGAGTGCCCGGTCACCCACCCGATGTCGGCGGCACACCAGTAGATGTCGTCCTCGTGGATATCGAAGATCAGCCGATGCGTGGCGGCCACCTGGGTGAGGTACCCGCCGGTTGTGTGCACGATCCCTTTCGGCTTGCCGGTCGTGCCGCTCGTGTAGAGCAGGTACAACACGTCCTCCGCGTCCATGTGCTCGGGCTCGCACTCGGCGGGCTGGGCCTCGATCAGCTCGTGGTACCAGACGTCGCGACCCGGCTGGAACGGGTGGTCACCGCCGGTGCGACGCACGGTGACGACATGCTCGATCGAGGGGCACCCGGCGACGGCCTCGTCGGCGCTGGCCTTGAGCGGAACGACCTGGCCACGTCGGTACCCCCCGTCGGCCGTGATCAACACCTTCGCGTCGGCGTCGATGATCCGGTCCTTCAGCGATTCGGCGCTGAACCCACCGAACACCACCGAGTGCGCCGCGCCGATCCGTGCGCACGCGAGCATCGCGACGGGCAACTCGGGGATCATGCCGAGGTAGATCGCGACGCGATCTCCCTTGCCCACGCCCAGCGACCGCAGCGCGTTCGCGAACCGGCATGTCTCTTCGTAGAGATCGCGGTAGGTGATCGTGCGTCGCTCGCCGGGCTCGCCCTCCCAGTAGTAGGCGACCTTGTCGCCCCCCCCGGCTTCCACGTGGCGGTCGAGACAGTTGTACGACGCGTTCAGGGTGCCGCCCGCGAACCACGTCACCCAGGGCGGTGTCCAGTCCATGACGGTGTCCCAGCCCTTGAACCACGTCAGGCGCTCGGCCTGTTCGGCCCAGAACCCCTCGACATCGGCCTCGGCACGTTCGTAGATCGAGCGGTCGGAGATGAGTGCGCGCTCTGCGAAGGCGGGAGGCGGCTCGAACACGCGATCCTCGGACAGGAGCCCTTCGATGTGCCGTTCGTCGCTCACTTCGTCCTCCGTGTGTGGCGAGAGGGCTGCATCGTACGCAGGAAGTGCCTTGGACGCGACCGGACACCGTGGCGCAGATGTGCTTGCAACCGTGCGACCACGGGGCCACCATCGGGCGTGAGCCGCCCACCGAGGCGGCTTCGAGGTTGATGGGCCTCGCAGGGAGGGGAAGGAGAGCAGGGATGGCCGAGACCGCGTACTGCATGAAGTGCCGTGAGAAGCGTGACTTCGAGGGACAGGTTGTGACGATGAAGAACGGGCGGCCCGCCTCGCAGGGCACCTGCCCCGTGTGCGGGACCAAGATCCAGCGCATCCTGGGTGGAGATGAGGCTAAGTCTCGCGGGTGGTCCCCGCCCGCCTCCTAGTTCAGGCGCGACAACAGCTGTTCCGGAGCGATGAACGTCGGCCCCGGGGTACTCGATCGGTGGCGGGCCGCGAGGTCCGCCACCGTCGTCTGACGGAACACCGCCTGCGCGGCCTGGGCGACGTCGGCCCAGAATCCTTGCAGCCCGCAGCGTGAGTCCTGGAAGCAGGTGTGGTCGGAGGGCTCGAGGCAAAACATCGGGAAGATCTGCCCTTCGATCGCGTCGGCGATATCGGCCATCGTGATGTCCTCGGGAGAGCGAGCCAGCCGGCACCCGCCGCCGGCGCCGCGGAAGCTCTCGACGAGCCCGGCTTTGGACAGGGCGCCGAGCTGTTGCTCAAGGAACCTGACCGGGATCTGCTGTCGTTCGGCGATCTGGCGCGCAGGCACGAGCACTCCTTCGTCGCGATGCTGCGCGAGCTCGATCATCGCGCGCATCGCGTACTCGAGCTTCTGAGAGATCTTCAGCACGTGCGCCTCCTGTTCAGCCAGCGTAGGTGGGGGCTCGAACACCGTCAACGCGCGGCGCCTCGGCGCGGACCCGGCGGAGCATCCCCGGTTCCGGGTATGAGCTGGAGCACGGATCCTGCCGACAACCTCTGTAGGGGGAACGGGGGTTCCCCATCAGGAGGACAGAGAAGGTGTCGCGCGTGCTGGTGATCGACGATGAGCCCGATGTGCTCATGCTGTGCCGCGTGAACCTGCGTCACGAGGGGCACGAGGTGCTCGAGGCGCTCGACGGCGAAACGGGGCTGGCCGTTGCCGTCGAGAACCCGCCGGACGCCATCGTCCTCGACCTCTTGCTCCCTGCGATGGACGGGTTCGAAATTCTCACCCGGCTCAGGGGCGCCGGCACGACCGCCGACATCCCGATCGTGGTCTTGACGGCCAAGGCGCAGATCGAGGACCGGCGCCTCGCGTTCGAGTCGGGGGCCGACGTCTTCATGGCGAAGCCGTTCGTCCCCGAAGAGCTCGCCGAGATCGTCGGCGCACTGCTCGTGTCGGGACCCGCGGAGCGATCGGAGTGGCGCGCGGCGGCACTCCGAGCACTGGCCGAGTAGACCCTTCTCGCGATCAGCCGATCGTGGCTGCGTAGTCGTCGCCGACCACGACGACGACCTGCGTGGACTTCTTCACCAGGTCGTCGATCGTCGGGTCGAGTTCCTGCACGTCGGCACCCTTGAAGAACTTCTTCGCGAGGAAGGCCGCATTGGACTCGTTCTGAGCCGACGCCGTGCCACCGCGGAAGTAGACGATCGTCTTCGTCACCGGCTTCGAGGGTGCGTCGAGGGCGCCGGCGTTGATCGTGTATCCCTTCGTCTCGAGGAGGGTCTGTGCGGTCCCGCCGAGCCCGGTGACCGTGGTGCCGTTGAACACCTGGATCAGCACCCCTTCGACCTGTGGCTCGGGTGTCTGCGGGGTCGTTGAGCCGGTCGACCCCGTCGGAGCTCCGCTCGGGGTTTGGGAAACCACCGAGCTGCTGCTCGGACTCGCGCCTGGCTCCAGAGCGCTGAACGAATCGGCGAAGCCGTTCGCGAGGACGGCGGCACCGACGACGAGCAGCGCGACAATCACGACGATCCGGCCGGTTCCCAGGTTCACGGCGCCCATCCTACCCCAGGGCCCGGCGCCTGCCCGGGCGACTTACAGGGGGACGCCGAGCTGATCCGCGACCCGCTTGCGCCGTCGTGCCTCCCGAATACGACGAAGCCTGCGGACGAGCATCGGGTCATAGGCAAGCGCCGCCGGCGTGTCGATCAGGCGATTCAGCAGCTGGTGATACCGAGCCGCAGAGAATCCGAATCGCTCGCGGATCGCCCGCTCCTTCGCCACGCGGAGCTTCCACCCCTCGCGTTCGAAGTCGAGGATCTCCCGAGCCCGGTCGTCGAGCTCGGATGCAGCGGGTGCCGTGTCGGGGGTGGCCACGTCGCCAAGGCTACCCAGCCGCACCGACGGTTCAAGCACCTTCGGCTCTCCGTCGATGCAGAAGCGAGGGCGGCGGGAGGGTGAGAGCATCGGAAGTGAGCGGCGATCGCGCGAGAGGGCGGAGCGTGTCCGAAGGTGAGCACATGACAGGCGAACTGGGCGCCGAGCGCTTCCGGTCGGTCGCGCAACTCGACATGTTGCACAGCCTTGCGGCCAAGCTGAACACCCTGAACGACGTCGCCGCGATCGGCGGCGCGATCACCGCCGAGCTTCGGACGATCATCGACTACCACAACTGCCGGGTGTACCGGATCCAACCCGACGGCCAGACCCTGCTGCCGATCGCCTTCCGCGGTGAGCTCCTCCGCGATTACGAAACGGAAACACTGGAGGAGCTGGTCACCCAGGTCGGCTCGGGGATGACCGGCCACGTCGCCGCCACCGGCGAGTCGCTGCTGACGCCGAACGCCCAGGAGGTGGAGTTCGCGATCCAGATCGAGGGCACCGAAGACATCGTCGAATCGATGCTGCTCGTGCCGATGAAGTTCGGGGATCAGGTCACCGGCGTGATCGTGCTCTCGAGCCTGGGCTACGGCAAGTTCGATGAGGAAGACCAGCGCCTGCTGGAGGTCCTGGCTTCCCACGCGGCGATCGCCTTCGAGAACGCGACCCTGCTGCAAGCCGAACGACGGGCCGCCGAAACCTCGGGCGCGCTCCTTCGTCTCTCCCAGGCGCTCACGAGGATGCGGTCGATCGGCGACATCCTGCAGGAGGCGCTCGAGACGATCCCCTCACTCACCCCGTGCGCGGTCGCGGGCGCCTACATGCTGGACCCCTCGACGGGCGGGTTCCGCCTGGCCCGGCTCCACGAGGTCGTGCCGGGGACCGCCCGACCCCGAGCCGAGATCGCCGACGCGCCGAGCGAGGTCGTCGACACCCTCACCGAGGAGGACTCGGGGCCGTTCGTCGTCTCCTACGAAGTGGCGAGCACCTTGCCGACCGAGCTCCTGTTCTCCCGCGAGCCGCATGAGATCTTGGTCGCTCCGCTTCGGTGGGAGCCGGACGGATCCGGCGCGCTCGCGTTCGTCGCTCCCGCGGGCGAGCACCCGTACGGCCCCGACGATCTCCGGGTGGCCCAGGGACTGGCGGATATCACCTCGCTCGCATTGGGCAACGCCCGTCGGCTCTCGGAACTCGAACGGTTCCACGAGCTCGTCGAGAGCCTCGACGCGGTCTTCTGGGAAGCCGACGCCTCGACCCTTGCCTTCACGTTCCTGGGGGGCAAGGCCGAGGAGCTCCTCGGGTCTGCAGCGCTCGCATGGCCGGGCGAGGGAAGAGCCTGGGGTTCGCACATCGTGGCCGACGACCGGGGGGAAGCCGTGGACGCGATGGGGGTCGTCGCCGCGTCGAGGGAAGACCACTCCCTCGAGTACCGGCTGCAGACCTCGACCGACCGAGCCGTGTGGATCCGGGACCTCGTGCACGTGGTGGCGGGCGCGCAGGGCGCGCGCCAGCTCCGTGGCCTCATGGTCGACGTGACGCAGCGCAAGCAGGCTGAAGAGGCGTTGCGCGACAGCGAGCGCCAGTATTCCGAGGCGTTCAAGCGCGAGCGTGAGGCGGCCCAGCGCCTCCGGGCGCTCGATGAGATGAAGAACACGTTCCTCGAGGCCGTATCGCACGACCTCCGCACTCCCCTCACCTCGATCCTCGGCTCCGCGCTCACCCTGGAGCGAACGAGGATGGAACTCCCCCGAGACGAAGCGGTCGACCTGGTGCACCGGATCGCAGCGAACGCGCGCAAGCTCGAGCGGCTCCTGTCGGACCTCCTCGACCTCGATCGCCTGCAGCGCGGGATCGTCTCGCCTCAACGCCGTCCCACCGACCTCGAGGCCCTCGTGCGTCGCACGGTCGAGGAGACGGAGAACCCCAGCGGCCACCAGATCGAGATCGCGGTGGAACCCGCCACCGTGTCCGTCGATGCGGCGAAGGTCGAGCGGATCTTGGAGAACCTGGTGTCGAACGCGATCCGTCACACACCGCCTGAGACTCGGATCTGGGTGCGGGCGAATGCCCAGGACGGCGGCATGCTGCTCGTGGTCGAGGACGAAGGGCCCGGCGTGCCGGCAGATCTGCACGATGCGATCTTCGAGCCCTTCCGGCAGGCGCCTGGATCCGAATCGGTCCATTCCCCGGGTGTGGGCGTGGGCTTGTCGCTCGTCCTCCGGTTCGCCGAACTGCACGGCGGGCGGGCCTGGGTCGAGGATCGCGACGGCGGCGGCGCGATCTTCACGGTGTTCCTGCCCGCGGGATGACGACGTGAAGGACCGGGCGGCGGGGGGTACGGCCGCCGCCCGGTCCCGTGCTCCCGAACGGGTCCGGGAGCGGTCCGCCGACGCCTAGATGAACAGCGTGACGGCGTCGCGGGCTTCGAGGAGCGCCGTCGTGGCACCGGCCGGCTCGTCGACGCCCTCGATCAGGTCCTCACGGGTGAGGCCCATCAGGTCCATCGTCATCTGACAGGGGACGAGGTGGACGCCGAGGTCGCGGGCGACCTCGAGCAGCTCGTCGGGCGAGGCCACGTGGTGCTCATCGGCGAGCTTCTTCATCATCGCGGGGCCCGCGCCGGCGAAGTTCATCTTGCCGAGCTTCAGGTGCTCGGTGCCGCCGCGGTTCATCATCGACATCATCTTCTGCATCCAGTTCTCGCCCGTGATGTGAACGTCGTTGCGCACCAGCGGGAACAGGCCCCAGAACGTGAAGAAGATCGTCGTGTCCATGCCCATCGCGGCGCCTGTCGTACCCAAGATGAACGTCGGCCAGATCTTGTCGAGATCGCCGCTCCAGGCCATGATCACGAGCTTGTCGTGCGGCACATGCTCGGGGGCGGCTGCCTTCTCCGGTGTCTCGAGCGTGGCTTCGGTGGTCGCCATCGTGCTCACCCCTTCTTCCGGATCACGAACCGGAACACGCCTACGTCCTCGGTCTGCTCGACGAGCTCGTGCCCCGTCGAGGTGCACCACGCCTTGAAGTCCGGAACGGACCCCGGATCGGTGGCCAGGGACTCGATCAGCTCGCCCGCCTGCAGGTCACGGATCCCCTGCGCGGTCTTCGCGATCGGGAGCGGACACGAGAGCCCCTTCAGGTCCAACGTCTTCGCGATCGTCTCGTTCATGACGGCACCCCTTCCTTCGTCGGTCATCTCACTGCCCCGGCCGTGTGTTTCGGCTTGGAGAACGGGGCGTTCTCGGGGATCCGGCCCTGCGGCACGGTCTCCCAGTACAGGCGGTTGAACAGCCACTTCGCCACGTGCCAGGCGCGGTTCGGCTGCGGCGGCACGGGCGGGTGCTCGTAGTCGAATCGGAGCGAGGTCGCCTGCCCGTTGCCGGTCTCGAGGAAGCACATCACGCGGCCGCCGTAGTTCTCCTTCGGCGCGGTGCCGCGGATCAACGACGCGATGCGGCTCGCGATCACCGGGGCCTCGAAGTGGGCGGTCGAGCCCGACTTCGAGATCGGCAGGTTCGTGGCGTCGCCCAGCGCGAAGATCCGCTCCTGTCCCTCGACGTTCAGGGTGTGCTTGTCCGTCGGGATCCAGCCGCCCGGATCGCCCAGGCCCGAGTCGATCACGACCTGCTGCCCCTTGTGCGGCGGGACGAGCACCAGGAGGTCGTACTCCTGCGTCTCGCCCTCGAGCGACTCGACCACGCCCGCGGACGGATCGACCGTCTCGACGTTGAAGAACGTGGTGAGTCCGATCCCGCGCTCTTCCATGATCGGCGCGATCAGCTTGGACGCGCTCTCGATCGTGAAGGCCCGGTTCAGCGGACTCAGCAGCTCGACCTCGCTCGCGTGGCGGATCCCTCGCTTGCGCAGGTACTCCTCGACCAGGAACGTGAATTCGACGGGCGCCGGCGGGCACTTGTACGGGATCCCCGCCACGCCGATCTTTACCCGGCCGCCCTTGAACCGAGCGAGCTCCTGACTGAGGCGCTCGGCACCGGGGAGGGAGTAGAACTCGAACGAACCCTCGGCCAGCCCCGGGATCGCCTCGGGCACCAGACGGGCGCCCGTCGCGATGACCAGGTAGTCATAGGGCAGCTCGCCGCCGCGTTCGAGCCGCACCGCGCCGGCTGCCGCATCGATGCGCACCGCGCGCTCGATCGCGAGGTCGACGCTCCCACGCAGGAGCGTTCGCTCCTCGCGCGTCAGCCAGTGACCCTTCGCCTCGCCCAGGGCCACGTAGAGGTAGCCGGGCTGGTAGTCGTGCATGCCGGTGGGGTCGACGACCGTGACGTCGGCGTCATGCCCCAGTTCCTTGTCGAGCAGATTGGCGACGAGGGTGCCACCGACCCCGCCTCCCAGCACCAGGACGCGCGCGGGCATGCCGGCTCACCTGGCCTTCCGGATCACGAATCGTGCGAAGCCGTCCTCGTCGAGGACCTCGACCATCTCGTGCTGGGCCTTCTGCACCCATGCCGGGATGTCCGACTTCGATCCCTCGTCGCTCGAGAGGACTTCAATCACGTCGCCTACTTGCCCTTCGCGGATCGCACCGATCAGAGTCATCAGCGGCCCCGGGCAGGCCATCCCTCGCGCGTCGATCGAACGGGTTACCTCTGCTGTCGTCATCGTCGCCACCTCCTAGATGAACGTCACTGGGCCTTCGGCCTCCATGAAGAAGGAGGCAACGCCCCAGATGCCGTCGACCATCGGGTCGAGATCGTCCTTCGTGATCTCGAACATCTCCATCGAGTCCGCGCATGCCTGGATCTGGACCTCGCCGAGGTCCTTGGCCTGCGCGAAGAGTTCGCTCCAGTGGGTCTTGCCCTGCGCCTGCATCGCGCGGAGCCCCGCTTCGCCTGCCTCGGCCGACACGCCGTGATCCTTCAGGACGCGATCGACACGGAACGCGTCGAGCGCCCAGTACTGAAGGAAGATGTTGACCTTGCGGCCCATCGCCGCCGCACCGACGGCCAGCACCGAGGCGGCCTGGAGTTTGTCGTCGGTGCCGGAGAAGAGCACCAGTGACACGGTGTCGTCGCTCATGGTGTACCCCTTTCGATGTACCCCTGTTCCTCTCTCAACAGCATCGACGGAGACCGAGGATCGGCGGGGGGTCGGCGGGCCCCTCGCCCCCGGGACCTTCGAGCCCATCGACTCGGAATAGCCGACCGGTTACCGGCGTTCGCGCGGCGGGCTAGGATGCCGCTCCCATGCTCGACCTGACGATCACCGGCGCGTTCCTGGTGGATGGCACCGGCGCGCCCGGAACACTCGGTTCGATCGGCATCTCGGACGATCGCGTCGTCTGGGTCGGCCACGGAACCGCGTCACCGCCGGAGGCCGCACGCACGATCGAGGCCGTCGGCCGCGTGCTCTCGCCCGGATTCGTCGACGTCCACACCCACTCAGACTTGGGGCCGCTGGTCGATCCGTGGATGCCGAGCACCCTGCGCCAAGGGGTGACATCGGTCGTCGTCGGCAACTGTGGGACCTCTCCCTGGCCGCCGGCGGGGTTCGGCGAATCGGCGACCCTGGTGGGCGGGCCCGACGACGCGCCCGGGTTCGAGACGTTCGGCGCCTACCTCGAGGCCCTCGCAGCCGCGGAACCGGCGTTGAATCTCGCCGCGCTCGTGGGGCACGGCGCGGTGCGGCTCGAGGTCATGGGCCGGGCGCGACGGGCGCCCCGGGCGGGCGAGCTCGACACCATGCGGCGCCTCGTGGGCGAGGCGCTCGACGAGGGTGCGATGGGCATCTCGACCGGTCTGATCTACGTGCCGGGGATGTACGCGGCCACCGACGAGATCGTGGCGATCGCCGAGGAGGTGGCCG
>JANLXF010000267.1:0-2855 GCA_031364965.1 Actinomycetes bacterium | reverse complement strand
TTCATGTTCGAGTACTACGGAGGCTGGGCGACGAAGATCGCGGGGGAGAGCCAGCACCTGGGCGCCGACGCGATGTTCATGGTGTGGAAGGAACCGGTCGGCGTCGCCGTGGGGATCACGCCGTGGAACTACCCGATGATGATGGCCGTGCAGAAGGTTGCGCCGGCGATCGCGGCCGGCTGCACGTTCATCTTGAAGCCGCCCGAACAGACCCCGCTGACGTGCTTGGAGATCCCGAGGATCCTCGAAGAGGCCGGCCTCCCGCCGGGCGTCCTGAACGTCCTCACCGGCTTCGGCGAGACGGCTGGCGCTCCGCTCACGATCCATCCCGGCGTTGACAAGGTCGGCTTCACCGGATCCAAAGAGGTCGGCAAGATCATCATGCGGAGCGGCGCTGACACGTTGAAGCGCGTGACGCTCGAGCTCGGCGGCAAGTCCCCGAACATCGTGTTCGCCGACGCCGACTTCGCGTCCGCGATCGAGGGCTCGGCCAACGGGGTGTTCTGGAATCAAGGTGAGATCTGCTCGGCCGGCACCAGGGTCTTCGTCGACCGCACGATCTATGACGACGCGGTGAACGCGCTGGCCGAACACGCGGCTGCCGTCAAGGTGGGCGACCCGCAGGACGTGACCACCACGATGGGCCCGCTGATCTCGAAGGAGCAGCAGGAGCGGGTCACGAGCTATCTCGAGATCGGTGCGAGCGAGGCGCGGCTGGCGGGCCGGGGCGTCACGCCCACCGATCCCCGGCTCGAGGGCGGGTACTTCGTGGCCCCGACGGTGTTCGCCGACGTCGACAACTCGGCGCGCATCGCCAGGGAGGAGATCTTCGGGCCGGTGATGTCGGTGATCCCGTTCGGAAGCGTCGAGGACGTCGTCGAGATGGCCAACGACAACGAGTACGGGTTGGCGGCGGCGATCTGGACCAACGACCTCACCAAGGCGATGCGGACCGCGCGCGCGATCCGGGCGGGGATCGTGTGGATCAACGACACGCAGCCGGCGCCGACGGAGATGCCGTGGGGCGGGTATAAGCAGTCCGGCGTCGGGCGCGAGCTGGGCAAGCACGGCCTCGACGACTTCTTGGAGGAAAAGGCCGTCTACCTCAACCTGTCCGGCTAAGGCCCCGGTGTGCCGCGCCGCTCGGGGCGTCCCCGAGGGGCCAACAGGCCGGCGGCGATGATCCCCGCCGTCGCAACGACGGTCACGCTCATCGCCGCCCGCAGGTCGAAGGTCTGCGCGATGTAGCCCAGGAGCGGCGGGCTCCAGACGAACCCCGTGTACCCGACCGTGGTGACCGCAGCGATCGCATGGGCGGGGTCCTCGTCGATGTCCTCGGTCAGCGAGAACCCCGCAGGGGCGGCCGCGCTGATCATGAAGCCGAGGAGCAGGAACGCGGCGCCGACCACGACGGCGCTGCTCGTCGTGACGGCCGCGATACCGCCGACGGCCGACCCGACCCCCGCGATCAGGATCGTGGTCCTGGGCCCAAGCCCGTAGAGCACCCGGCCGGCGAACAACCGACCGAGGAAGATCGCGCTCGAGAAGGCGACGAACACGACGGCCGTCATGCCCGCCGAGGCGCCCAGTTGGTTCCGCAGGTACAGACCCGACCACGTGTCCATCGACCCCTCGACGAGGAATGCGAACAGCACGCAGATCGCCGGCACCCACAGCGCGGGGGTCCGGAACAGCGCCGAGATCGAGAACGACGTTGCCCTGCCCTCGGGTCCGTGTTCCCGCGGCGCGGTACGCAGGTTCCAGGCCGCGGTCAGGAACAGCGCGACCGTCGCGAACAGGAGTCCGAGCCTGAAGTCGATATCCGCCATGCGCATGAGCCCCGCGACGGTGGCGCCGGTGATCCCGCCCAAGGCATACGACGCATGCAGCCATTGGAGCACGGGTCGTTTGGTAGCGACCTCCACCCGCTGGGCTGCCACGTTCAGGTACACGTCGATCAGCCCGTTGCCCAAGCCGACGAGCATGAACCCGACGACGATCGCCGAGGTGGGCAGGTAGCCGATCGCGAACGACCCCACCCCGAGCGACACCAGCGAGATCGGAACACTGAACGACAACGGGAGCGGTTGCAGACGGGGCGCCACGAGCAGCATCACCAGCACGGCGCTCACCGAAAGCATCGCGTAGAGGAAGCCGAGGCGGCTCTCCGTGATCGCATGGAAGCGCTGGAGGTCGAAGACCAGGATCACCCAGACGCCCCAGTACTGCCCGAACGCCCAATAGCCCGCTAGGAGAGGCAGCGTCGCCCTCGACGAGATGCTGCCGGTCTCGGGAGCTACCTCCGGTCGCAAGGGCAGCCGGAGCTCATCCATCGCGGCATCATGCCACGAGCGGTTCCCAGACCGTGGACGGCTTGACCCGGTCTCGGCACCATGGGCTAGACTCCGCGCACCATGGCTGGCGGACAGGTGCAACTCGTCGATCTCGTGAAGCGCTTCGGCGACTTCACGGCCGTTGCCGGGGTGAACCTGGAGATGCCGGAGGGTGAGTTCTTCTCGCTGCTCGGTCCCTCGGGGTGCGGCAAGACCACGTCGCTGCGGATGATCGCGGGCTTCGAGCGGCCTTCCGAGGGGCAGATCCTGCTCGACGGGGTCGACATGGCGCAGACCCCACCGCACAAGCGGAACGTGAACACCGTCTTCCAGAACTACGCGCTCTTTCCGCACCTCACCGTCGAGGAGAACGTGGCGTTCGGGCTGAAGTACAAGCGAGCGACCAAGCAGGAGATGAAGACGCGCGTCGCCGAGTCGCTCGAGCTCGTGGCGCTGACGGGCTTCGGCCACCGCCGGCCCTCCCAGCTCTCCGGCGGCCAGCAGCAGCGCGTGGCGCTCGCC
>JANLXF010000262.1:0-9926 GCA_031364965.1 Actinomycetes bacterium | reverse complement strand
CCGAGCTGCACGAGGAGCAACTGGAGCGCACCGATCGCCGCGAGCGGGTTGATCGTCCCCTTGCCGGTGTGGTCGGGAGCGGTGCCGCCGATCGGCTCGAACATGCTCACGCCCTGCGGGTTGATGTTGCCGCCCGCTGCGATCCCCATGCCCCCCTGGATCATCGCGCCGAGGTCCGTGATGATGTCGCCGAACATGTTGTCGGTCACGATCACGTCGAACCGCGCGGGCCAGTCAAGGAAGTAGATGCACGCCGCGTCGACGTGCACGTAGTCGGTCTGCACCTCCGGGAACTCGGTCGCGACCTCATCGACGACCCGTTGGTACAGGTCGCCCGCGAACGTCAGGACGTTCGTCTTGTGCACGAGGGTGAGCTTCCTGCGGCGGTGCGGCTGCATCGCGAGATCGAAGGCGTACCGCACGATCCGCTCGACGCCGTGCCGCGTGTTGATCGACTCCTGGACCGCGACCTCGAACTCGGTCCCCTTGCGGTGGAACCCTCCGGCGCCCGAGTACAGCCCCTCGGAGTTCTCGCGCACCACCACGAAGTTCACGTCGTCCTCGGCATGGCTGGGCACGAGCGTCTCGACGCCGGGGTATCGCACGACCGGACGCAGGTTCACCCACTGGTCGAGTCCGAACCGCGCCTTCAGCAACAGGTCGCGTTCCAAGATGCCCGGCTTCACGCGGGGATCTCCGACGGCGCCCAGGAAGATCGCGTCCAGCTCGCCGAGCTGCTCGAGCTCTTCGTCGGGGAGGACCTCGCCGGTGCGCAGATACCGATCAGCGCCGAGATCGAACTCGACGAGCTCTATGGTGAACGCGTCGCCCACGGCGTTGAGGACCTTCAGACCCTCGCGCACGACCTCGGGACCGGTGCCGTCGCCCGGGATCACGCCGACCTTGTAGCTCCGCTCCGTCACGGCGTCTCCTCGTTCGAGGCGGGGGCGCCGCCGACCTGGAGCGCGCGGTTGATCGCGGCGAGATAGGCGCGGGCGCTCGCCTCGACGACGTCGGTCGCCACGCCGCGCCCGGTCACGCGCCGGCCGTCGATCTCGAGCTGCACCACGACGTCCCCGAGCGCGTCCGTCCCGCCCGTGACGCTGGACACGTGGAAGTTCACGAGCCGTCCCTCGACGCCCGAGGCCCGCTGGATCGCGCCCATCACGGCGTCGATCAGCCCGTCGCCCATCGCCGACTCCTCGACCGGCTCGTCATCACCGCGCCTGAGCCGCACCGTGGCGCGCGGCTGCAGGTGCGTGCCGCCCCCCATCTGGAGCGACTCCATCACGAGAAGGTCCTGGTCGGCCGCCCCCAGCTCCTCGGCGACGATCGCGGTCAGATCCTGATCGGTGATCTGGACCTTGCGGTCGGCCAGGTCCTTGAAGCGGGCGAACGCGCGGTTCATCGCGGCCTCGTCCAGCTCGATCCCCAGCTTCGACAGCGCGTCGATGAACGCGTGGCGCCCCGAGTGCTTGCCGAGCACGAGCGAATTCCCCTCGAGCCCGACCTCGACCGGATCCATGATCTCGTAGGTGGCGCGGTTGCTCAGCACGCCGTGCTGGTGGATCCCGCTCTCGTGCGCGAACGCGCTGGAGCCCACCACCGCCTTGTTCGGCTGGACGGTGTACCCGGTGGTCATCGCGACCAGCCGGGAGGTGCGCGTGATCTCCCTGATGTTCAGGCCGTGCTGCTTGTGCAGCGCCTGACCGCGGGTACGCACGATCATCGCGATCTCCTCGAGCGCGCAGTTGCCGGCGCGCTCGCCGATCCCGTTCACCGCGACCTCGACCTGGCCGGCGCCGTTCTCGATCCCGGCGAGTGAGTTCGCCACCGCGAGGCCCAGGTCGTTGTGGCAGTGGGTCGAGATCACCACCTCGTCGGGTGTGGCCGCTCGCACGATGCGGATCAGCTCGCCGAACTCCGTGGGCGTCGCGTACCCGACTGTGTCGGGGACGTTGATCGTGGTTGCGCCGCACTCGACCGCCACCCGGTAGCACTCCATCAGGAACTCCAGGGGCGTCCGCGTCGCGTCCTGCGCGCTGAACTCGACGTCCTCGGTGTAGCTCTTGGCCAGCGTGACGTTCTCGCGGATCGCGTCGAGCACCTGCTGGTAGCTCATCTTCAGCATCGATTCGCGCTGCACGTCGCTGGTCGAGATGAACGTGTGGATCCGCCAGCGGTCGGCCCCCTTCAGCGCCTCGGCCGCACGCTCGATGTCGCCGGTGGCGGTGCGCGCGAGCGCCGCGATCACCGGGCCCTTCACGCTGGAGGCGATCTCGCTGACCGCGTCGAACTCACCGGTCGAGCTGACCGGGAACCCGGCTTCGATGATGTCGACGTTCAACCGGGCGAGCTGCTCGGCGATCTCGACCTTCTCGGCCTTGGTCAGGGCGATGCCCGGCGCCTGCTCGCCGTCGCGCAGGGTGGTGTCGAAGATCCGGACGTTGCCGGGCGTGCCTACGTTGCCTTCCTCGCTCATTCCGGGGCCACCTTCTTGTCGCTTTCCAGCCAGGGCATCATCTGGCGCAGCTCGCGCCCCACGCGCTCGAGCTGGGACGACCGCGCCTCGTCCCGAAGTCGGCGGTACTCCGGGAAGCCGGCGCCGGCCTCGGCGATCCAGTTGCGGGCGAAGGTCCCGTCCTGGATCTCGGCCAGTACCTGCTCCATCTGGGCGCGCGCGTGCTCGTCCACCACGCGAGGGCCACTCACGTAGTCGCCCCACTCAGCGGTGGTCGAGACCGAGTGGCGCATCCACGACAGGCCGCCTTCGTAGATCAGGTCCACGATCAGCTTCACCTCGTGCAGGCACTCGAAGTACGCGATCTCGGGCTGGTAGCCGGCGCCGACGAGGGTCTCGAACCCGTTCTTGATCAGGCTGCTCAGGCCGCCGCAGAGCACGGTCTGCTCACCGAACAGATCGGTCTCGGTCTCCTCCTTGAAGGTGGTCTGGATGATGCCGGGACGGGCGCAGCCGATCCCGTTGCCGTACGCGAGCGCGCGCTGGAGCGCCTTGCCGGTGGCGTCCTGCTGCACGGCCACGAGGCCCGGGGTGCCGTTCCCCTCTTCGTAGGTGCGGCGCACGAGGTGGCCGGGGCCCTTGGGCGCGATCATCGTCACGTCGATGCCCTCGGGGGGGACCACGGTCTGGAAGTGGATCGAGAACCCGTGGGCGAACATCAGCATGTCGCCGTCCTTCAGGTTCGGCGCGATGTCCTCGGCGTAGACCGTGGCGTGACTCGTGTCGGGGAGGAGGCACATGACGATGTCGGCCTCGGCGACCGCCGCGGCGGTGTCGAGCACGCGGAGGCCCGCGGCCTCGGCCTGCGCGCGGCTCGCGGATCCGGGGCGGAGCCCGACCCGCACGTCGTAGCCGGAGTCCTGGAGGTTCAGGGCGTGCGCGTGCCCTTGCGATCCGTAGCCGAGGACGGCGATCTTCTGGTCCGCCAGCACGCCGGTGTCGGTGTCCTTCTCGTAATAGATCGTCGCCATCTCGGAGTTCCCTTCCCGTGATCGATTGGTCTGGTCGGAGCTAGTTGGCCGCTCGGAGCGCCGAGCGCTCGCGGATCCCCCGCTCGCCGCGCGAGAGCGCGATGCGCCCGGTCCGCGAGAGCTCCACGATCCCGAACTCGTCGAGGAGCTCGCGGAGCGCCTCCAGCTTCTCGGGCTTGCCGCTCGCCTCGAGCGTGAGCGTGCTCGCGGTGACGTCGACGACGTTCACCCGGAAGACCTCCGCGATCTCCATGATCCGCGCCCGCGCGTCGCCCTGCGCGTGGACCTTCGCGAGCATCAGCTCGCGTTCGACCGCGCTGCCCGGGTCGTGCTCGATGATCTTGATCACGTTGATCAGCTTGTTCAGCTGCTTCGTGACCTGCTCGAGCGGGCTCTCGTCGACGTTGACGACGATCGTCATCCGGGAGATGCCCTCGGTGTCCGTGGGACCGACCGCCAGCGAATCGATGTTGTAGCCGCGCGCGGCGAAGAGGCCGGCCACCCGGGTGAGCACGCCGGGCCGGTCCTCGACGAGCACGGAGATCGTGTGGAGAGTGCTCATGCGATCGGTGCCTCCGCGGGGTCGGTGGTGGACCTGATGCCCTCCGGGCCCAGGATGATGTCGTCGTTCGAGGCGCCCGACGGCACCATGGGGAACACCATCTCGGTGGGGTCGACCCGGAAATCGATCACGACGCTCCGGTCGGTGATCGAGAACGCCTTCTCGATCGCGTTGTCGACCTCGTCGGGCGAGTCGACCCGGATGCCCTCGGCGCCGTAGGCGTCGGCGAGCTTCACGTAGTCGGGCACGTTCGGGTCCAGCCACACACCTGAGTAGCGTTCGTCGAAGAACAGCTCCTGCCACTGGCGCACCATGCCGAGGTACCCGTTGTTCAGGATCGCCGTGATGAACGGGATCTTCTCGGTGGCGCTCGTCGCGAGTTCCTGGGCCGTCATCTGGAAGCACCCGTCGCCATCGATCGCGACCACGCGCTGGTCGGGCCGGCCGACCTTCGCGCCCATCGCGGCGGGCACGGCGAAGCCCATCGTGCCCAGCCCACCGGAGTTCACCCAATGGCGAGGTCGCTCGAACTGCCAGTACTGCGAGGCGTACATCTGGTGCTGACCCACGCCCGAGACCAGGATCGTGTCGTCGTCGGCGAAGTGGTTGAGGCGCTCGACGCAGTACTGCGGTTTCAGCGCGCCGCCGGACTCCTGCTCGTACCGGTAGGGATACGTGCGCTTCCACTCGGCGAGCTGGCGCAGCCATGGGCCGCGCTCCGGCACGCCGCCGGCCTCCTCCTGGCGCTTCGCGAGCTCGGCCGCGAGCTTGCCGATCACGTCCTTGCAGTCGCCGACGATCGGCACGTCGACCACGCGGTTCTTGCCGATCTCGGCGGGGTCGATGTCGACGTGGACGATCTTCGCGTGCGGGGCGAACCCGGCGAGCTTGCCGGTCACCCGGTCGTCGAACCGCGAGCCGAGCGCCACGAGCAGATCCGCCTGCTGCATCGACGTGACGGCCGTGTAGTTGCCGTGCATGCCCGGCATGCCAAGGCACAGCTCGTTCGAATCGGGGAACGCGCCGCGCGCCATCAGGGTGGTGACCACCGGCAGCTGCCCCGTGGTCGCGAGCTTGAACAGCTCCTTGTGCGCGTCGGCCTTGATCACGCCGCCCCCGACGTAGAGCACCGGCTTCTTGGCGCGCATGATCAGCTTGACTGCCTCGACGACCTGCCGCGAGTTGCCCTTCGTCGTCGGCTTGTAGCCGGGAAGGTTGATGCGTTCGGGCCACTTGTACGTGGTCTCGGCGAGCAGCACGTCCTTGGGAAGGTCGATCAGCACCGGTCCGGGTCGCCCCGTCGACGCGATGTGGAACGCCTCGCGCACGGTCTCGACGATCTCGGCCGGGTCCTTCACCAGGAAGTTGTGCTTGGTGACCGGCATCGTGATGCCGGTGATGTCGGCTTCCTGGAAGGCGTCGTTGCCCACCACCGGCGTCGGCACCTGCCCGGTGATCGCGACGATCGGCACCGAGTCCATCTTCGCGTCGGCCAGGGGCGTGACCAGGTTCGTCGCGCCGGGGCCGCTCGTGGCCATGCACACGCCGACCTTCCCGGTCACCCAGGCGTAGCCCTCGGCCGCGTGGCCCGCGCCCTGCTCGTGCCGGCAGAGGATGTGGCGGATCGAGGAACGGTCGACCAGCGGATCGTAGATCGGCATGCTGGCGCCGCCGGGGATGCCGAAGATCGCCTCGACCCCCTCCTGCTCGAGCGCTTTCAGCAGCGCGTCGGCGCCGGACATCTTCATCGGACGACCGCCTCCCGGGCTTCGACGGGGCCGGTTTCGACGCGCGTGACGTGCGCCTGTAGACGATGCCCGAGGTTCCTGCACGCTCGCTCGAACTCCCAGGGGGTCCAGTCACGGCGGCGCATCTGCAGCACGTCCTGCTCCTGTTCGGCGCCGAAGTCGAATCCCGACCCCAGGTAGACGACCTCCGAGCTCAGGTACCGGTCGACGACGGCCCGCGTCGAGGGGTCGGCGGCCTCCACGCTCACCTGGGCGGGACCCTCCCACGACACGCTCGCGACGACCGCGCCGTCTCGCTCGAACTCGTACCTCATGGTGGTCTCCTTGTCTCCGGGGGTCTGACCCGGCGTTCACGGTGCGGTGCTGGTGTCGGGGTATGAAAAACCCCGCGGGGTTCGCGGGGTCGACGGCGCGGCGAGCGGGCCTCTGGGCCCGGCCGCGCCTAGCGAATAAGTACGAGGACGCTGCGCTCGAACAGCTCTGGGGTCGACATGGTCTTGACAGTGTAGAGGCGTGCGGGAAGCTGTCAACCGGGACGGGGCCGAGAGACCGGGACGCTGCGGCCCTCCCGAGCTGCTTCAGGTCACTTCGTGGATCGCGTGTCGGATGAAGGCGGCCACCTCGTCGGGCGTCGCGAGGTCCTCGCCGTGCTGCCAGGAAGCGGCCCCGGTGATCAGCCGACCCCACTGCGGGTACCTGCCGCCCGCCCACCCGGCAGCTGCGCGCTTGGTCGCGAACCGTCCGGTCTCCTGCCGATAGAGCGCGCGAACCGACGTCAACACCGCGAACGCTCGAAGGTGCGGCGTCGCGAGACGCGAGGAGTCCCGGATCGCCGGTTCCCATTCCTTCTGGAGATCGCGCACCGACGCCTCACGAACACGAGCTTCGTCGATCTCGGGGATCAGCGTCTCGGCTCGGGGGCCGATCAGCGCGATGCCGAAGTCCCGCGCCGCGGCCAGCTGCATCAGCCATTCGTATCCATAGACCGGGTCTGGGCGCCACATCGTGCCCTGATTGAAGTACGGCCTCCCCTCAGACGGTGGGTCGATACTCCGCAGCATGCCCCGCGGCACGTAGGTGGTCTCGACGCGGCCCGCCCACTCCTTCGCGCGTTCCTGGATACCCAGGTGCAGCGCTTCCACCCTCTGCCGCTCGTCGTCCTTCAGTCGATCACCGGTCACCGCGAAGAAGTCGATGTCGCTGCTGCCCGGGTGGAAGTCGCCGTACGCGAGCGACCCGGTCAGGTACAGGCCGACGAGGTTCGATCCGAGGATCGCCGCAAGTCCGTCGCGCAGTCCTGAGATGACGGCATCGACGCCGGAGTACGAGGTAAGCGCGTCGTTCGAACGCTCGCTACCCCGCGGCCGCCCGTCCATGTCCCGAGTATGGCGACCGAGGACGTCTCGCGTCTGCAGCCTCAAGATTCCCGGGCACGTGGCCGAGCAGAGGAGCATGGGAAGGATCAGGATCGTGCGCACGCTCGCAGCGTCGGGCACGGCCGTGGCGACCCTGATCGTCCTCGGATTCGCCGCCCAGGACCTCCTGTCCTACTTCAGGACGATCAGTGAGGGCCCGCTCTTTTGGCCTTGGGCCTCGTCCTCCCAAGGGGTCTGGGTGCTGACGTCCGGCGTGGCCGAGGCGGTCGCCGCCTTCGGGCTGCTGCTGTTGACGATCCGACTGCTGAGCGGATCGCCGATCATGAGACGTCGGGCGCGCATCATCGAGCCCGCCTCGAACTGACCACGAGCCAGGCCTGAGCGACGCGCGAGCGTTAACCCGCGTGACCGGTGTAGACGTACTTCGCCGTCGACACCTTGCACTTGCCCTTGGTCAGGGCGGCACCCTGCGGTACGGCTTTCAGGGTCCCCACCGCGGTGAACTTCGTCACCACGTACTCCTCGCCCGAGAGCTCGACCTTGGTCGGCGTGAGCGTGAAGACGCTGGAGGTCTTCAGGTCGTACTGCTTGCGATCGGCGCCCCGGCACGTCGCGGGGCTCAGCGGCGCCTCGAACCCGTACGTGTGGGTGGCCTCGTCGTAGGTCACCGTCTGCGTGGTGTTCTGCTTGGACTCCGCCGCGTCGATCACGACCTTGCCGCCGCAGGGGCCGGTCGCGCAGTCGGGCGTCACGTCGTAGGTGCGCTTGAACGTGTCGCCAACGGTGATATCGCTGAAGTTCTTCTGGGCGACGACCTTCTTGACGACGGCGTAGAGGCCGTCGAGCCTGGCGACGGCCATCGGATCGGCCGAGGGCGATGCCGCGGGCGAGGACGGGGACGACGTTGCTCCGGCGGGCTGCGAAGCGCTGGCTCCGCTATCGCTCGACGAGCCTCCGCCGCACGCGGCGAGCGCGAGGGCGAGGCCGGAGATGAGTCCGGTCATGCGCAGCAGGTTCGATCGGTTCCTCACGTACGGGTCCTCTCGTTCGGGTCGGACCAGCGAGGCTAGCCTGGTCGGGCGGGTGCGGTCCTCGGCCGAAAGGCTGGAGTATCGCGTCCGGTCATGCGTGATGGGGGTCTACCCACTGGGGGTGCGCCGCAACCACGAACACGCATCCGTCCCAGAAGGCTTCCACCCGCTTGTGCCGCCTTCCCCGCAGCTCGAGGACCAACTCCTTCGGGGGCTCGAAATCCGCGTGATCGAGGTGGAGCGTGAACCCGTCGGCCGCGACCTCATAGAACGCGTGCGGGCGCCGGGAACTCCGGGAGAGCTTGGTCTCGCGGCTCGACCCTGGGGGCTCGGTGTGCGCTTCGAGGTAGGTGTGGGCGCCGACGACGCTGCGGTGCGGGTCGAGCCAGACCCACACATGGCCACCACGGCCGGCGATCCAGCCGGTGACCTTCTCGTCGGCGACGATCTCGATCGACATAGGTTCCTTCGCGGGACGCGGGAGCGGCTCAAGGCCGCTCCCGCCCCCGCACCGCTCAGACCGGCTGCTCGACGAGCTCGTCGGGCATCGTGATCGCTGCGAACTCCTTCGACTTGCCCACCGTGAAGTAGTAGATCGCCCCCACGATCAGGACCGCCCCGATGATCAGCTCCATCAGCGGGATCTTGTTCAGGGCGTCGATGGGGAAGTTCACGAGCGGACCGGTACCGAAGTAGTCGGTCTGCGTCGCCTTGGGGTTCGTGAGGATCCGCAGCGACAGTGGATCGCTCGTCCACCACAACAGGTTCAGGAGCATCGCGAAGCCCCACAGCAATGCCAGGACGTTCACGATCTTGCCCCATCCGCCGAGCGTGAACGGTGCCTCGGCCCGCGGCCATCCTCGCATCCGGGCGCGCATCACGGCCAGGTTCCCCAGGAAGTAGCTGAGGTAGATCATCGCCGTCGCCGCAACCGCGATCACCGTGGCTCCCGTGAACTGCAGGAACGGGATCGCCGAGAGGATCGCGACGCCGATGCACGCGCCTATCGGTGTGTGGAGCCTGGGGTTGACCTTGGAGAGCGGCTTCGAGAAGGGCAGCTGGTTGTCGCGCGCCATCCCGAACATCAGCCGGACGGTCGAGGTCATGATCGACAGGCAGCACACGAAGATCGCGAACACCACGATCAGCAGGTAGACGTTGGCGACCCACGAGGTGAAGACAGCGTCGATGACCTGCGCCGGCCCGAAGAAACCGGCCTGCGCGTCGGACAGGCTCGGGATCGCGATCAGCGTGCCGATCAGGAAGACCGCGCCGATCACGAACGCCCCCGCGATCGACCCGATGATCGCCTTCGGCGACTCGGCACGCGGGTTCTTGGTCTCCTCGGCGAGCGTGCCCGCCGTGTCGAAGCCGTACACGACGAACAGCGACATGAACATGCCGATCAGGAAGTTGCTCGCCGTGAGCTTCGAATCGCCCGAATCGAAGAGCACGCCGATCCCCTGGTTGTTGTGGACGATCGCCATGATCAGCGCGAACACCACCATGCCGAGGATCTCGAAGACCACGCCCGTGTTGTTGATGATCGAGACCAGCCTGACCCCGTAGATGTTCAGGATCGTGATCAAGGCGAGCGTGATCAGCGCGGCGAACTTCTGGTCCGCGCTCCCAAGACTCGTGTTCAGCTCCCAGCCGAACATCGAGTTGATGAGGCAGAACCCCCAAAGCCGGCTCCCCACGCTGGTGCTGGCCGACG
>JANLXF010000238.1:0-2290 GCA_031364965.1 Actinomycetes bacterium | reverse complement strand
CCCCCCCCCCCCGGGGGGGGGCCCCCCCGGCTAGGGCTACGCCGGCCCCCGCCACAACCCCCACCCCCCCCCCGCCCCCCATCCCCCGGGCGCCCCGGCCCGATACCACGATCCCGACGTGCTCCACCGGGCACGACGCCTGTCCGAGCGCGGCGCCGACGTGCTCGGACCACCTCCACCCGGGCTCGTAGCTCGCGCGGCCGATCGTCACCCCTGCGACCCGGATCAGCTCGAACCACCCGAGCGGGAACTCCCGCCGCTCGTCGGACTCCTCGAAACGACGGATCGTGAGCTCCACGACGATCTCCTTTCCCTAGCGCGGGCTCAGACCGCGCGCCGGTACAGCCGGACCGCGATCGCCGCGAACACGAGGAAGATCCCGAGGTCCCACGCCACGGCCTTGACGACCAGGTCCGCGGTGGGGCCGCCGAGGGTGAGCGCGCGGATCGCGGTAGCGTTCGCCGACACCGGCTGATGCTCGGCGAACACCTGCAGCCACGAGGGCATGCGGTCGATCGGCACGAACGCCGACGACGCGAACACGAGCGGTGCGAGCACCGGGAACGCCGCCGCCTGCGCCGTCTCCGGATCGCCCATCGCCAGGCCCACCGTCGCGAAGATCCACGACATCGCGTAGCCGAACAGCAGCACGAGACCCGCCGCCGCCAACAAGGCCACCACGTTCGTGTGCACGCGCCATCCCACGAGCGAGCCGACGATCATCATCAGCGACACCACGAACACGTTGCGGGCGAGATCGGCGGTCGTACGGCCCGTGAGCACCGCCGAGCGCGCCATCGGCAGCGCGTGGAAGCGCTCCATCAGGCCACTCTTCATGTCGGTCGCCAGGCCGATCGCCGTCGCGATCGCGCCGAACACCACCGTCTGCACGAAGATCCCGGGCATCAGGTAGTCGACGTACGACACGCCCTCGGGCAAGCCGGTGATCGCGCCGCCGAACACGAACCGGAACATCAGCACGAATACCACGGGCTGGATCGTCGAGAAGACGAGCAGCTGCGGGACGCGCCGGTAGGCGATCAGGTTCCGCCGGGCCACCGCGAGCGTGTCGCGGACGACGCCGAACGGGATCTTCGTGTCGCGCGCGTCTGCCGGCGCGTCGATCGCGCGGACGCTCATGCGGGACCTCCTGCGCCGCGGCGACCCCGTCGCCCGCCGGGGGCCGCGGCCGCGGTCGCCAACTCGCCGCCCACCGGGTCCGCGTGATGCCCCGTCAGCTTCAGGAACACGTCGTCCAGGCTCGGCTCCCGCACCGAAAGCGAGGCCGGCTCGACCCCGTCGGCGTCGAAACGCCGGAGCACCTCGACCAGCACGTGCGGCCCGCGGTCGGACGAGACGCGGATCACGCTCCCCTCTCGCTCGACGGTGCCCGCCACGCCGTCGCCGATCAGCCTCTGCGCGCGCTCGGCGAGGGCCGCTTCCCCGAATCCCATCTCGACCACCGTGTTGCCCAGCTGCGCTTTCAGGCGTTGGGGCGTGTCGTTCGCGATGATCTTCCCGACGTCGACCACGGCCACACGCGCCGCCAGCTGATCGGCCTCCTCCAGGTACTGCGTGGTGAGCAGCACCGTGGTGCCCTCGTTCACGAGCTCGCGGATCATCTCCCACAGGTCGTTGCGGCTCGCGATGTCGAGGCCCGTCGTGGGCTCGTCGAGGAAGAGCACCGGCGGCCGCTGCACGAGCGAGGCCGCGATGTCGAGCCGGCGCCGCATGCCCCCCGAGTACGTCCGCACGGGCCGGTCGGCCGCGTCATCCAGGCCGAAGCGCCCGAGGAGCTCGGTCGCCCGCGGCGCGATCGCGGACCGGGGCAGCTGGCCGAGCACGCCCACCATCGCGAGGTTCTCGCGGCCGGTGAGGTTCGCGTCGACGGCGGCGAACTGGCCCGCCATCCCGATGCGGCGACGCACGGCGTCGGCGTGGGTCACGACGTCGAACCCGAGCACCTCGGCACGCCCGGCGTCGGGCGCGAGCACCGTCGCCAGCACCCGCACCGCCGTGGTCTTGCCGGCGCCGTTGGGGCCCAGCAGCCCGAAGACCGTCCCCTCCTGGACCTCGAGGTCGATACCGCCGAGCGCTACGACGTCGCCGAACCGTTTCTGGAGTCCCTCGACGAGGATCGCGTTGTCGGTCATGCGCGCGACGTTCTCACAGAACGGCGATATCGGCCATCGAGCAGACCGGCCTCAGCGCGCCGCGTCCAGCAGATAGGTCTCCATCGGTCCCTTCCCCTTCACGTCGATCGTGCCCCGGGGGCGAACTACGAACGAGG
>JANLXF010000167.1:0-14552 GCA_031364965.1 Actinomycetes bacterium | reverse complement strand
GCCGTATGGGGTGTCGAGCGCCTTCGCGATGCCGGACCAGCCGTCGAGCTCGTCGATCGTGCGTACCACGCCCGAAGTCACCACCACGAGGAGCGCGTATCCGGCGAGCCTCGAATAGGCGGCGACCTCCGCCACGGGCGGCCGCGAGGTCGGGCGTGCGCGTAACAGAAGCACGAGCACGGCGAAGCCCCCGACCCAGATCGCGATCACCATCAGGTGGATCCATTGCACGATCACCTGCAAGGGGTGCGCCCCCGCGTGACCACCCGTCGCCCGGACCAGCATCGCCGCGGCGGCCGCGTCGCCGGCCACGACGAGCCAGAAGTTGGTGCCCCGCACCCCGGCGATCGCCGCGGTGACCACGACCACCGTGCAGGCCGCGATCAGCCTGAGGAAGGGAGCGCCCGCGCCCGATCGTGCCACCGCCTCGAGCCCCGCGCCCACCGACCGCGCGTCGGCGATCAGCATGAGGCAGGCTCCGACCAGCGCCGCCGCGCCGGCCACCGGCAGCAGGACGCGCCGTCCCGGCACCTCACCGCCGAACGCGCCCAGCCCGACGACCGCGGTGGCGACGATCATGATGAGGCCGATGTACACGAGCGCCTTGGCGATCACCGACAGGGCCGAGGGCCACGGCGTCTCGGTCGGCGCGTTCCCCATCGGCACGACCGCTCCCGTCACCGCCCCCACGCCGAACGCGATGCTCCCCGCCGTCAGGTGCCCGTCGGTCTCCGACACCGCGCGGAAGGTCACGGTATAGACGCCGTCGGTCAAGGGCACGATCGGGCTGAGCACCACCTCGCGGTTCCCCGCTCCCTCCGTGGGCGCGCGCAACGACAGCTCGCCCCCGCTGGCGTCGAGCATCCCGAATCCGGAGAGCGTCAGATCGGGTGGTTCCGAGAAGGTCAGCAGGATGTGGTCGGGAGGGGCCGCGAGGGTCACGCCGTCGGCGGGGTCGCTCGAGACGAGACCCGCGTGCGCCGACGTTGGCTCCGCGAAGACGGCGAGCGCACCGAGCGACACGACGACGGCGAGCAGGGCGCGCGCGACCCGGCTCATCCGGTCGCCTTCACGAAGGTGGAGGTGTCGCGCACCCGCGGGGCGAAGGGGCCGTGATCGGCCGCCACGTACTCGGCGTCGATCGTGTGGCTGCCCTCGGCGAGGTCGCCGATCGGGATCGTCTGCTCCAGGCCGTAGGTCATGGACACGAGCGTGCCGTCGATCGAGACGTGGATATGCCCGGCGTCGCCCGCCTCGTCGGCGGTCGCACCCTGGATCACGCGCCCACCGCTGATCTCGAGCACCACCGTGAGCTCGGCACCCTGGACCGTGGCGCCGCCGGGGGGCTCGGCGATCCTGACGGTCGCCGTCGACGATGGCCGGGGTCCCGCGGGGGGCCCGGGCCCGAGGATCGCCCTGGGGACGAACGCCGCGCCCACCGTCAGGAGGCCGGCCACGCCGAGCAGGCCGAACCCCCCGGCGCGCGGCAGGCGGGAGAATCCGCGGCCGCGAACCCGGGACCAGCCCACCCAGGCCGTCCAGAGCGCCGCGAACACCATCACGACCGACCAGGTCTCGTCGGCGGTGCTCGCGTGCGCCAGCATCGCCTACGCGCGCTTCCTCGTGGCGAGCCCCGCGATGCCGGCGATCACGCCGATCGACCCGAGGAGGACCGCGATCACGGCGATCGCGCGAGCGCTGTCGGCCGCCGAGCGCGCGGTCGAGGTGGCCGCCTGGGCTTGGGTGATCGCGTCGTCAGCCCGCTGGGCCTCCTGCTCGATCCGCGTCGCCAGCTCCGCGTTCGCGGGGGCGGTCACGGCGGGAAAGGACGCGGCGGCCGGGTCCTCGACCTCCGAGAACCCCTTCGAGCTTGAGGTGAAGGATTCGTCGATCGCTCGACCGTCGACCTTGCCCTGGAAGTGGAACGTGTACGCGCCCGGCTGGGACGGGATGAACGAGAAGCGGTACTCGCCGGGGTTCCCCGATTCGAGGACGCCGTCCTCGTAGAAGAACCACGGCGCGAGCGTGTGCGGCTCCGTGGTCTCGTCGCCGAAGCCGATCTCGACCGTGATGCCGTCGCCGAGGTCCTTCACCGCCTTGCCGTCGTTCGTCAAGATCAGCTGGACGCCGTTGGGCTGGCCGACGTACGCGGGCTCGCCCACGAACCCGACCTCGATCGCGAGCTTGCCGACGGACGTCCCCTCGTGGGCGGACGCGAGGGACGGGGGGATCACCACGACGGCCGCGGCGATGGCGATGGTCATCGCCGCGTGCGTGCGGTGCGTGTGACGCATCGATGAGCTCCTTTCCGGTTCGCTGGCGGCGCCCTCGAGGCGCCGGAGTGGTCAGCCGCCGTGAGGAGGGCCCCTGCTTCCGACGGTGGCCGGCGCGGCGTGGTGCGTGGGGTGCGCCAGGACGATCGCGAACGCGGCCGACGCAGGCGGCGAGATCACGGCGGCCGCGCCCACGGCCGCCTCCACGGACGCGGCTGCGCGCAGGAGCCACGCGATCAAGAGCGCGCCGATGGACGCGAGGAGGCCCTGCACCACCACCCCGACCGTCAGCATCGCCACGAGATCTCGCACCGGGGCGCCGACCGAGAGTCGCTCGAGGATCTTTATCGCCGTGAAGACCCCGATCTGGAAGGCGGCGAGTCGCACGCCTGTGACCCGCCAGGGCATCCGCATCTGGTCGTCGCGCGTGAGCCGACCGAGGAACACGGCCGCGACGCCCGCGATCGCGAGGGTGAGCGCGAGCTCGTTCGCGAGGCCGAGGTAGCCGTGGCCGTCGACGGCTCCCGCGACGACGCGGGCGTCCCGCGGTCCGGCGATCGCGTAGGCCAGACGGTGCCCGAGAAGGACCCCGCCGGTCGCGATGCCCAGGGCGGCCGTGCGCGGGGTGCTCGAGGGCGAGCCGGGGCCGGACATGGGAACGATTGTAGGCTTGCCCCCGACAACGGGCCCGCGGAGGGCCGGAACGGAGGACTCGGGGATCGTGGAGCCGCAGGAGATCAGGCAGGTCGGCGTGGTGGGCTGCGGCCTGATGGGGTCGGGCATCGCCGAGGTCGTGGCCCGGGTGGGTCTCGAAGCGATCTTCCTGGAGCCGAGCGACGATCTCGTAGCGGCGGGCACCGCCCGTGTCGAAGCCTCGACCGCCCGCGCCGTCGACCGCGGAAAGCTCACGGCGGGCGACCGCGAGGCGATCCTCGGCCGGATCAGCGGCGTGACCGACATCGGGGCGTTCTCCGACGTCGATCTGGTGATCGAGGCCGCGACCGAGGACCCGTCGATCAAGCTGCCGACCTTCGCGGCCCTCGACGCGCTGGTGCGCGAGGACGTGATCTTGGCTTCCAACACGTCGTCGATCCCGATCGCGACGCTCGGCGCCGCGACGAACCGCGCCGACCGCGTGATCGGCATGCATTTCTTCAACCCACCGCCGGTGATGGGATTGATCGAGCTGACGCCCTCGCTCGTGACGACGGACGCCACGCTGGCGCTCGCGCGCGGCTTCGGGGAGCGGCTCGGCAAGACGATCGTGGTGGCGAAGGACCACGCCGGGTTCATCGTGAACCGCCTCGTGATCCCGTACCTGTGCGCGGCGATCCGTCTGTTCGACGAGGGCTTCGCGAGCCGGGAGGACATCGATGCCTCCATGACCCTCGGCATGCACCACCCGATGGGCCCGTTGAAGCTCGCCGACTTCATCGGCCTCGACACCGTGCTCCAGATCGCCGAGGTGCTGCACGGGGAGTTCCGCGATCCGATGTACGTGCCGCCGTCGCTCCTGCAGCGGATGGTCTCCGCGGGCCGCCTCGGCCGCAAGAGCGGACGCGGGTTCTACGACTACGACTGAGGTGGACGTGCGCCGGCCGGCGCGCGCCCCGTGAGGCGCTCCGCGAGCCCGGCCGCGTAGCCCGCCAGTTTCGCGGTGTCGATCCACGCCATCAACGCCGGCACCACGAGCACGGCGGTCGCACGATCACGCCGGCCCGGGAACGTCCGCCGAGCACGGTGCACCGGCCCGCGCGCGTAGAGGGCCGCCCCCGCCGCGGCGAGCAGCTTGGGCCACCCTCGCCGGGATGCGAGCGCCGCGGCGAGACCCCCGTACACGCCGAACCGCAGGGCGTGGCGTTCCGGGTACAGGCCCCCGCGCGCGTCGCCGCGGGCGTACCGGAAGTACTGCCGCCAGGTCGCGCGCAGCGTCGGGCGCAGGCGCCAGCGGACCACGGCCTCGGGTGCGAACCGAAGTTCCAACCCGCGCTCTCGCCATCGGTGGTTCACCCACATGTCCTCGCCGATATCGAGCCACTCCGGATACCCGCCCACCGCGTCGATCGCATCACGTCGGTACGCCACCGACCGCGCGCTCGGCATGAATCTCGAGGGGTCTACTTCCGAGGCATCGAGCGGCAGGTTCACGGCGGCGAGGCACTCCGAGACGAACCCATGGGTGAGTGGCAGGTAGAAGCCCATCGCGACGTCGGCACCGGCCTCGAGGGGTCGGAGCAGCTCCTCGAGCCAGGTGGGCTCCAGGACGCAGTCGGCGTCGGTCACCGCGATCACGTCGTGCGCGGCCGCCGCGATCGCGACGTTGCGGCCGCGTGAGATGTTCGCCCCTGGATCTTCGATCAGCGTGACGCCGTCGGCGCCGGCCAGGATCGCGACGGTCCCGTCGGTCGACCCGCCGTCGACTATCACGACCTCGTCGGGCGCGCGTGTCTGTGCCGCGAGCGATCCGAGGAACGCGTCGAGGTGGTCGGCGTCGTCGAGCACCGTGGCGATGAGCGAAACCTTCATGCGGCTCCCGTGACCTGTCGGTAGGCGTCGAGGGTAGCGCGGGCGGTCGCCTCCCAGGTGAAGCCGGCCGCGCGTTCGGGGCCCCGACGCCGCAGGTCGGCGGCCACGCCGGGGTCGGTGAGCGCCCGCGCGAGCGCGTCGGCGATCTCGCCGACGTCGGTCGGATCGACCAGGAGCGCCGCGTCGCCCGCCACCTCGGGGAGCGACGACGTGTTCGACACGACGCAGGGCACGCCGCGGGCGAGCGCCTCCACGACGGGCAGCCCGAACCCCTCGTAGAGCGACAGGTAGGCGAAGACGGCGGCTCCGCGATACAGCGCGTCGAGGTCGTCGTTCGACACGTGGCCCGTGCGCACGATCGTTCCGGGTCCCGGGCGGCCGATCTCGAGCTCGAGCTCGTCGTTGTCCCAGCCCGACGCGCCCACGAGCACGAGCGTGTGCGGCACGTCGTGCGCGACCTGGCGATAGGCGCGCAGCAGCCGAACGAGGTTCTTCCTGGGCTCCTGCGTCCCGACGCTCACGATGTAGGGACGAGGGATCCCGAGGCGATCGAGCGTGGGCCCCGGATCGCCGTCCGTCGTCGGCAGCGACGCTCCGAGGGGCGTGACGTGCACCCGGGCGGGGTCGAGATCATGCCGGCCCACGAGGTCGTCGGCCGTCGCCCGCGTGGGGACCAGGATCGCGTCGGCGCGTCGCACCGCGGCGCGAACACCCGCGCGGTAGAGCCACCGCCACGACGCGGGGAAGAGCTCCGGATGATGCTCGAACGCCAGGTCGTGGACCGTCACCACGAGCGCCTGATCCGTGCGCGCCGGTGGCACCGACGCGGGGTTCGTCGCGTGGATCACCCCGAAGCCGTCGAAGGAGGGCGGAAGCTTGGGGCGAGCGACGAGATCCCATTGCGGGTAGAGCGTGCGGATCGGTCCGGGGATCTCGAGCGCCGGGAAGTCCGCGAGCCAGGCCGGGCCGGGCTCGGGGAACCGGCAATGGAAGAGCGTCAGGTCGAGGCCACCGCGGTCGAGGAGCACGCGCGACAGCTCGCGGACGTAGGTCCCGATCCCGCCGGGGGCCGAGAACCACACCTGGTCCACCTGGAGCGCTACCTGCACGGGCCCGTCCTCCGTCTCAGCAGACGTCGGATCGGCCCTGCATCGGCGCGACGCCGCGCCGCGCGAAGGGCGCCTGCTGGCCGTGCCACGGCTCGTGCGCGTACCGGCGGATCTGGAGCGCTCCCTGCCCGGTGGCCTCGACCCGGCCCTGGAGCACCCACGGCGCGGGCTTGGGGCTCTCCTGTAGGAAGAAGCGCTCGAGCGCCATCAAGATCGCGCGTTCCTCCTCGGGGGTGAGGTGCGCGGGGAGCTCGAAGCGGCGCTCGCCTTCGTCGCGGATCGGCATCGGTGCTCCTCCTAGAGCGGGATGTTGCCGTGCTTACGCGCGGGCACGGATTCACGTTTGGTCGAGAGCATCCGCAGGGAGCGGATCAGCCGTGCCCTGGTCTCCGCCGGCTCGATCACGTCGTCGATGAACCCCCGCTCGGCCGCCGCGTACGGCGTCGAGAACTTCTGGCGGTACTCCTCGATCATCTGGGCGCGCTTCTTGTCGGGGTCGGCGGCCTTCTCGATCTCACGGCGGAACACGACGTTGACCGCGCCCTCGGCTCCCATCACCGCGATCTCGGCCGTCGGCCAGGCGAACGAGACGTCGGCGCGCAGATGCTTGGAGTTCATCACCAGGTAGGCCCCGCCGTAGGCCTTGCGGGTGATCACGGTCATCCGAGGCACCGTCGCCTCCGCGAAGGCGTAGAGGAGCTTCGCGCCGTGCCGGATGATCCCGTGGTACTCCTGCGTGGCGCCCGGCAGGAACCCGGGGACATCGACGAGGGTGAGGATCGGGATGTTGAAGGCGTCGCAGAACCGCACGAAGCGCGATGCTTTCTCGCTCGCCTCGATGTCGAGCGTCCCCGCGATCACCTTCGGCTGGTTCGCGATGATCCCGATCGTTCGACCATCGAGCCGCGAGAACCCGATCACGATGTTCATCGCCCAGAGCGGGAACACCTCGAGGAACTCCCCGTCGTCGACGATGTAGCGGATCACCTCGTGCATGTCGTACGGCTCGGCCGCACGGTCCGGCACGATGTGCGTCAGCGCGTCGGCCATCCGGTCGGGATCGTCGGTAGTCGCGTAGGCGGGCGGATCCTCGAGGTTGTTGCTCGGCAGGAACGAGAGCAGGTACCTGACCCGCTGGAGCACGTCCTCGTCGTCCTCGCCCACGAAGGCGGCGACCCCGGACTTCGACGCGTGGGTCATCGCGCCGCCGAGCTCCTCCATCGTGACCTCTTCGCCCGTCACGGCCTTGATCACGTCGGGACCCGTGATGAACATGTGTGAGGTCTCCTTCACCATGAAGGTGAAGTCGGTGATCGCGGGGGAGTAGACGGCGCCGCCCGCGCAGGGGCCCATGATCACGCTGATCTGCGGGATCACCCCGGAGGCCCGCACGTTCCGCTCGAAGATGTAGCCGTAGCCCGCGAGGCTCGCGGCTCCTTCCTGGATCCGCGCGCCACCCGAGTCGTTGATCGAGATGTAGGGCGCGCCCGTGCTGATCGCGAGGTCCATCACCTTGCAGACCTTCTGCGCCATGACCTCGCCCATCGAACCCCCGAACACGGTGAAGTCCTGGGATGAGACGAACACCTTGCGGCCGTCGACCGTGCCGTAGCCCGTGATCACGCCGTCACCCGGCGGACGCTTGCGGTCCATCCCGAAGTCGTGCGCCCGGTGGATCGCGAACGGGTCGGTTTCGACGAAGGAGCCCTTGTCCATCAAGATCTCGAGCCGCTCGCGGGCCGTGAGCTTGCCGCGGTCGTGCTGCTTCTTCGCGGCGTCGCGCCCGCCCGGGGTGAGCGCAGCCTTCTTGCGGGCGCGTAGCTGCGCGATGCGCTCCTCGACGGTGATCGTGCGGTCGACGGCCGGCTCGTTCTCCCTGATAGCCATGGGGGGAGTCTAGCGGCGGGGGGCCGGGCGGGGCGGTCAGCAGTCCAGGGTGCCCCAGGGTCCCCAGCCGCCGTCGTTCGCCATCCGGATCGTCACGATCGTGTTCGTGCGACCGTTGAGGGCGTCGGTCTTGAGCTGCCACCCGGGCCACGTCCACGTGTCGTAGCGGTCGGACCAGGCGGCGGCCAAGTGCTGGAACAGGCCCAGGAAGTCCCCGCCCGGCGACTCGGCGGTGGGGATCAGCCCGCTCTCCCGCTTGGCGATGCAGATCGCACGTGCCGCGCCGCCGTTGACCGGCCACTTGGCTACGGCGCACCGGATCAGCTCCTTCGAGTGGTGGACGACGGTCTCGTCGGGCTGCAGGTGGATGTCGCAGGGTCCCGGACGGTGGTGGGCCCACGCGGCCGGCGCGAGACCGCACACGAGCGCGACGGCGAGCGCGAAACCCGCGACCCGGCGGGCGGGTCTCGATCTGGATCGATCCATCGTCCGTGACTCCCGGGTCGACGACATCACGCAGCGAACCTGGGGAATGGTGACCCGTGGCTGCCGGGGCCTCGGGGAACCTAGCACCCCGCCCCGCGCCCGTCGACCCGACCAGGCTGCGGCGCCCTTCTAGATGTCGACCCGTCCGCCCGCCCGCCAGTACACGCCGTGATCGCGGTCCAGGAACCCCTCGTCCACCAGGTAGCGCCGGATCGCGGCGTAGTCGTTGAAGAAGACGCCCACGATCGCGTTCACCTCCTTCTCGTCGTACCGGCGTCCGGGCTCGAACTCGATCGCGATCCGCTCCAGCACGATGCGGCGCTTCGTCTCCTTCGTGGGGATCTCGGTGAGGCGCCCCGCCCGGAAGAACGTCCGGAGCACCGCCTCCTCGTCGTCGTTCGCCGCGCCGAGCGCGAGGCCCGCGTCACGCGGCGGCCCGACCTGCGCGGCGGCCCACCGCAACGTCTCGGGGTCGAGCCGGTAGGTGGTGCGGTCGTCGTTCAGGCGGGCCACGCCGGTCGTCGTGAGCCGGTTCAGGTGCTGGCGGACGCGTTTGAGGGGCATGTCCAGGTCCCCGGCCAGCTCGGTCGCCGACCGGTCGCGCCGAGCGAGCGCGCCCGCGATCGAGAGCCGCTCGGGGTCGGCCAGCGCGCGCAGGATGTCGTCGGGGGTCTCCGCCATGTCGGTTCCGCTCTCTAGCATGGTCCCATGGAGCTCACGGGTCCCCAGCGTCGCACGCTCGACCAGCTGATCGGGACCGATCCCCGCCCCTCGTTCCCCGCCGATCTGCCGCAACGGCTGCGTGACCGCATCGAGGAGGCCGTGCGCGGCCTCGAGCTGCGGGAGCCGATCTGGCTGGGCAAGGCGCACCTTACCGATCACGATCGGTGCGAGGGGTCCTTCCTCTCGAAGATCCAGGGCGAGGCGCCGCCTTTCACCCACACCTCGAAGTCCGCCGCCGGGGTGCTGCACCACAAGGCGATCGAGGTCGAGGTGGGGAGCCGCGATCATCTCGAGGCGTGGGACGTCGCGACCGTGGCCGCCGATCGGGTCGTCGAGCGTGAGGAGCGGTTCAGCGAGTACTGGCGCGAGCTCGGTCGCACCGAGCAAGACGAGATCCTGATGGAGGTGATGCGGCGGGTCGAGCTGTTCCGCGGGTCGTTCCCGCCGCTCAAGGAGCTCCGGCGCGAGCTCGCGCCGATCAGCGAGATGCGCGTGCGCGCCGAGCTCGCCGGCGGCGATCTCACCCTCAGCGGGCAGATCGACCTGGTGCTCGGCGCGCCCGACCGGACCGACCCGATGCGGGCCACCCGGCTCGCGATCGACCTGAAGACGGGCAGCGCCTACCCTGAGTTCGCCGAGGACATGCGGTTCTACGCCCTGCTCCTCACCCTCCGGTACGGGGTGCCTCCCTACCGTGGTGCGTCCCTGTTCCTTGAGTCGGGGGAGTGGCAGTCCGAGGACGTCACTGAGGCCTCCCTCGCACGAGCTGCCGATCGCGTGATCGCCGCGGCCAGGTCGGCGGCGGCGCTGCGGACCGGTCGCGAGCCCGTCCTCCGCTCCGGGACCCACTGCGGGTGGTGTCCGCGAGCGCCCGTCTGCCCGGCGGTGGATCTTCCGGTCGTCTAGCCGAAAAGCTGGCATCCGCCCCTGACAGGGTGTCGAATGGCCTGCAACATCCCCTTCCCCAGGAGGTTCCATGAACTCGATCTCACGCGGCTTCCGGTTGGCCTCGGCGAGCTGGCAGGTCGTCAAGGAAGATCGTGAGCTCCTCTGGCTCCCGATCATCTCGTTCTTCTGCTCGTTGATCGTAGTGGCGGTGTTCGCGCTCGGCGCGCTCGGGATCGGGCTCCCCGAGAACGGGTCTTCGGACGTGAGCCCCGGTCTCTACGTCCTGGGATTCGTGATGTACGTGGCCCTCGCGTTCGTTTCGATCTACTTCAACGCCGCGGTGATCGGCACCGCGATGAAGCGGCTCAAGGGCGAGGAGGCCACGATCCACGACGGCCTCGCCCTCGCACGAGCGCACATCGGCAAGATCTTCGTGTGGGCGCTGATCACGGCCACCGTCGGGATGATCCTGCGCTCGCTGCAGGAGCGGGCGGGGATCTTGGGCCGCATCGTGATCGGGATCGTGGGGATCGCCTGGACGGTGCTCACGTTCTTCGTCGTGCCGGTCCTGCTCTTCGAGCCGGTCGGCGTGGGGGAGTCGATCAAGCGGTCGGGCTCGATCTTCCGGCAGCGCTGGGGGGAAACCTTCGTCGGCAACGGCACGATCGGGCTCGCGATCTTCCTGGTGGCGATCCCGATCCTGATCGTGGGTGGCCTTGTGACGGCGGCGGTCCCCGCGCTCGGGATCGTCCTGCTGGTCGTCGCGATCGGTGCCTTGATGGCGATCGGCTCGGCGACCACCGGCGTCTTCAACGCGGCGCTCTACCGGTACGCGACCACGGGTGAGACCTCCGGCGCGTTCACCCAGGAGGACATGGCGTCGTCGTTCCGGCCCAAGGGGCGTCGTGGCGGCGGCATCCCCCCGATGCCTGTCTGATCCGTCGCGACACGCACGGACCGAAGGCCGGGGCCGCAGCCCCCGGCCTTCGTCGCGGTGGGATGCGGCTTGCTAGGGTTCCGCGCGACGTCTGACCGACGCGCGTGAGGCGCGTTCTGCGAAAAGGGTGAGAGCGATGGGCAAGGACCTGTACGAGATCGGCCAGCTGCCACCGATCGGCGAGGTGCCGGCGCAGATGCACGCGCAGCTGGTGCGTCCCGACCGGTTCGGCGAGCCCGAGGTCGCGATCGTGGACGAGGTGATCGACGTCCCCGAGATCGGGCCGCACGACGCGTTGGTCGCGGTGATGGCGGCGGGCGTGAACTACAACAACGTGTGGGCGGCCCGCGGGATCCCCGTCGACGTGACGAAGGGCCAGGCGCGCTGGGATGAGCCGACGGATTTCCATATCGTGGGCTCCGACGCATCGGGGATCGTCTACGCCGTGGGATCCGAGGTCACGAACGTCGCCGTCGGCGATCGGGTGGTCGTGCACGCCGGCCAGTGGGACGAGGACGACCCCTGGGTGCGCGCGGGCAAGGACCCGGGGCTCGCGCCGACCTTCCGGGTGTGGGGGTACGACTCCTGCTGGGGATCGTTCGCGCAGTTCTCGAAGGTGCAGGCGCATCAATGCTTGCCCAAGGCCCCCCACCTGACCTGGGAAGAGGCCGCAGCGCCGACCCTGACCGGGTCCACCGCGTACCGGATGCTCTTCGGGTGGCCGCCGCACACGGTGGAGCCCGGCGATGTCGTCCTTGTCTGGGGCGCCTCAGGCGGCCTCGGGTCGCTCGCGGTCCAGCTCGTGGCCAATGCCGGCGGTCGCGCCGTCGCGGTCGTGGGCTCCGACGAGAAGGGCGAGTACGCGACCACGCTCGGCGCCGTCGGCTACATCAACCGCACGGCGTTCGATCACTGGGGGGTGCCGCCCGCGTGGGACAGCCCCGAGTGGAAAAACTGGTTCGGCGGCGCGAAGGCCTTCGGCAAGGCGATCTGGGACGTGCTGGGGGACAAGGTCAGCCCCAAGATCGTCTTCGAGCATCCCGGCCAGGACACGATCCCGACCTCGATCTTCGTCGCAGACCGGGGCGGGATGGTCGTGATCTGCGCGGGCACGAGCGGCTACGACACGATGGTCGACGTCCGCTACCTATGGTTCATGCAGAAGCGGTACCAGGGTTCGCACCTGTTCAACGACGAGCAGGCCTCGGCGTTCAACGACCTCGTGGTCGACGGGAAGATCCAAACCACGCTCGGCGCGACCTATCCCTATACCGACACCGGCACGGTGCACCAGCTGATGGGTGAGGGCAAGCTCCCCGAAGGCAACGTCAGCGTGCTGGTCAACGCCCCTCGGGAGGGCCTCACCGACCTGCCCTGACGGCCGGCCTCGGGGAGGCCGCCGCGGGCGGCGGCGCCTCAGCGTTCCTGCACGAGCTCGACCAGGACGCCGCCGACGGCTGCCGGGTGCACGAAGGCGATCAGCGTGTTCCGGCTGCCGGGGCGAGGCGCGTCGTCGATCAGGCGCGCGCCGTCGGCGCGGAGCGAGTCGAGCGCCGCGGCGACGTCATCGACCCGGTAGGCGACGTGGTGCAGGCCCGGCCCGCGCGATGCCAGGAACCGCCCGACGGGCGTGTCCGGACCGAGCGCGCCGAGCAGCTGCACGAAGGACGACCCGGCGGGAAACAGCACCTCTTCGACGCCCTGGGTCTCGACGCGTTCGCGGAAGGCGGGCTCGACGCCGAGCATCCGCCGGTACAGCTCCACCGATGCCTCCAGGTCGCCGCACGCGATGCCGATGTGGTCGAGCTCGGTGAGTCCGATCACGACGACGACCTCCGGGGGTCCGGCTGCATCCGGTCGACGAGGTCCTGGGCGTCGACCACGTGGTAGGCGGGCAGCCTGAGCGCCCTCGTCACGGCCACGACACCGTCGGCGCGAAGATCCGCCTCCGATTTGGCGCCCTCGAGCCGGGGGCCGCCGCCCAGCACGTAGAACTGGACCAGCTCGAGGAACTGGGCGAGTGAAGGGGTCAGATCGCCCCGCTCATAGGAGTAGATCGTGGCCATCGCGGCCGGACAATCGCCTCGCGCCGCGGCCAGTTCCACCGATCGGAAGCCCGCGGCGCGCCGCAATCCGCGCAGCATCGCGCCGATCAGCTCCTTGTCCTCCACGCTCGCGGGAAACTGCTTCTTCCTGGCCACGGGCGCACCTTATCTCAGCCCTCGGACCGTTCGGCACCCGGCGAGGGGTCGGGTCCGTTCGACGCCGCGTCTGGGCCGAAGGTCCGATAGCCCGTCCCCCGGGTCCGGTATACCGTGTCCCCCAGACGACCTGGCAGACGGACCTGGCAGACGGACCTGGGCCCACGCCCCCGAACCCGGGAGACCCACTCGTGACGGAGAAGCAGCACGCGACCGCGGCATTGCTGGAGGACTCCACCCTGCTGAAGAAGGGCCGGGCCGATGTCTTCGCCCAGCGGGAGCGCACGAAGCGCCGCCGTCTCGTGCGAGCGATCGTGCTGATCGGCCTCACCGACGTCTACCTGTTCTCACGCTTCATCCACGGCAACGGGTTCCAGTTGCCGGCGCTGCCGCAGGATTGGGTGATCCTTGCCTTCCCGCTGCTGATCCTGATCCCAGTGATGCTCATGGTGGCCATGCCCCTGATGAACGGGAAGTCGCCGCACATCGTCGTGCATCCCGAGCAGGTCGAGATCGGGCTGACCGAGATCAAGGGGCTCGACTCGCAGGTCGACGAGGTCGTGCGCACCCTCGACGTGTTCTTGGGGTACGCCACGTTCCGCGACGAGCTCGGCGGCACACCGCGCCGCGGCATCTTGTTCGAGGGTCCGCCCGGGACCGGGAAGACCTACCTCGCCAAGGCGATGGCCAAGCAGGCCGGTGTCCCGTTCCTGTTCATCTCGGCGCCGTCGTTCCAGTCGATGTGGCAGGGCATGACCGCCTACCGGATCCGCTCGTTCTTCAAGGCGCTCCGCAAGCAGGCCCGCAAGGAAGGCGGCGCGATCGGATTCATCGAGGAGATCGACGCGATCGCGATGACTCGCGGCGGAGGATCGCCCAGCACGCCGCTCCCCGACGCTGCGCGCTCGGTCTCGAACTTCATGGGCGGCGGCGACTCCGGCGCGATGGTGAACGAGCTGTTGATCCAGCTCCAGTCGTTCGACCAGCCGCGCTTCCGCACGCGCATGCGGACGAAGTTCCTGGGGTGGGTCAACGGGTATCTGCCCACCGACCGGCAGATCCGCGTGACGAAGCCGAGCTACAACAACATCCTGGTGATCGCGGCCACGAACCGCGGCGACTCCCTGGACCCGGCGCTCCTGCGACCTGGGCGCTTCGACCGCCGGCTGTACTTCGACGTGCCGACGAAGGCCGAGCGCAGCGACCTGATCGACTTCTTCCTCGACCGCAAGAAGCACCACGCCCAGCTCGACGACCCGACGATCCGCGAGCGGATCTCGCACGAGACGTTCGGGTACACCCCCGTGATGATCGAGCACCTGTTCGACGAGGCGCTGCTCGTCACCCTGCGGTCCGGCCGCCGCGAGATGAACTTCGAGGACGTCATGGAGGCCAAGTTCGCCGAGGAGATCGGCCTGAAGCAGCCCTCGGCCTACACCGACACCGACCGCGAGGCCGTGGCCACTCACGAGGCGGGCCACGCGACCGTCGCCTACCTCCTCGGTAACAAGTTGTTACCGAG
>JANLXF010000162.1:0-1725 GCA_031364965.1 Actinomycetes bacterium | reverse complement strand
CGCGATCGTTCCGGTGGTTCCGCTGGCCGCCATGTTCGCGGCCGGGCACGCAGCACTGGAGGAGAGGCGATGATCGTCCTGATCGGCTTTTACTCGGGCGTCACGTCGATCAACACCGTGATCGCCGTCGCCGGCGCCAACGTCGGGATGATCCTGTTCGGCTGGCTCCAGGAGCGGATGAACCCGCCGGGCCGCACGTCGACCACGATGCTCCCCTTCTGGTTCGGCTCGGTCGTGGGACTCGCCCCGTGGATCTCGATCGCCGTGAACATCCTCGGGTCGGAGACCGTGCCCGGGTTCGTCTACGGGATCGTGATCGCGCAGTTCGTCTTCTTCTTCAGCTTCGGACTGAACCAATGGCTGCAGTACCGCGGGGTCGGCCGGTGGCGCGACTATGCCTTCGGCGAGAAGGCCTACCTCGTGCTCAGCCTGGTCGCGAAGTCGGTGCTCGCCTGGCAGATCTTCGGCGGGTCGCTCGCGAGCTGAGCGCCGGGCAGGACCGCCGCGACGCTCAGTCGCGGAAGTCGGGCTGGGCGCGCTCCACCATCCGGATCATCGCGGCCCAGTGCATGCGGCCCCACTCGACCATGCCGTCGCCGATGAACTGACCGCGGGTGCGTTCGATCGTCTCGGCGCGGATCGGTGTGAGCGGGCCGAGCCCGGAGGCGAGCACCTGCAACTGGGCGGCCTTCTCGAGCATGTACAGGTCGTCCATCGCGACGCCCAGCTCGGACCCGGCCACCAGGATCCCGTGGTGGCGCAGGAACATCACGTCGGCCTGGCCCAGCATTTTCGCGAGGCGCTCGCCCTCGTCGAGGTCGGCGAGCCCCTCGTACCGCTCGTCGTACACCACGCGGTCGGTGAACTGCAGCGAGGTCTGGCTGATCGGCGCAAGGTGCAGGTCGTCCTGCATCGCGAGCGCCGTCGTCCAGGGCTGATGGGTGTGCAGCACCACCGTCGCCTGCGGGCAGAGGCGATGGATCGGAGCGTGGATCCCGATCCCTGTGGGCGGCGCCGTCCCGCTCACGGGCGTGCCGTCGATCTCGACCACGGCCAGGCTCGAGGCGGTGACCTCCGAGAAGTGCAGCCCGAACGGGTTGATCAGGAACCGGTCCTCGCTCCCGGGGATCAGCATCGAGAAGTGGTTCGAGATGCTCTCGTGGAAGTCGAGCATCGCGGCGATCCGGAACGCCGCCGCCAGCTCGATCCGAGCCTCGCGTTCGTCGGCAGGTGGGTTCATCGGCTTCCTCCGCGATCGCTAGACGCCGGGCGCCTTGTACTGGACCTGTCCGGCCTTTTGCAGGGCATCGATCGTCTCCTCGACGCTCAGCAGGACCGTCGTCTCGAACGAGGAAAGCGCGCCGCCGCTGCCGATCGCCAGCGCGACCGCGGCCATCGACACGTTGTCGGGGGCCTCCCACAGGTTGTATCCGTCGTGCGTGCCGAAGGCGTACCAGAACCCGTGGAGCTTCCCGCCGACCGACTCGATGTAGGACTGGGCGGCCGTTCTGCGGTCTTCCGGCGTGCTGATCAGCCGGGCCCAGGTCTCGGGCGTGTAGCTGAACCTCGATAGGTAGAGCGGCATGGCCTCCCCCTCTCTCGTCCGCCGACCCGATGGGTCGAGCGCCCCGCGTGGTCGGGTAACCTCGAGTATGCGCCACCTCGAGCCGCGAGGTCAGGGGCGGTGGCGACGGGTGGCCTCAGTAGACCTGGCGATCCAGCTCC
>JANLXF010000144.1:0-11333 GCA_031364965.1 Actinomycetes bacterium | reverse complement strand
GTCAGATCCTGCTCGCTGATCTCGCCGTCGACCTTCGCGACCAGGTTCCCCTGGGCGTCATAGAAGACCGTCACGGGCTGTCCGATGCTCCCGAGATCGGTGCGGATCGCCCCCGTGGGCTCGAACGGGAGCGTGGCGAGGAGGCCCTCGGTGAGCGGGCCGCCGGGCTCGTGCGCCACGCCCTGTTCCTCGGCCTCGACCCGATGCTTGCGGAACGCCACGCCGAGCTCGAGCACGAAGAGCTCGTCGAACTTCAGGCGCTCGCGCGCGGCCGCGAGGGCCGTGTCGTCCTCGGGGAAGTGGATGTCGCGCAGGGCTCGGTCGTAGGAGCCCAGGCGCTCCGCGGCGATCACGTCGGAGGGCATCGGATCGGCGACCGCACCGAGGCGTTCGAACGCCCGGAACGTCAGCTCGCGGATCGTGCGTGTCGTGATGCCCTCGGACGCGGGGTGCACGGGGGTGATGCGACCCGTGTGGACCAGGTCGTCGCCGCCGCCGAGCACCTCCACCTCCTGGTTCGCGAGCTGGAGCCGGCCTTGGTACCGGGAGGCCACCCCGGAGACCGCGACCTCCATCCCCTCCTTGTACAGGTTCGCGGCCCACGGCTGGTTGAAGAAGGTCAGGTCCAGGAACCCCGAGCCGTCGGCCAGCGTCACCGTGACCATCGTCTGCTTGCGCCGGGTGAGCCGCTTCGTGACCTTCTTCACGTGCGCGATCACCGTGACGTACTGGCCGATCTTCATCCCGCGGATCGTCTGCACGTTCGAGCGGTCGATGTACCGGCGGGGGTAGTGGTGCACGAGGTCGCCGACGGTCTCGATGTCGAAGGCGTCGCGAAGGACCTCCCAGGCGACCTTGGCCGTCGACCCCTTGGCCCGCCCGCCGCCCTTGCGATGCGCGATCTTGTCGTCGATGTCGGCGATCGGCGACGCGAGCGTCAACGGGATCGGGGGAACGAGCGTCAGCGGCATCGAGGGCTCCACATCCGCCCCCGGTTCTACCATGACGGGGATGACGCCCCGCCGGACCCTCGCCGTGGCCGCCCTCGCGGCGGTCGTCTCCCTCGCCGCGTGCGGCGGTGGCGAGCCCGCGGATCCCGACACCGGGGTCCAGATGCAACCCGCGATCGTCGTCACGCCGGTCCCCTCGTTGCCGGATTCGGTCTCCGAGCTGCCGCTGATGGACGTAGCCGGCTACGAGGCGCTCCTGGCGGAGCTCCGAGGCACCCCGGTGGTCGTGAACTTCTGGGCGAGCTGGTGCGGCCCGTGCGAGGCCGAGGCGCCGCGCTTCGCGGCGGCCGCGGCGACGTACGGCGATCGGGTCCAGTTCCTGGGCGTCGACATCCTGGACGACCGGGGTTCGGCCGCGGACTTCCTCGACAGGCATGAGCTGCCTTACCCCAACGTGTTCGATCCCACGGGGGCGATCCGCACCGATCTCGGGAGCATCGGACAGCCCGTGACGGTCTTCTATGACGCCCAGGGGAACCTGGTCGCGAAGGTCGACGGCGAGATCAGCGAGCAGGATCTGACCGCCAACCTCCGGGCGATCGCGCCCTGAGGTCGAGCAGCGGGGGGCGTCTGGTAGCCTCGTCCGGCGATGGCAGCGAACTGTGATATCTGTGGCAAGAAGCCGTGGTTCGGCAAGTCGGTGACGTTCTCGCACAAGCGGAACAACCGCCGGTGGGACCCGAACATCCAGCGCCTCCGGGCGCTCGTGAACGGCACCCCTACGCGCGTGAACGCTTGCACGAGCTGCATCAAGGCCGGCAAGGTAACGCGCATCCCGCACGCCTGACCACAGCCGACGCCGCCTACGGCCGCGGGATCGACCAGAGCTGATCGACCGGCCCGATCCCGCCGCCCAGCGCGAGCGCATGCCTGATCGCCTCGGTCACGAACACCTTCGCGGCCGCGACGGCGTCGGAGAGCGAGTCGCCGCGAGCGAGGTGCGCCGCGATCGCGGCGCTCAGGGTGCAGCCGGTCCCGTGTGTGTGGGGCGTCTGGATCCGCGGCGACGAGAGCCACGTTTCCCCGATCCGGTCGACGAGCAGATCCGCGGCCTCGCCCGCGTCCTCGAGGTGGCCCCCTTTCACGAGCACCGCGGCCGGCCCCATCGCCACGATCGCCGCCGCCGCCCGGCGCATGTCGTCGCGGGTCTCGACGGCGAACCCCGCGAGGCCGGCCGCCTCGGGGAGGTTCGGCGTGACGAGGGTGGCGAGCGGCAGGATCCGCTCGCGCAGCGCGACGACGGCCTCGGGGTCGAGCAGCACGTGCCCGTGCTTGCTCACGAACACGGGGTCAACCACGAGGTTGCCGATCCCGGTCTCGGCGAGCGCGTCGGCGACCGCCTCGACCGTGGCCACGTCAGCGAGCATCCCGGTCTTGGCGGCGTCGACCCCGATGTCGGTGGCCACCGCGCGGATCTGGTCGCCCACGAGCCGCGGCGACAGGACCTCGTACCCCTCGACCCCGTGGGTGTTCTGCACGGTGACCGCGGTGATCGCGGTCATGCCGTAGACGCCGAGGGCGCTGAAGGTCTTGAGGTCGGCCTGGATCCCGGCGCCACCGCCGGAATCGCTGCCCGCGATCGTGAGAGCTCGGGGCCGAGGAGGAGCGCTCACGCGAAGTGGTCCCAACCGGCGGGGACGAGAGACGCCTCGGCGCCCGAGCCGTCGACGGCCCACAGGCCGGGTTCGGCCCGCATCACGCCGATCTCGGTCAAGGCCACCCCGAACGTCTCGTCCAACTCTGCGCGCGCGAGCGCCACCGCGCTCACGTCGGCGAGGGTGGCCAGCAGCTCGTAGTCCTCACCACCCCCGAGCGCGTCGTCGAGGGTGGCGGCCGGCCCGATCGGCACATCGTCGAGCCGGAGCTGCGCGCCGACGCCGCTCGCCGCACACAGCCGCGACAGGTCCAACGTGAGCCCGTCGCTGACGTCGATCATCGCCGTGGCGCCCGCCCGCGCGAGCACGCCGGCTTCTCCGACCCGCGCGGCCGGCCGGACGTGTCGCATGATCGCGGCCCGCTCCTCATCGGTGGGCGGGGTGCGACCGGCCGAGAGCCGGAGCCCAGCCGCGGAAGCGCCGAGGGCGCCGGTCACCACGATCCGGTCGCCCGGTCGCGCACCGCCACGGGTGACGGCATGGCCCGGCGCGACCTCGCCGGTCACCGTGACCGCCACCGTGATGCCGGGACCGTGGGCGAGATTGCCACCGACGAGGGAGAGCGCGTGCTCGTCGCACGCCTCGCGCATGCCGCCGAACAGCTCCATGACCCATGCCGCCCCGACCGCGTCGGAGAGCGTCAGCGCGCAGAGCGCGTGCCGCGGCGACGCGCCCATCGCGGCCACGTCGCTGACGTTTACCACGATCGCCTTGTAGCCGATGTCGCGCGCCGACGAGGTTTCCCGTGTGAAATGCGAGCCCTCGACGAGGGCGTCGGTCGTGAGGACGAGCTCGCCCGAGCCCGGCGTCACGATCGCGGCGTCGTCGCCCACGCCCACGACGACGTCGGGCCCGGCGCCCGAGAGCACCCGGCGGATCGCCGCGAGGAGTTCCTGTTCCGAGACGTCCACACCGTTGTCCGTTCCGTATAGCGGGAGCGCGGCCGGATGAGCCGCGCGTGGCCCGGGGCGCGAGAGGGCGTTCGGTAGACTCTAGACGTACTCCGGATTGTCCAAACGCGGCCCTGTGCCGCGTTCCCTCGCAAGGAGGCCACGGTGGCACAGGTCCATGTCAACCCCACGCCCGAGGAGCTGCGGGCGTTCACCGAGGAGATGCCCGAGACCCGCATCTCCGAGTTCGGGAACACCAATACCCAGACCAAGGTCCTCTCGCGGAGCGCCGCCAGCACCTACGTCGTCGACCGGCCATCCAGTGGCAAAACGATGCCCCGCGAGGACTACGACACCGTCGCCGCGATGCAGGACGCCTACATCGCCGACCACGACATGATCCAGATCGACGGCTACATCGGGAACGACCCCCAGATGCGCACCGCCGCGCGCCTGCTGATGGAGAAGCGTTACGCCAACATCGCCGGCATGCAGCAGAAGCTCTACTTCGAGCGGAGCGACGGCGCCGAACCCGAGGTCCAGGTGATCTACACCCCCGGCCTGCAGGCACCCGGCTACCCCGACGACCGCCTGATCGCGGTCGACCTCGAGGCGAACGTCACGCGCGTCCTCAACTCCGACTACTTCGGCGAGTCGAAGAAGGGCGGCCTGCGGATGTGGAACAACATCGTCTACGACAAGGGCGGGCTGGCGCTGCACTCAGGGCTCAAGGTGATCCCGACCCCGCACGGCGACAAGGTCTTCATGATCCTCGGCCTGTCGGGCACGGGGAAGACGACGACGACCTTCACCACGCAGAACGGCTCCAACCCGATCCAGGACGACTTCGTCGGCCTGATGCCGGGCGGCAAGGCCTACGGCACCGAGAACGGGTGCTTCGCGAAGACGTTCGGCCTCGACCCCGACTTCGAGCCCTCGATCCACGGGGCGGTCGTCAAGCCCACGGCGTACCTGGAGAACGTCTCGATGGACGACGCGGGAACGGTGGACTTCTTCAATGAGCACTACACGAAGAACGGTCGCGCGGTCTTCGAGATGGCCGACCTCATGTCGTTCGAGGACGCCCAGAACGTGGGCACGGTCGACTACCTGCTGATCCTCAACCGCAACGAGAACATCATCCCCGGCGTGGCCCGGCTGAACAGCGAGCAGGCGGCCGCCTACTTCATGCTCGGCGAGACCACCGGTACCGCCGCCGGCGGCGCCGCGGAGGAGGGCAAGTTCCTGCGAGTGCCGGGGACGAACCCGTTCTTCCCGCTCCCCCACGGCTTCCAGGGCAACCGGATGCTCGAGCTGCTGGCCTCGCACCCGATCGAGACCTACCTGCTGAACACCGGCCGCGTGGGTGGCAAGGACGGCGACGATCGCTCGAAGAAGGTGAAGATCCCGCACACGTCTGCCTGCGTGAAGGGCATCGCCGAGCAGACCATCACCTGGGACGGCGACCCCGACTTCGGCTATCAAGTGGCGAGCGCGGTGCCGGAGTTCGACGACCCCGAGCTCCTGCAGCCCCGCACGCTGTACGAGCGCCAGGGCCGCACCGACGAGTACGAGGCCATCGTGGAGCGCCTCAAGGCCGAGCGCGTCGCGCGCCTGCAGGAGTTCCCCGAGCTGTCGGAGGAGATCATCAAGGCCGTCGGCTAGCCCGACGGACTGACGCAGTACCAGGGCGGGGTGCCTCCGGCCCCCGCCCTTCATGAGAGGGCCGCCGTCTCAGGCGGTGACGTCGCGGCGCCGGAACCCCCAGAGCGCCGATCCCAGGCACACCGCCGTGTACGCCGCGCTGATGAGCAGCCCGCCGCGCATCTGATCCCAGTCGACCGGGAACCGGAAGAGCCCGGTGAAGCCCATCCATCCGTAGGTCGGCAGGTACGCGTGGATCACGTCCAAGCTCGGGATCTGCCCCAGGATCTGGCTCGCGATCGCGATCACGATCGTGGCCACGGTCGCGCCCGGGCCCGAGTCCGTGCGCGTCGAGATCAACAGGCCGATGCTCGCGAGCCCCGAGAGCGCAAGCACCATGTACACGCCGCTCCCCACGATCCGCACGAGCCCCTCACCCACGGACAGCGAGGTTCCCGACAGCGTCGGCATCGGCCCCAGCCCGAAGACCACGGCGCCAGCCACGACCCCGCTCACGATCGTGACGGCCACGAGCACACCGAGCAGCGTGATCGCCGAGGCGTACTTCGAGAGCACCAGTCGGGTTCGCCCGACCGGGCGCAGGAGGAGATAGCGAAGGGTCCCGCCCTGCGCCTCGCCGGCGATCGCGTCGCCCGCGAACAGCCCGGTCGCGAGCGGCAGGAAGAACGGTTGGACCACCGCGAGCGCGGTCAGCGCGGCGTACAGCCCGTTCGTCGCGATCTGGAACAGGAACGGCGGGGCGTCCTCGGCCACGCCCGGCTGCGGCGGCGATACGCGGATCGCGAACACGATCACGACGGGGATCCCCCCGATCGCCGCGGCCAGGAGCCACGTCCGCCACCGGCGCGCGGCCTTCAGCAGCTCAACGCGGAACATCGGCGCCCTCCACGAGGTGCAGGAAGACGTCTTCGAGGGTGTCGCGGTGAGGGGCCAGCGCGGCGACCCGTACCCCCGCGGCGACCAGGGCGGCGTTCAGGTCTGCCGGCGCCACCCCGTCCAGGGAGATCGTGAGGGAGCCCGCCCCCTGGCTCGGCCCGTCCGTGTCGACCGCCACCCCCGGGAGCGCGAGGGCGGCCGCACGGGCACGGGCGAGGTCGTCGACCTCCACGCGCACCCGGTCGGCGGCGCCCCGCAGCGACCCGGGCGGACCCTCGGCCACCAGCCGGCCGCTCGCCATCACGCCCACCCGGTCGCACATCGCCTCGACCTCGGACAGGAGATGGCTCGAGACGAAGATCGTGATCCCCTCGTCGGCGAGCCGGCGCAGCAGCAGCCGCATCTCGCGCATCCCGGTGGGGTCGAGACCGTTCGTCGGTTCGTCGAGCATCAGCAGGTCGGGCGCGCCCACGAGCGCCTGCGCCAGGCCCAGACGCTGCCGCATCCCCTGGCTGTACGCCTTCACCCGTTTGCCGGCCGCCGCGGTGAGCCCGACGACCGCGAGCGTCTCGTCGACGCGGCCGAGCCGGCGTCGGTTCTCGGCGCGATCGCGGCCGGCGCACGCGACGTACTCCAGGTTCCGCCGCCCCGACAGATAGGGCCAGAACGCCGGCTCCTCGACGAGCGCGCCCACCCGGGCAAGCGGCGCGCGGTCACGGGTCACCGGCTCCCCGAGCAGCTCGACCTCGCCCTGCGTCGGGAACACCAGCCCGAGCGCCATCCGGATCGTCGTCGTCTTGCCGGCACCGTTGGGACCCAGGAACCCGAACAGTTCGCCCCGTTCGACGGTCAGATCGAGCGCGTCCACCGCCGCGTGTTCGCCGTAGCGCTTCGTGAGACCCCGCGCGACGAGCGCGGTCACGGGGCGGGGAACGGCCCGTCGGCGTCCTGCTCGAGCGTCGCCACGGGGACCGGGCCGATCAGCAGCCAGGTGCTTGCCCCGCGCTCGACGACGATCGCCGACATGAGCGGACCGGCGTACGGCACCAAGGGGCGCGCCGCGTCGGGCAGCCCGCCCGGCAGCTCGACGGCGACCCGCGAGGAGAACCCCGAACCGAAGGTGATCACGTCGCGGGCCGTAAGACCGGGGCCCGGCGCCGACGTCGTGGGATCGGACGCGCCGTCCCACGGCGTCGTGGGATGCGAAACCCTCGCCCCGTCGGGCGGGTCGAACGCGAACATCCCGGGATCGATCGGATCGAAGGACACCGTGTCGAACCCGATCTCCACGGCCGGGTCGTCAGAGGTCGTGGGCGTGACCGAGAACCGGAGCGGGAGCCGGGTCTGGGCGTCGATCGCCACCGCGACCCGCCCGATAAGGGTGGGCCCGGGCGCAGGTCTGAGGACGAGGTCGTAGGCGGGCCGGCCGGCGACCTCGACCGTGCCCTCGACCGAGACCGCGGCGTAGGGCGCGAGCGCCTGCAGCGCGGACCCGACCCAGCCGGTGAGGTCGGCGCGCGTCGGGGCCGCGATGCCCGCCCATGCCGGCTCCGCGGAGCGTCCCGCCGCCAGCGCGGCCACATCGAGCCGCGCGGCCGCCATCCCGTTCGAATCCCAGAACCACGCCTCGTCGCGGTTCGCGACCAGGAGCTGCTCGGACAAGTCGGTGACGCGGGCGACCCGCACCCCGTCGGGCGAACGCCACACCTTGAAGTGCTGCGTGCCCACGATCGCGGTGGCGAGGCCGCCGAGCCCGGACCCGGCGCCGCCCAGCGTGCCGGGGAGGTCGGGGAGCCCCGTATCGATCCGGCTCGTGACGTCACCGGAGATCGAGAACGGAGTGGCGGCCGCCTCGATCGACGAGGCCAGGAGCTCCCGCGGGGAGATCGGCGGGAGCTCGGACGGCGCACCCGCCCGGACCGCGGAGACCCCGGCGGCCCCCAGCACGACGGTCGCCGCCAGGGCGATCGCCGTGAGACGGGTACGCGTGCGAGATGCCACGCCTTCCTTGTATCACCGTTCCGCAGATCCGCCCGTTCCGCCACCGGCTCTCCGCAGGTTCTTCACACCCCCCGCGGCGGCCCGGCACCCACCGCGTCGACCGTGTCGACCGGTCGTCGTCCCAGGAAGAACCCCGCGAGGAACTGCACCGCCAGGAAGCCGAGCACCACGAGCGGGTACCACCACGCACGCGCTCGGAACTCCTCGACGAACGCCCGGCCCGCCAACGTGGCCCCGCCCCCGAGCGGGTCGGGGTTCCGGGTATTCGCCGACAAGGCGAAGAACCCCGCGAGCGACCACCAGCTGCCGACACGACCGAGGACGAACCCCGCGAACAGGAGATGGTCGGCGACGTCCGTGCCCTCGAACGGCCGGCGGATCCAATGCACGAGCGACCTGAGCCCCGCCAGGCCGAGCACGGCGGCCACGGCCCACTCCAGGCGGTTCACGAGCCCAGCGCCGATCGGACCTGTTCGTCGGAGACCTGGTCGAAGCGCTCGTACCACTCGCCCACGGAACCGAACCCCGCCGGCGTCTCGAGGAGGACGACCTCGTCGCACGCAGCGCCCAACCGCACGAGCGCGTCAGGCGGTCCCACGGGCGCCGCGAAGAGCACCCGGCTCGCGCCGGCTGCCCTCGCCCAACGGAGCGCGGCGATCGCCGTGGCCCCCGTCGCCACGCCGTCGTCGACCACCACCACGGTGCGACCCGCGAGATCGGGCGGCGGTCGATCCCGTCGGTAGGTCGACATCCGCCGTCCGATCTCGGCCTCGGCACGCGCGATCTCGTCGGTGAGGTACTCGTCGTCGACGCCGAGCATGCGCACCAGGCGATCGTCGAGCACCCGGACGCCCGGGGCGACGGCGCCGATCGCGAGCTCCGGGTTACCGGGCGCGCCGAGCTTGCGCGGCACCACCACGTCGAGTGGCGCTCCCAGCGCGGCCGCCACGGGCCGGGCGACGACGGCCCCGCCGCGCGGGATCGCGAGCACGACCGTGGGACCGTCCACCCGGCCGAGCATCCCGCCGGCCAGCTTGCGGCCCGCGTCATCGCGATCGGTGAACACGGCTCGATGATGCCACCGGGGCGTCGAGCCGGCCCCGCCCGACCTGAGGCTTTCAACCGCCCGAACGCTCTCGCGTTGCGTCCGTGTCGCGGGCGCGACTAGCATGGCGCCCTCACGAGCGCAGGAGGTTCCCGGTGGTGCACGCGTACATCCTCATCCAGACCGAGGTCGGCAAGGCGGCCGCCGTGGCGACCGAGGTCCGCGCGATCAGCGGCGTCGCCGAGGCCGAAGACGTCACCGGTCCCTACGACGTGATCGTGCGAGCCGAGGCCAAGACCGTCGACGACCTCGGCAAGCTCGTCGTCGCGCGCATCCAGGCGGTGGAGGGCATCACGCGCACCCTGACCTGCCCGGTCGTGCACCTCTAGCACGCGGCCCTCGTCACCCTTCGAGTTCGCGCGCGATGGCGCTCTTGTCGCGCTCGAGGTCGTGCCGTTCGACGGCGAGGTCGAGGAGCCGCTCGATCAGGTCCGCGTAGGACAGCCCGCTCGCCTGCCAGAGCTTCGGATACATCGAGATCGCCGTGAATCCCGGGATCGTGTTGATCTCGTTGATCCACAGGTCCTCGCCCGAGACGAAGAAGTCGACCCGCGCCATCCCCCAGCACTCGATCGCGTGGAACGCCGTCACGGCCGCGCGCTGGATCCGATCCGACACCGCGGGCGGCAGGTCCGCGGGGATCAACAGCCGGGCGCCGTCGACGTCGAGGTACTTCGCCTCGTAGTCGTAGAACTCGTGGCCCTGCGGCACGATCTCGCCGACGACCGAGGCCACCGGGTCGTCGTTGCCGAGCACCGCACACTCGACCTCGCGGATCGGCGAAACGCCGCGTTCAACGACGGCCTTGCGCGAGTACCGGAACGCCTCGGCGAGCGCGGGGCCGAGATCCTCGTGCCCGTGCGCCTTGGAGATGCCCACGGACGACCCGAGGTTCGCCGGCTTGACGAAGAGGGGGAAGCCGAGGGCCTCGGCCCGCGCCCCCACACCCTCGGGGTCCTCGTCCCACTCGGGCTCCCGGACCACGGCCCAGGGCGCGACCGGGAGACCGGCGGCCTCGAACAGGACCTTCTGCACCGCCTTGTCCATGCCGACGGCGGAGCCGAGCACCCCCGCGCCGACGTAGGGCACGCCGGCGAGCTCGAGCAGCCCCTGGATCGCCCCGTCCTCCCCCATGGGCCCGTGCAGCACCGGGAACACGACGTCGATCGGCTCGCGGGTTCCGTCGGCGGCGACGATCGCGCGCGCGGCGCCCTCGGCCGACAGCTCGACCGCGGTCCCGTCGGCGGCGCCGATCGCAGGCATGCGTCCGGTCTCCGACGGCAGGGCGGGAGGCCCGGGCAGCAGATGCCAGCGGCCGTCCTTGGAGATCCCGATCGGGACGACCTGGACGTGCGCGGGATCGAGCGCATCGATCACCGACCGCGCCGAGATACACGAGATCTCGTGCTCGGCGGATCGTCCTCCGAAGAGCACCGCGACCCGGCGACGGCTCACACGCGCTCCAGCGCCTGCGCGAGATCGGCGACGAGGTCGTCGGCATCCTCGATGCCGGCGCTCACGCGCACCAGGCCATCGGCGATGCCCGCGGCGCGCCTCGCCTCGGGCGCCATCTGACGATGCGTGGTCGAGGCCGCGTGGCCGACCAGCGTGTGGGTGCCGCCCAGGCTCGTGGCCACCCATGCCAGCTCGAGCGCGTCACAGAACGCCTGACCGCCGGCCACCCCGCCCGCGACCTCGAGGGCGAACATCCCCCCGGCGCCCCGCGGGAGCTGCCTCGCCGCCAGATCGTGCTGCGGGTGGGAGGCGAGCCCGGGGTACCAGACCCGCTCGACCTTCGGGTGCGCCTCCAGGAACGAGCAGAGCCGCATCGCGTTCTCGGTGTGACGGTCCATCCGCAGCGCGAGGGTCATCAGCCCGCGGAGACAGAGCCACGCCTCGAACGGCGCCATCGTTCCGCCGGTGTCGATCACCGTGTCGCGCAGGCGCGCACGTCCCGCTTCCGTGCAGCAGACCACGCCGCCGATCAGATCGTGATGTCCGCCGATGTACTTCGTGGCGGAATGCAGCACGTAGTCGAACCCGTACGACGCCGGCGTGCAGAGGTACGGCGAAGCGAACGTGTTGTCGACCGCGCTCGGCACACCTGCCTCGGCGCAGAGCGTGCCGAGCG
>JANLXF010000141.1:0-3208 GCA_031364965.1 Actinomycetes bacterium | reverse complement strand
CCGCGGCCCATGACCTTGCGCGGGATCTGGATCGGGATGCGCCGCGCGGCCACGATAATCGCCACCGTCACCCAGATCACGCCCAGCATCAGCACCACGAACAGGATCAGGCGCGAGAACGTCAGCGCGCCGGTCTTGAGGTAGTCGGGCAGCGACAGGACGCCCGGCAGGATGCGCTCCACGATCGAGAAGAAGATCAGGAGGCTCATGCCGTTGCCGAGGCCGCGCTCGGTGATCTGCTCGCCGAGCCACATGACGAAGATCGCGCCGGTGGTCAGGAAGAACGCCGTCAGCAGCCGGAAGCCGAAGCCGGGGTTCGCGACCGCGCCGCTCAACCCCTCGAGGAACAGGGCCACGCCCCAGGCCTGCGCCGCGGCGAGGCCGATGGTGAGGTAGCGCGTCCACAGGGTGATCTTCTTGCGGCCTTCCTCTTCCTTCTGGAGCCGCTCGATGGTCGGGAAAACGGCGCCCAGGATCTGGAAGAAGATGCTCGCCGAGATGTAGGGCATGATGCCCAGGGCGAACACCGTCCCCTTCGCGAGCGCGCCGCCCACAAAGAGGTTGTAGACCCCGAACAGCGTCTGGTTCTGGTTCTTGAAGAAGTCGATCGTGGCCTGCGAATTCACGTTCGGCAGCACGACGTGCGCGCCGATCCGGTACACCAGCAGGCAGAGCAAGGTGAAAAGGATCTTCTCCTTGAGCTCCGGAACCGCGAACGGATTCGGAATGCTGCGGGGGGCCGTCACGCGCTACGCCTCGACCCGGCCGCCCGCCGCTTCGATCTTCTTCGTCGCGGCGGCGGAAACCTTGAGGCCCTTGAGGACGAGGCCCTGCGGAGCGTCGCCGTCACCCAGCACCTTGATGGGCCGGTCGACGTAGCCCACCAGCCGGGCGCCGACCAGCTTCGCGGCCGTGACCTCGCCGCCGGCGAAGTCGCCCAGCGCCTTGAGGTTCACCGTCTGGGCCGTGACCTTGGAAGGATTGTGGAAGCCGCGCTTGGGGACGCGCCGGATGAGCGGCATCTGGCCGCCCTCGAAGCCGGGGCGCGAGTTGCCGCGCACCCGGGCCTTGTGACCCTTGTGACCCTTGCCCGACGTCTTGCCGATCCCCGAGCCCACACCGCGGCCGATCCGCTTGCGGGACTGGGTCGAGCCTTTGGTGGGCTTCAGGTTGCCGAGCGTCACGGGTTCGATGGTGCTCATTTACTTCTCCCCTGCGGGCGATACCTCGACGAGGTGGCGCACCTGGTGCAGCATCCCGCGGATCGCGGGCGAGTCGTTGATCTCGATCACCTGCTGGTGGTAGCGCAGGCCGAGCGCGATGAGGGTGCGGCGGTGCGGCGCGGGCCGCCCGCTGGTGCTGCGGCTCTGCTTCACCCGCAGCTTCCCGCCGGCTTTCCCCGACCCCTGACCCCCGGTCCCTGGCCCCTTCTTCTTGTCAGGCATGAGCCGCCTCCGTCTGACGCGCCTTGTAACCCATCGACTCGACCTCGATGCCGCGCTCGCGCGCGATCCGCTGGACGGTGACGAGGTGGGCCAGGCCGTCCATCGTCGCGCGAACCACGTTGTGCGGGTTGTTGGAGCCCAGGCTCTTGGTCAGGATGTCGTGGATGCCGGCGCACTCGAGCACGGCGCGCACCGGGCCGCCGGCGATGACGCCGGTCCCGGGGGCCGCCGGCTTCATGAACACGCTGCCGGCGCCGTGCTTGCCGGTGATCTCGTGCGGGATCGTCTGGCCGGTGCGCGGCACCTTGAGCATCTTGCGGCGCGCGGCGTCGACCGCCTTGCGCACCGCTTCGCTGACCTCGTTGGCCTTGCCGGTCGCGACGCCCACGTTGCCGTTGCCGTCGCCGACCGCCACCAGCGCGTTGAAGCTGAAGCGCCGGCCGCCCTTCACGACCTTGGCCACGCGGTTGATCGCGATGACGTTCTCGACCTGGTCGCTGTCGCGCTCCCGGCCGCGGTCACGCCCGCCGCCCGGTCCGCCCCGACCCGGGCCGCCCCGGCCCTGGCCACCGCGATGCCCACCCGGCCCGCCGCCGGATCCGCCGCCGCCCTGCTGTCCCTCGTTCGCCATGCTAGAACTCCAGTCCGCCCTTGCGCGCGCCTTCGGCAATTGCCTTGACGCGCCCGTGATAGGCATAACCCGCGCGGTCGAACACGACCCGCGAGATGCCCGCCTCTTTCGCCTTCGCGGCGAGTGCCTCGCCGACCGCGAAACCCTTTGCGACCTTGCCGCCCTTGCCGCCTTCGGGCTTCGCCACGCCCTCGGATCCATCGGCGAGGCCCATGAGGACCCGGTTCGCCGTGTCGTCCACGAGGTGCGCGTAGATGTGCTTGTTCGACCGGAAGATCACCATGCGCGGCCGCTCCGGCGTGCCGGTGACCTTCTTCCGCACTCGCAGGTGGCGCCGCTTGCGCAGCTCCCGGCCCGTCTTGGGCTTTCTGACCGTTCTCACTTACTTGGCCCCCGTCTTGCCGGCCTTGCGGCGAACCTGCTCGCCCTGGTACCGGATGCCCTTGCCCTTGTACGGCTCCGGCGGGCGGACGTCGCGGATGTTCGCGGCGACCTGGCCCACCAGCTCCTTGTCCGCGCCCGTCACCTTGACGAGCGTCGGCGTTTCCGCCTTCAGCGTGATGCCCTTGGGCGCCTTGAAGTCCACCGTGTGCGAGTAGCCCACGATCAGCGTCAGGCCGAAGGGCTTGGTCTCCGCCCGGTAGCCGACGCCCTGGATCTCGAGCGCCTTCTCGTACCCCTTCGTCACGCCCTCGACCATGTTGGCCACCAGGGTGCGCGACAGGCCGTGCAGCGCCTTGTGCCTGGCCTCGTCCGAAGGGCGCGTCACGTTCACGTTGCCCTCCTCGACCGCCAGCATCATGTCGGGATGGAAGGTGCGGGTGAGCTCGCCCTTCGGTCCCTTCACGGTGAGCACGCGGTCCTTGAAGGCCGCGGTGACGCCGGTGGGAATGGGAACCGGCTTCTTGCCGATACGCGACATGGCCCGCCCCTTACCAGACCAGCGCCACGAGCTCGCCGCCCATGTGGGCGGAGCGGGCATCGCGGTCGGTCATGAGGCCCTTCGGCGTGGACAGGATCGCCATGCCGAGGCCGTTCTTGACGCGCGGGATCTCGCGCGCGCCGACGTAGCGCCGCAGGCCCGGCGAGCTCACGCGCTGGAGCTCGCGGATCACCGGCTGGTCGCCGTTGT
>JANLXF010000134.1:0-2510 GCA_031364965.1 Actinomycetes bacterium | reverse complement strand
GTCGGTCCCCCCAAGGAGATCTACGAGGAGCCCGCAACCGCGTACGTAGCCGACTTCCTGGGCGTGTCCAACCTGATGGACGCCACCGCCTCCGGCACGGGTGCCGGCGGCTGCAAGGTGTCCCTGGGCGAGTTCGACCTGGTGGCCGGCCAGGGCGAGGCCGACACCGTCGGGGCGGCCAAGGTCACGATCCGTCCCGAGCGCGTCGAGCTGCTCCCCCAGGGCACGACCGGCGAGAACCACGTGCCGGCGATCGTCGAACGCGTCGTCTACGTAGGCTCCGTCTTGCAGGTGATCCTGCACCTGGCCGCCGGCCAGACGATCCAGTCCTGGCAGCAGAACGAGGGCGACGCCCTGCCGTTCGCCTCGGGTGCCTCCGTTACGGCGCATTTCCCCCGCGAAGCGCTCCGCGTGCTGCCCGATGCCGGGACCGCCGTCATGGCGAGCGGCGAACTCGAAGAAGCCTGACCGCCACCGCGTGGCCCGCACCGCGGGGCCTCGTTCCCTTCTACAGCTGGGTGAAGCTCGCCATGTCGCCCGCGTCGCCGGTGCCCCGCGCGAACCGCCGATAGACCAGATAGCCGACGATGATCATCGCGAGGGTCGCCATCAGCATGACGGTGGCCGCCGCGTTCACGGCGGGGGTCGGCGACGACCTCGCCGCGGAGTAGATCTTCACGGAGAGCGGCTCGCTGTTGGCCGGTCCCGACAGGTACCGCACGATCACGAAGTCGTCGACCGAGTCCGCGAAGACCACGGCGACGCTCGCGAGGATCGCCGGCGATAGGAGCGGGAGCAGCACGCGCCTGATCGACTGCCCCGGCTTCGCCCCCAGGTCCATGGCGGCTTCCTCGTACTCGGGCCCGATCGAGAGCAATCTCGCCCGCACGATGATGACGGGATAGGACATCTGGAACGTCGCCAAGCCCAGGATCTGCGCCGTGGTGCCGAGCGGCACGAGGTTCTTGAACAGGTTCGTGAACAGCAGGAAGAGCGAGACGCCGAGGATCATCTCGGGGACCACGAAGGACAGCAGCATCACGAAGTTCGCGGGCCGGGCGGGCCGTCCGTGCCACCGGTCGATGCCGATCGCGAACGCGGTCCCGATCGGGACCGCGATCAAGACGGTCAGGAACGACAGCCTGAAGGTCTGGAGCATGGCCGCCCGCAGGGTGGGGTCGTGGAACAGGGAATCGAACGGATCGCCGTTCCACCAACGCAGGGAGGCGCCCTGCCAGGTGCTGCGCGAACGTCCTGAGTTGAACGAGAAGACCACCGCGATCGCGACCGGGATCAGCGACCACAGCAGGTAGCCGACCGTGATCGCCTGGAGGAACCGCGGCCGGCGCCACGGGTTCTTCCGCCAGCCTCGGATGCGGGACCCGGTCGAGGCGGCCGGGGTCGGCGGCACCAGCGTGGCCGAGCTCATGCGCGCTCCGCGGCGCGACGCGTCTCGCGCAGGTAGTAGAGCATCGGGGCGATCACGATCGCCATCAGGATCAACACCAACGACCCGGCTTCGGGACCCTGGCCGGCCTGATACACCGAGGTGTCGATCAGGTTGCCGAACATCGACGTCTGCTGCGTCCCCAGCAGGTTGCTCGTGTAATAGTCCCCGAACATCGGCAGCGCCACGATCACGAGCCCCGCGAGGATCGCGGGCTTCGAGAGCGGGAGCGTCACCCGCCGGAACGTCTGCGACGGGCTCGCGCCCAGGTCACGTCCGGCCTCGAGCATGCTCGCCTCGATCCGGTCCAGGGAACCGTAGAGCGGCAGGATCATGAACGGGATATAGCCGTAGACGAGCCCGAGGATCACCGTGACGGGTTTGCCCGAGAGCCAGAGAACGGGTGAGCTCACCAGATGGAGCGCCTGGAGGATGTCGTTGACGTACCCGTCGGGCTGCAGGAGCGACTGCCATGCGTAGATCCGCATCAGGTAGCTGATCCAGAAGGGCGCCACCAGCAGCACCAGGACCAGCACGCGGTACTTGCCCGCGAACCGAGCCGCGTAGTACGCGACGGCGTAGCCGATCACCAGGCAGATGAGGCTCGCCGCGAACACGTACGTGAACGTTCTGATCAATGCCGGTTGGTAGATCGCCGGCGACACGTAGAGCTTCTCGAGCGTCGTGCTGAACGTCGCGAAGCTCCAGTACCACGGCTGATACACGGGCAGCGGCGTCCGGAAGAACGGCTCGACCGTGCCGAACGCGACCGAGAGCACCGTGTAGAAGGGCAGCACGAATAGGAACACGAGCCAGAGCGTCCCGGGTCCGGTGAACGAGGGCCAGTACCACCGCGGATACCACGCCCCGGAACGCTGGTCGGCGTTCCCTCTCCAGCCCCGTCTCCGTTCCGTTCCCGGCGGCGTGGTGGTCTCCACCCCGGCTAGCCGCCGCCCGCCTGGATCTCGTTCCAGGCGTTCAGCCACAGCTGGTCGACCTCGGGCGTGAGCTCGCCGGGGACCAGACCCTTGGTGAACATCTCCTCGGTCACGACGGCCTTCTC